>CAZLKK010000414.1:0-3206 GCA_964559995.1 uncultured Chloroflexaceae bacterium
TTCAGCAGGGGGTGGCGATTGGCATATTCGTCAAGACCGGCAAAGGTGATGGCACGGTGCCTGCTACGGTGTATTACGCCGACCTATGGGGCAGGCGGGATGCGAAGTATGCGACACTATTGGCACAGGATGTTACGTCTACCAATTGGCAAACGCTGGAGCCAACATCGCCGTGGTATCTGTTTGTGCCACAGGATACCGCCCTGTTGCCAGAGTATGAGCGCGGGTGGAAGATACCCGCTATTATGCTAGATAATAGTGCGGGTATTGTCACTGGTAAAGATCGTTTATCCATTTTCTTTGATAGAAAAGAAGCCCAAGATAGAGCAACTTCTCAGAATATTGCTCCAGAAAGCGTAGCCCCTCTTTTGTATCGTCCCTTTGATCATAGATGGATAATCTACGACTTATCACTCCTTGAACGTTCACGCAGTCAAATTATGAACCATGTTGCAAAAGATAATCTTTGCTTACTTTTTTCCCGTTCTATCGCTCCAGGGAAACCTTTTACTCATGTCTTTTGTTCCACATTTGGGACTATTGCACGATCTTTTTCTGATGCTGCTTGCATTGCCCATTTTTCCCCATTGTATTTGTATCCAAATGGCAAAGTACCTGCGATGCTCTTTGACCACGACAATGGTCGCCGCCCCAACCTCGCCGCTGCGTTCATCACCACGGTAGAGCAACGCTTGGGGTTGACGTTCATCCCCGATGGCACGGGCGACTTGACTACCACCGTTGGTCCCGAGGACATCTTCCACTACACCTATGCCCTGCTGCATACCCCCACCTATCGCTCGCGCTATGCCGAGTTCCTCAAGATAGACTATCCCCATATCCCCATCACTAACGACAAAAACCTCTTTACCACCCTAGCGCAATATGGGGCAACGCTGGTTGACCTGCACCTGCTACGATTACCAGGCAGTAGCGGGGTGGGGGGCGCAGGCGGGTGTGCGGTGTTGGTCAAGCCCAACGAGTATGGGGTGACGCAGTATGATGTAACGCTAGGGACTGTGGAACAGGTGACGTATGATGCCCAGCGGGGGCAGGTGATGCTCGGCGGCGGACGCTACTTCGGTGGCATTGACGCGGCGGTGTGGGAGATGCAGATAGGCGGCTATCAACCGTTGACCAAATGGCTCAAGGACCGCAAGGGGCGCACCCTCTCCTTTGACGACACGCTCCACTACATGCGGATGGTTGTCGCGTTGGGTGAGACGCAGCGGGTGATGGGCGAGCTAGACGCGGTGGGGGCGGTGCCGTTGGGGTAATGGCAAAGTCGTACCACGATATAATGATATAGGGATTATAGCCTTTTTGGCTCCCTCTCCCCCTGTACCCGCTCCTATTTTAGGGCAATGGGGATGTGGGACAATCCGTTCGTTGACCCTCGCGGCTCATGTGACTACCTTTTCCCCTCAGTGGGGGAAGAGGCAGGGGATGGGGACAGCCTGAACTTTGCCATAACCCTAGATGGAAGCCCTTTTATCCCACCACTAAAGCTGGAGGGCTTTATGAACTATACTATCTTGGTAAAGGGAATAACCCATACCATAATGTGGAGGTGACAGTATGCTGATTGTGGAAATTCAGGTAGATGAACCCTTCTCTGCGGCGGTAAATACCGCACGTATTGAGCAAGCGGTAGCGACAGTGCTTGAACAGGAGCAAGTAACGGGAGCGATAGAAGTGGGAGTATTGATTACGGATGATGCTACGCTCCACCGTCTCAACCGCGATTACCGCGGCAAAGATGCCCCCACCGATGTGCTCTCTTTTGCCAATGAGCAGACCGACAATGAGGATTCGCCATTTGTAGCTGCGCCAATGGAAGCAGAAGAAGAGCCACACTATCTTGGTGATATTGCCATTTCCTATGAGCGGGTGTGTGCCCAAGCTGCTGCCTATGGGCATAGCAACCAACACGAGCTAACTTTTCTCGTGGTGCATGCGGTGTTACATTTGTTAGGGTATGATCACGAGCGGGGGGATGAGGACGAAGCGATGATGCAGAGCCGAGAACGGGCAGCTATGCAGGCGATAGCACAACTGGCACCAATCCCTACCCAGTGAATAGATCTCCTCTCCCCATATCCAGTTAGTGAGACGTAGCATGCTATGTCTCTGCCGGGCAGCCCCCCATCCCCTGCCCTTCCCCCTGGGGGAGCAAGGGAACCGGGCAGGTGTTCCCCCTCGCCCGCTGGGAGCGGGGGCAAGGGGGAGAGGGAACGAGGGTTAAAGGAATACCATAGTGCGCTTTGCCCAGAAGGGAGAAAAGTCTGGTACAATATCCCTACCATACGCGGGTTGTTGAGTGATCATATGGCATAACCTTATGGGGAGTTGACCATATGGCATTTGGTGAATTAGGTTGCAGAAACCAACACATACTCCCAAAAATTTGCGGGAAGGTATCGTCGATGTCTATAGCAAAGAAGAGCTAGAGATTCTCTGTACCGATCTCGGCGTGAAATATGATCTTCTCTCAGGTGATACTTTACCCTACAAGGCGCAAAACCTTATCGAGTATATGCAGCGGCGCGGCAAGCTGCCGGTGCTCATAACAACGCTCAAGGAAGAACGTCCCCATATCAATTGGGATGCTGTTGCGGGTGGCAAAGGTGGGCAAGGAGCAACCTCACCCTTTCCGGGTAGTAGCACACCATACCAGAGGAAGTGGATAGCCATAGCCATGATCGTTGTGCTAGGTGTCGTAGGTAGTGTATGGAGTCTACTACTCACGCCTACGAACACCGCTAATCCTACACCCAATCCAGGTACAACCTCTTTACAAACTGTTGTTGAATATTATGTGCAGGGCAAGAAACTATCTAAAGAAGGGGACTATGATGCGGCTATTAAGCAGTTTACCCAAGTGATTATGCTTAATCCTGAATATGCAGCAGCATACAACGAACGGGGCTATGCCTACCAAAGCAAAGGGGAGTACGACCTTGCTATCCAAAACTATACCCAAGCCATAGTCCTGGATGAGGACTACAAAGATGCCTACAACAATCGGGGGTATGTTTACTACAAGAAAAGTGAATATGATCGTGCTATCCAAAATTTTGATCAAGCCATTGCCCTGGATGAGAACTATGCATATGCCTACTATAATCGTGGCTTTGTCTACAAACTGAAAGGCGAACACGACAAAGCCATTGCTGATTTTCGTAAGTACCTAGATTTGGAAGATG
>CAZLKK010000415.1:0-3173 GCA_964559995.1 uncultured Chloroflexaceae bacterium
ATATGGGTGTTGCCGGGGAGTCCAGATGACGAAGACACCCCACGCCCACAGCGGCTTACCACGATTGGGACGGCGCGAGCACCGGTCTTCTCACCCGATGGCGATAAACTGGCATTTTTGGCTGTTTCCCCCAAAACATCGAGCTTTGACCTGTGGGTGATGGACGTGCAGTCTGACAAGGATTCGTTGTTGGTGAGCGAGCCACGCCAGGTGACAGAGGCGATGGGATTGGATGCTGATTCGGGGCTATCGTGGGCTAGGTAGCGGTGGTACAAGAGCGTTTGGGCAAATTGTGTTGAGACGTGAAAGGAGCAGCAATGAAAACGCTAGAACTAACTTTTGCTGAAGATGTTGGGCAGATTGTGCCTGAACAAGCACGAGACACCCTAGAAACGCTTGCACGAGAAGCGTTGGTAGTCCGCTTGTATGATTTGGAATACCTATCTTCGAGACAGGCTGCTCGGTTGCTTCAAATATCACGTTGGGATTTTCTCGATCTCTTGGGACACTATCACATCTCATGGTTTGATGAACAGGCAGAGATACTCGTTGAGGCGAGCTAAAATATAACTACATCCAGGACAAGAAAAGAGGTATGGTATTCGTAGTAAAGCATTTCGTAAATGGATTACGCAGCAGGTGCAGGCAGGAACCCCCGTCCCCCCCCGCTGCCCCCACGCCGACCAGTGTGGCGGTTGTGCCTTTCAAGACCACGACTATGCCGATCAGGTGGCAGCAAAAGCTACTGTTTTGAGCGAACTTTGGCAAGAGCCGGGCTTGGCAGGATGGGCAGGGGGGGAGATACCCGTTACCCCATCCCCAGACCCCTTCGCCTACCGTACCCGTATGGACTATGTAGCTACCAAAGGGCGGTTTGGGCTACGTATGCCGGGGCGTTGGAACTTCATTGTTGAGCTAGAAACGTGCCACCTGATACCGCCGTTTAGTTTTGCTGTTGTGCATCAGCTATGGCAACGCTCACGCGAGCTAGAGCTCCCAGACTACAACCTGCGCCAGCATACCGGCTTCCTACGCTATCTGGTCGTTCGGCGCAGCACTGATGATCAGCTTTTAATCGGTATTGTGACGGCAGCGGGGGCATACGATGAGGCAATGGATGATCTGGCAACATTGGCACTAGCCCAACCTAGCGTTGTTGGGGTGCATTGGCTGGTCAATGACACCATGACCGACCTGTCTATAGCCCCGTCTGTGCGCTATTGGGGACAGGCAACGCTCCCCATACCCGCTGGTGGTTCTACGCTGCATATAGGACCAAATACCTTCTTTCAAAACAACATTCACCTGTTACCACGGCTGCTCAGTGATGTGCGGCAGGCGGTGAGTGCAGCGATAGACCAGGGGGTAGTCCCGTTGGTAGCAGACTTGTATGGCGGTGTGGGGTTGATAGCTCTGTACCTTGCCCAAGCGGGATGGGATATAGTGCTTGTCGAGTCGCACCAGGAGAGTGCAGATTTGGCGGCGGCAAATGTGCGCGAGAATGGGGCAGCAGAGCGGGTACAGGTGGTGGCGCAGGATGTACAAGCCTACCTTGAGCAACTCCCCACTGCCAACTTTGGATGTGTTGTGGTAGACCCCCCCCGCACCGGCTTGGGGGAAGCGGTGTGTCAAGCGTTGCTGCGGCATGCCCCACAGCGTATCGTGTACATCTCCTGTAATCCCTTGACGCAGCGCGAGGATATGGGATGGCTTGAGTCGGATTATCAATTGGTATCGTTGCAGGGGTATGATATGTTCCCCCACACGCCCCATGTTGAGCTATTAGCCGTATTGGATCGGAGATAGAGCTATGCAAACTAAACAGAATCTCTGGATGATGATTTGGGTTGTGGTTGTGGTAATGTTGGCAAGCTGTGGCACGACAGCGCAGCAGGGTGAGTCGTCACCTGCGCCGTCACCTAACCCCCCCTCTGCCAACACGCCAGCGGCGGATGTTCGTTCGCCGGTGGCGTTGGTGTCGGGGGACAGCCAAATTGTGTTTATTACCCGTCAAGAGGGCAACTTTGAGGTGTACGGGATGCAAGCCGATGGGACAAAGCCGATCAACCTTACCCGCCATTCTGCCAACGATTGGTACCCATCGTGGTCGCCGGATGGCAGCGAAATTGCGTTTGTCTCAGACCGAGACGGTAATCCTGAAATCTACCTTATGGATGCTGATGGCTCATCCCCCAAGCGTCTGACTAATAACCCTGCTACTGATGAATTGCCCACTTGGTCGCCAGATGGGGCATACCTTGCTTTTAACTCCGATAGGGACGGCAACTATGAGGTCTATGTGGTCAAGCGGGATGGTACGCAGCTTACCAACATTACCAATCACGAGGGGCAAGACTGGTTCCCGGTGTGGTCGCCGGATGGGACAAAAATAGCCTTTGAACGAAACGATGAGGTCTACGTCATGCATGCCGATGGTACGTCCCAAATGCGGCTTGATAGCGGCAGAGACCCCGCATGGTCGCCCGATGGGACAACCATTATCTATGCTACCCTACCAGCAAACGACTTCTATGCGCCGACATTACATGCTGCTCTGCATACTATCAATGTTGACGGCACAGAGAAGACCATCTTACGCACAGAATCATCACAGGAAGATACTCCAACGCAGGTGTTTGCTTGCGCTGATCCTATGTGGTCGCCCGATGGGATGCATATCCTCTATGTGAGATATGCAGACACAGAAGGCTACAGCATCAAAGTAGCTAATGCGAATGGGACAGAAGCAAGAACGCTCATTTCAGATAGGGAAACAGACCCCTATGCCATTTGGCTAGATGATGGGCGTATTGCCTATATTACGCAAGCTGATGGTACAGCAAAGATGTATGTTATGCATAGGGATGGCACCGAGCAAACGCTGTATACCGAAGAGATACAGGGGGCATTTGCTAGTTGGCAAGAACCAACAACAGACGGTTGGCAGACCGCAGAGGTACGCGCACAGATTACCGAAGAAAAGCGCAATGCTCCCTCTATGCCTTGCGATGATCCCCTATTGCCCTTCAATACCTGCCACATTGCAGAACAGTTGCCTCAAGTTCCTAGCGACAGCCAGGCAACCCCAACACCAGACGATGGTGTTAGCTTTGCAGATTCGCAAAACATGGTCATAGATGGCGGGTTTGAAACGAGCGACTCCCCCTGGATAT
>CAZLKK010000416.1:0-3152 GCA_964559995.1 uncultured Chloroflexaceae bacterium
AGGCAAAGAGCAAACAGCAGCAGTATCAGCAGCAGGCTGCGGAAATACAGCAGGCTTGGCAGGAGTGGGATACAGATACCGAGCAGTAGGGGACAGCCCCGCTCCCCCTGCCCCCCGCTCCCATGCCAGGGCGAGGGGGAGCCGCCACATTGGGCGCACCACCGTGCGCCCCTACACCCGCATACACCCACAGGGGCGAGGGGGAGCCACCACATTGGGCGCACCACCGTGCGCCCCTACACCCGCATACACCCACAGAGGCTAGGGGATGGGGGGGCTGCCCGGCGAAACGTTGCTATGCCCCTAGTTACGAGGACAATGCGCCTACAGATGAATAGCTGCACCATGCACCAACGCATGGGCAGCCTCACCTAGCGTCTCATACAGTGTCGGATGGGCATGGATAGTCTGCATCATACTGCTGCCTGTCGCCTCGTGGCTCAAGGCAATACCGCCTTCGCTGATCATCTCCGTGACTGACGGACCGATCATATGGACCCCCAAGATTTCATCATACTGCGTATTTGCCACAATCTTAACAAAGCCATTTCGTGCCTGCCCCAATATTCGGGCTTTGCCATTGGCAGAGAAGGGGAAGGTCGCCACCTTCACCTCATACCCTTGCTCCTTTGCCTTCGCCTCGGTGAGTCCCACGCTGGCAATCTGGGGGGTGCAATAGGTACAGGCAGGTATCTGGCGATAGTTGATGGGGTGGGCATCCTGTCCTGCGATATGCTCAACTGCCAAGATACCCTCGGCACTCGCAACATGCGCCAGCCAGGGGGTTGGCACGCAGTCACCAATGGCATACACCCCTGCTACATTGGTTTGCATATACTCATTCACCTGAATGAAGCCTCGTTGGTCTGTCTGCACCCCGACCTGCTCTAGTCCAATATCAGCAGTGCGGGGGGCAATCCCAATACCAAGCAGCATACGCTCAACTGCAATCTCCTGCTCTTTGCCATCGCTGTCCGTCACTGTAGCAACCACCTTGTCCTCACCGCGAACAACCCCATTGAGCTTTGCGCCAGTCAAGGCTTTGATACGGCGAGATGTGAAGGCTTTTTCTAGCTCTGCACTGACAGCTTCATCTTCAAGTGGGACGAGTCGGGGGAGAGCTTCGACAATAGTTACCTCTGCATCGAAGGAACGAAACATTGAAGCAAACTCTACCCCAATAGCCCCTGCGCCAACAACTAGTAAGCTCTTGGGAACCTCTGTCAGTTCCAGCATGCCGGTGGATGAGAGGATGCGGTCTTCGTCAAAGGTGATGCCAGGGATGGAGCGGGGTTTCGCTCCGGTGGCGATGATGATAGCCTTTGCGGGTAAAGTCTGCTCGCCGCCTTCGTTCAAGCGCACATGGACGCTTTCTTTGTCAGCAATGCTGCCCCATCCTTGATAGAGGTCTACCTTGTTTTTGTCCAAGAGGTAGCGTACCCCCTGGCTACTTTGGCGAACGACAGTTTGCTTGTGTTTCATTGCCGCCGTCAGGTCAAATGCTACGCCACTGGTTTTGATCCCAAATCGCTTGCCGTTCTTCACCTCTTCCAGCAAATCGGCACTATGCAAAAGGGCTTTTGTGGGAATACAGCCAATATTGAGGCAGGTGCCGCCAGGAGCACCGCTCTCTACGATGGCAGCTTTCATACCAAGCTGCCCCGCTCGTACTGCCGCAACATATCCGCCTGGTCCAGACCCGATAATCACAACATCGTATGGTTCATGCATCTATTGTTGCTACTTTCTTTGTGTTCAAATGTACCCGAAGGTACGCCTTATCCATTTCTGAAATTCCTGCTTTTGCCTTCTTAGGCAAAGGGTAAAGTCCACCAGCTTTAGCTTGAGCGGTGGGATACCATTCACCCTATCCAGTATGCATTATAGTACAAGAAGGTTGATGATGTGATGAAAGGTGGGCAATAGGCGTTATTCTCTTCAGCAAGGGAGCATACTCCCTTACTATTCTGCTCCCCCCCGCGATGGGGGAAGGGCAGGGAATGGGAAATGCCCAAACCCCCTACCCTCTAGCAAGGATTTTTCCGGCTGACTTCCCTAAGAAAATCTGGGGGTTATCACGGTTTTATGGCTTGTTTAAGGCAAAATGGTTCGCTAACCTAGCAAGGAAACTCCCCTTTGTCATAGGTAGCATGGTAACGCTCACTGTGGTAATATATGAAGAGAGGATAAACGATGTTCCGGCTAGGCCTTTGACCTGATGTGAGAGGCGAAGTGAGATGCAGCAATGACTTTTACCGAGTTCTCAACTGAGGGGTTGGTAAGCCTTCCCCCAGAATTATTCACCGAGGTGTTGCCAGCTATTACATTGCCAAGTGAACTCAAAGTAACGCTGCACATCTTCTACCTTTTGCGCCACCAGCGGGGGTCGCCCAAACGGTTGAGTTGGGAAGAGTTATTGGCAGATCAGCATCTCCGCCAGGGGCTACGGGCGATTTCCAGGATGCGTTCGCCAGAAGAACAATTGGCAGAAGGGCTAGAAGCTGCCGTACAACGCACGACCATTCTGCTCGTGCCGTTGGCGGATAATGGTCGTCTCATCAATTGGTACTTGGTCAACACGGCATACAACCGTACATGGGCAACACGGTTACATGAAGCGTCCTATCGACAGCTTCCTACGAACAGAGGATTACCTTCGCCATCGTCGCCATCGTCGCCACCGTCGCCATCGTCGCCACCGTCGCTTATGACTCTCTATGAACAGAATATTGGGTTGATTACCCCTATGCTAGTAGAGGAACTGCGCGAGGCAGAAGAACGGTACCCCTATGAGTGGATCGAGGCAGCAATGCGTGAAGCCATACACGCCAATGCCCGATCATGGCGCTATATCAGCAGAGTGTTAGAGAGATGGGCAGCATATGGAAGACAACATGCACAAGATAACGCCGCAAGACATAAACCTATTGACATTGAGAAGTACTCCAGTGGACCCTACCGAGTCCTCTTCCAACGGGATCGTGACTGACCGTGCTGCTGTATCACCCGTATCAACCAAATTGACCCTTTGGGAACCCCCAACCTGCCCTATGTGCAAAGGGATGGGCTACTACCTGATGGATGTACCTATAGATAATCCCCAGTTTGGGGTGCTGATGACTTGCCCGTGCAAGCAAGAAGAAAAAGACCTT
>CAZLKK010000417.1:0-3145 GCA_964559995.1 uncultured Chloroflexaceae bacterium
ATGGTAGGTGTCTATAATGTTGTCGGCAGTTAGCGTGGTTGCGGTGTCGGTAGTTACCCCAGAGTTGGAAGCCCCTACCGTCACCCCTTGCGGGTCGCCGCCTGTCCCTGAACCGCTACAGAAAAAATCGTTCTCGGCAGTAGCAAACGCCTGCTCGTAGTCGGGGATGAGCACCTGTTGCATCAGGTCTATGCGCGAATCGGCGACCAGCTCATCCGATACTTTAACCAGCCGGGTGAGCTTGGTTGGGGTGAAGGTAATTTCATCAAACGTTGGGGAAGCCTCATCAAAGGCGGCTTCCTCGCCCGTCTTGACTGCCTTTGCGCTGTGGGTCATTGACGGTACCTTAAACGAGTCGGTACCCGCAACGCGCAACACCCGCGCCCCCGCCCGCCGCAGGATGCTGCGCTCGTGCAGACCTGCGACAAGCTGCTGCGAGTAGCGAGTTGGCACGATATAACCGCCCTCCGCCGGGGTAGACTCTTGCATCGCGGCTTTCAAGCCACCACGATAGCCCTCGCGGATGTAGGCATCCCACGCCTTGATTGTCCGCTGGTCGCTGCTAGTCATTGTGTCGTGGGCTGTGTCGCCAGGCAATACAAAGCCAGTGGAGCGCAACGCGGGACTCTCCATCAACGTTTTCATGGTCGTTTCTAGCCCATCAATGCGCTGGATTAGTCGCTCGTCCATCCAGCCGCGCTTCATATCAAGCACTCCCTCACCGTTGGTAGTCGTGGTGTCCATTGCAGTTGTGGTCTTCGTGGTCGTGGTCGGCATATTGTTGGGGAGCGGTGCTGCGTTTGTGTTCGTTGTTGTTGATTCCATAGCTGTTTGGTTCTCCTTATTGTTAGTTGTTGAACGCAAGGGAGCCATCCCCTTGCTTCGGTGTACCCCTATTGTTCGTGGCTCACACGGGGTTGTCGTGAGCGATACTTCCAAAATGGGCCATTGCGTAATAGATTTGCCCTCGCGCCGGACGAGGTGGGTTGCGCTACCAGTGCTAAAGCCAATGACCCCCTGGTCTACAAGCTCCAACACCGCGTTTGTGTAGGCACGGCTACGGTCTAGCTCTGCTTCAATCCATACCCCGTAGCTATCCTGCTTCATACTCGTGACATGCCCCAACTGCTCTTGTGGTGCATTGAGCGTGTGGTCATAGAGCAGCGGGGGGTGTTGGTACCATGCCGATTTGAAATCACACGTTGCGGCAAACTGCTCGCCCTCAAGGTCGGTTGAGTCAAAGACCACGCCCCAGCCAGCAATCGTGGCGGTGCGGTCATTGAGCGCGACCAGTTTAGCTGCGTATGGCTGCATAACCGTTTTTCCTTTCGTTCTGTTGTCTATGCTCATAGTTGCCAAGCCCAAGAAAGGCACGGGCTTCGTCAATGGTGATGATGCCCTCTTGTACCAGCGGCACCAGACTGGTTGCCTTGTCCATTTCGTCTTTTTGGAGTTCTTCCATCTGTTCTGGCAAGAAGCGCAAGCGCAAGCCAAGCGGTTGAAAGAGCTGGTCATTGAGCGTTTCCTCAATGAGCCGCGCACTTGGGATAACCGTCTGGTGAAGGAAGGTGAGCTTGTCGTTAGCGGCGGTGGCGTAGTTAGCGGCATCTGCCGAGAGCAGACTATGCGGCACCCCAAGCGCAGCACAGATATGCTCGCGCTGTTGGGTCGTCAGTTCGCGGTTTTGCGTGTCTGCCAAGCCATCGCCAATGACAATAGGCTTGACGCTGCTGCGAATAGCGATACTCTGCCACGCATTACGCACGCCTGCCAGCATACGCCGCCACCACGTTTCTAGCCGTTCTAGCTCACCTGGGGGCGGGTTGCCCTCAACAGAGAGCAACGTTGCCTTGATTGCCCCACGCCGAAAAAACCCCTCGGCAAAGCGATCTAGGCTATGCAGCACCTGTGCCGAGGCAAGGGCTACCTGGGCAGGTGCTACGCCCGGTCCTAGCTCTGCCGCCATATTTGGCTGCCAAAAGGCGACCATGCGGTCTGGGGCAATGCGCTGTGTGCCGCTGCCGCTAGTACGCTCAAAGCCTATCAAGCCCCTTGTGCCGTCATAGCGGGGGCAGATGCTGGTCGGCAGCACCCAACGCACCCGTTCCTGTAGCCCAACGGGGTTGTGCTCACGGAGCCAGTAGGCTGCGCCATACAGACACAATGCCGATTCGGTCATGAACAACCGTTGGCGCATGCCGGCTACCAAGCCGGCGTAAGTGGGATCGTGGGTTACATCTGTTGTTTCGCCTCCTTTGCTCATACGAACAATTCGCCAGGGTATGGTTGCCAGCGTTTTTGCCCGTATGTCTATAGCCCGGTAGAGATAGGGTACCAGTTGGTAGGCGTTGAGCGGGGATAGGGTGTGGGTGGTATCGTCTAGCTCCATACCAACGTGCTCATCCAATGGGTACCCTTGCAATGGGATACTTTTTATGCCATCAAACAGGTAATCACCAGCCATCATTGCCAACCTCAAAAAATAAAGACACCCTGACCATGACCAAATCGTCATGATCAGGGTGCCCATCTCCCTGAACCGGAGTACCTCTCCGGTTGGCGTACCATGTAGGTTACAGGGAACAGGATATGTGGGGACACTCGCTGCTGTTTCAGGAAACCTGTAACCTTGTGTATTTGTAACGATTATGATGATACCATAGGGAGGAGGGTAAACCGCGGTTTTTGTGGGGGGGGGGGTAAAAATAACCGGTAGAGCCGTAGCATGCTACGGCTCCGCCGGGATGGGTATAGACCCGTAGCAACGGCTCCGCCGGGAAACCGTGTCCTCCCGGCAAGACGTTGCATGCAACGTCTCTACAGAGCGGGTAAGGGTGATTGGGAGCAACTTTAGCATACCCCTGCCTAGTACTCTACCCCCATCTGTTCTAGCTGTTGCAACACTCGCTCTTTGTGACCTTTCACAACTTGAAGACTTTGGTCTATAGCAAGGGCTGCATTATAACTATCAACTGCTGCACGATAGAGGGATAGGGCTTCTTCTTGCTCTCCCTGCTCCATAAGCAAATGGGCAAGTTGCTCTTGGCTATACCCTTTGTTATTCAACACACCAACAAAATCGGGGTCTACTTGCAAGGCGGCATCATAGCTGGCAATAGATTCTCGCCGCATAGCGATGGCATCC
>CAZLKK010000418.1:0-3138 GCA_964559995.1 uncultured Chloroflexaceae bacterium
TGACCAATCGTTTGGTGCTCGTATCCGCTTTCTTTGCCATCATCTCTCCTTCTAGCTTATCATCCCTACTATCATAGTATCATAGCATCAATTGGCAAAAAAATCCCCTACCTCGTGATGGGGTAGGTAGGGCTACGTCCCGCTCTCCCTGCCCCCGCTCCCATGCCAGGGCGAGGGGGAGCCGTCCCCTGCTTGGTTCCCCTTCCCGCCGCGGTGGGACGCGGGGCAAGGGGATGGGGGGCTGCCCAGACTTTGACACAGCCCTGCCCTACCACCAGTATACTTGCCAATAAGGACGCTTTGTGGTACGTTACCTAATCATGAGAAAAGCAGCAAAATGCTACTCGAAAGGAGTTTGCTATGCATGAACCGATTTTCAACCAGAAAATCTCCCCTCTTACGCTAATAGTTGTCTTCATCTTTACCTTGATACTGACGGCATGTGGTGATACCCCACAGCAACCCGCTGACCAAGCCCCTGCTGCTACAGAAGCACCCGTTGCTCCTGATGACACGGATGATGCCGATGATGTCGACACCGATACCGACACGATGACTGGCACCGATACGATGACTAGCACTGACACGATGACTGGCACCGACACGATGACTGGCACTGACACGATGACTGGCACCGACACTGCCGATGAACCAGCCGACATAGGCGAAGCAGTTATCAACACTGAGTCCGGTATGACCTTAACTCCACCGGCAGGATGGAAAGCCCACATTGTGGGAACAGACATCTTAGTTGAAAGCACGCAAGAAACGCGACTATTTTTGACTATCAGTAACATTAGTGAAACAGACCTTGAGGCAATGGGCATTGAAGCCCCGGCAGATGCCACCAACAGTCTCTTATTGGATTCTTTTGCTGCTCAGCCTGGTATTCCTGCCATATCCGATGATCGACAAGAAACGACCATTGATGGACAACCAGCCCTCATTGCTGATATGGATATGGACGAGGGAGACGAACCGCTTATTGGCAAGATTGTTGTCAGTATTCTTGAAGGGGAAGATCGCGCTTTCTTGCTGATGGCATCCTTTGCTGAAACAGATTGGGATGAAGATCGCTTCATAGGGATGCTAGATACCATCTCTTTTATGGAGCCAGAAGCCCAATTAGCAGAAGGGTTGCTCCCTAGAGAGGAGTCCAGTACAGAGGAACCCGGCCCATCTCCTAACACTGAGGAAACGGACACCACATCTAGCCCAGACGAAGATAGTCCCATCGATCTGTCTCCCATCACCAGCGAAAATGTCGCTATTGTGCTTGGTTACACTGAAAATCGCATCAGTGTCTTGGCAGATGATGCGTGGATAGAGCCAGATGTCAGTGATGTGAATATGGCTACCTGTCTTATTGGTACCGCTTTCTTTGATGCAGATGGCAAGCCGTGGATTAGCTGTGCTGACATCTTGGTGACATCTCGTGATGGTGGGGCAACGTGGGTAGAGATACCAGTGGAAAATGATGCCC
The DNA here is from genome assembly GCA_964559995.1 of uncultured Chloroflexaceae bacterium. Lineage (GTDB taxonomy): Bacteria > Chloroflexota > Chloroflexia > Chloroflexales > Chloroflexaceae > JAAUSY01. Next base: position 1,484 of record CAZLKK010000418.1, read on the forward strand.
TCTTTCCCTTCATTAGCACTGCAGCCCTCAACCCTAGCGACAACACTATCTGGTTGTTGCAAGATGACCTCATCACCGTGATGGATGCTGCTACAGAGACGATAGTTGCCACATATGCCGTAGAGGAGAGCACCGGTGAGGAGTCTTTCCCTACAGACCTTATCGCCTTTGCTCCTGATGGCACCGTCTGGATTGGCGGTATGAATATGAGTGGCAGTGAGATGGTCTCCTTTGATGGCACAGACTGGATTGCCTATGGGGAAACTGAGGATATGGGGGGGGATGCCTTTGCCAGCCCAGAATCCCTCTTTATCAACGAAGATGGCGACCTGTGGATTTTTACCAGCTTTGCCGTGTATACTCTTGAAGATGGTACCTTAACCGAGATTATCTCGGAATCGCCAATGACTGTCAATGATGTTGTCACCTTAGACAATGGCGAGGTGTGGGCTGCCACCTATGCAGGGATAAAAATTTGGGATGGTTCATCTTGGAGTGACCTTACTGTTGAAGATGGGTTGCCAAGCGACCAAGTGAAGGACCTGAACGTAGATGCATCTGGTCATGTCTGGATTGCCACCGAATATGGGCTTGCTGTGCAAGATGGCAATGGCGGGTGGAATATAGCGGTGCCTTCTACCTCTGGCATTGCGGAATCGCACCTAGCATCGGTGGCGATAAAGGGTAGTCCAACCTTGCCCCCGCCAGCAGATACCCCTACCGTTGCCAGTATGCGGGGACGTATTCTGTACGGTGATGCACCTGTTGCAGATACATCCGTGCAGATTTGCGGCGAAATGGGCAATTTCATTTTTGAAGAGACCCCGTGTGAAACCCTGCTGCTTAGTGAAATGACCCAAACAGATGATGAAGGGGTTTTCGTCTTTGATACTATCCCCCTAGCAAGCTACCATATCTACGCCCGTGACCCCAATGCTACACAAGATGGGAGTGAGTGGATAGACCTAACCTTTGCTTCAATCAATGTGCTTGAAGCGGGAGTAGAGGTAGATGCTGGCGACTTTGACATTGCCCAAGAAGATATGATGGACGATGACGATGACTCGTTTGATGATAGGGATGATTCCTTTGGTGATGATGCCACAACGAGCGTACTTACGGATACGGATACGTGGGAACCCTTTATGTCTATGGATGGGGGGTTTATTATCTCCTTTCCATCAGAGGAATACATCGAAGAAGACATGGAAGATGGCAAACGCTACTCGCTCATTGTTGATGATATGGTGTTCCAGGTGCGCTATCAAGACCTAGAAGAATCAACGTTTGACCTTGACGATGCTGCTAAAGAGGAGCTTTTGCTTGACCATCAAACAGAAGTGCTTGACACGATGCAGGCAACGCTGGATTCTTCAGAAGACTTGCAAATAGGCGACCATCCTGGACGAAATATTTCCGCTACGATGCCGGTACAAGATGCATTTGATGCTGATGTGCGAATACGTATTTATCTAGTGGATAATCGTATGTACACCATCTCGGTTGCTGCGAAAACGGGTGGGGATACAAGCGACCTCTTTGGGGCGTTCCTCAATTCCTTTGTGCTGATTAGTTAAAGGAATCAACGTTGAAATGAAATGGGGGAATACAACCCGCTCCCCCTGCCGCGGTTCCCCTTCTCCCCCAGGGGGAAA
>CAZLKK010000419.1:0-452 GCA_964559995.1 uncultured Chloroflexaceae bacterium
GCGAGGTACGCGTATCTCGCCCTCGATGTGCGTGCCGCTGTCATCGATGCGAATCTTTCCGCTGATGCCGACATTGCCCTTGACCGCTGTCATCTCAGCCGCTTTTGCTGGAGGCTCAAGCACCCTATCATCGCCTGGGAATCACTCCACGTAAGCAACCGTATTCCCCGTAACGCATCAAAGTCTTCGCGGAATATCCTAAGCTGCAATTCCTGGGACGCAAGTTCCCAACCTCGTACTAAATCTCCAGCATCTCGTGCCTGCTGCAACGGCGAAATACCCTCTTCCTCAGCTAAGGACTCCGTAGCATCTGCCGCTACATCAGGAACACCAGGTGGCTCTGGCAGCTCTTTGGCAAAGGGAGTGGTGGGGTGTTCTGGCGATTCTTTGGTAGGAAGTACGGCGGGGTATTCTGTCGGCTCTTTGGCAAGGGATACGGCGGGGCGTTCTAG
>CAZLKK010000419.1:462-2384 GCA_964559995.1 uncultured Chloroflexaceae bacterium
TAGCTGGCGGCGTCAAGACTACCCAGGCAGGCGACCAGCACCACGGTGTAGAGCAGCGTGCTCATCCGGTGGCTGCTGCGCGGCAGGTGGTTCAGGTGGCTTGTCGGTGGGGGGGGCGGCTGGTGGTTCTGATGGCTCGTCGGTGGAAAAAACCGCTGCTTCCTCCCGCATTTGGCGCAACAGCGCAACGGTCCAACCAGGAACAGAACGTATATTCGGGTCCCACCGTGCTTGCACTACCACTTGCCGAACCCATTCAATCGGCACATCGGCAAGTTCGCGGGCGGCAGCATAAGAAACCCCTAGGGAGTAGAGTAGGCGAGTCGTCTCACTGACCGGTGTCGGGCTGTCCGGCTGCGAAGCACACGATTTTTTCGGAAGAGAGAACTCCTCTCCGCCGCCAGCCGCTGGGTGGGTGGGTGGGTTTTCCTCGGTTTTTTTGTCTGATTTCCCCGGATTCCCGTCGCTGCTCCCGGTGGTTGCTTGATCAACTGCTTTTGCTGATACTACTGGCTTTGGGGGCTGTTGCCAATAGTCGCTCCAGGCGATCATCTTGGCGATCATGTGGGCAATCATCCCCCCGATCATCGAACCGATCATGATCCAAAGGGCGAAAAAAAAGCCCCACAGGGTTGGGGGAATGGAGGGGGGGTCGACGATGGCTACAGATGAAGCCTCTTGTGTGGTTTTGGGGGATGCGCCATCCGCGGGTTGGGGAATAGGGGGGGCTATCACGGGCATGTTATGCAAGATTTGGTTGCCTACTTCTGTCAAGGTCGCCAGCGGCTCCCCGTGGTAGCGGGTAATGTAGGCGGGATGGTCGGGATGCAGGGCTATTTTGCCCAGCTGATCGTCCAAGAGAGCTTTGGGTACCCGTTTTGTGTGGGTAGTGGAATGTCTCCCGAGCTTGGGGGCGGTGATGTCCCAGGGCTTGGGAGAGTCGGAAGAGGGGTCGTATCCCCAGGTGGGCAGATAGTGGGTTTTTTTGCCGCTGGTGCGGGAACAGATTATCCATCCCCTGTCTTCCAGGCGACTCAGGGAACGGATGACCTTCCCGCGGTTAATGGAGGATCAAATTTGGTTATATCGTGTTGGGAGAGCGGGACATCTCCCTTGCAGATGAGGTATTGCCGGGCGATGAGCAGGTAGATGCCGAGGTCAATCGGGTCGGTATGGCAATCATCAATCAGTTTGGCTGGGATGGGGAGCGTATCGTAGTAACTCGGCAAGGGGGGCTTGCCTGATTGGGTATGTTTGTGGTTGTTCTAGTTTCTTCGTTGGATAGTCATAAGGCTAGTCTCCTTGTGGGGGAGTGCTGAAAATTGGCACAAAAACCCTCCATAGCTCTGACATGTCAGTTGACAGAGCCGCGAAAATACGTTATAGTAAAACCGTTATGAGAATGAAAAGAGTCATCCTGCATCCACAGGATGCCATGCAATAGGAAAATGGAAATGCCTTCGACAGTAGCTTGGGTGGCTGGTAGTCGGGGGCTTTTGTTTTCCCACAGAATAGCATTGTAGTGCAGTAAACAAGATCGTTGCTTAGGTACCAATGGTAGGGATAATCTCTTTGAGGTTATGGTTCAGTCATCATACACTCCTTGCTATATGGTATCGTAACGGGTCAACAACTTGCGTTGCTGAGGACAAAAAAGAAAAAAAGAGCAATAGTTTTTATTATACATCAACAGTCTTTTGTACCGCGGTTTGTTGTTTGTGGTATACTAGATTCAGACAGTGTGAGCATGGTTTTTTGCTAATACCGTCTGATCTGTTATCAAAGGCTGCGTTGGGTTGCGATTCCATAGGCGCAGCCTTTCACCTTCTCCTATTCACTTTCACTGAATGTTTCACCGGTTCCATCACGTCTGTTCCTCAATATCTTTGCAGTTGCCCTACGCTTGTGTTTTTGTTCTGCCT
>CAZLKK010000419.1:2394-3125 GCA_964559995.1 uncultured Chloroflexaceae bacterium
TATGGTTCAGCCATCATACACTCCTTGCTCTATGGTATCGTAGCGGGTCAGCAACCAACATGGGTTGCTGAGGAAAAAAGAAAAATAAAGATCAATATAGGGTTATTATACAGCATCATTTTTTTGTACCGCGGTTTGTTTATTTGTGGTATACTTGAGTCAGACAATGTAAGCATGTTTTTTTGCTTATACCGTCTGACTGTCTGACCGTCTGACTGACTGATTGTCTGACTGACTGTCTGACTGTCTGACTGTCTGACCAAAGGCTGCGTTGGGTTGTGACTCCGTAGCGCAGCCTTTCACCTTTTCCTATCCACTCGTTGTTTCGCCGTTTTCATCATGTTTGTCCCTCAATATCTTTAGCTGTTGCCCTACGCTTGTGTTCTTGTTCTGCCTGCTCCATTGCCACTTTCACCGCTTGTCGGGCGAACTCTGCCATTGATATGTCTTTATGGGCAGCGATAATCCGCAAACGTTGTCGTTCCTGATTGGTAAGAGCAAGGCGTATTTGCACTCGATTTTCAGACATACCCTTACCCCTTTGATTGTTATACTGCAATTGCATAATCTTGATATATTCTACCACAGATTCAAAAAAATTTCACGTTTAGTTTAATGTGTAATGGTAGACGGGTGGCATACCCCCTATCCAGGGCTACGTCAAAGTCCGGTTTGTCCCCATCCCCTCGTATAATAAGGACAGGTTCAATGGTGGTGGTGAGGCTGAGCAT
>CAZLKK010000420.1:0-3122 GCA_964559995.1 uncultured Chloroflexaceae bacterium
ATGGACGCTGCCGATGATATGGACGCTGCCGATGATATGGATGCTGCCGATGATGATGCTGCCACCGGCACGGACGTTGTTACCGGCACGGACGTTGTTACCGGCACGGCAAGCGAAGCCGTAAGTGATGCTGATGCTCCGGTTGATGGCGACACTATCACCTACATGATAGACCCCGACCAATCACAGGTTTCTTACGCGGTAGATGAGGTGTTCATCAATCAGGATAACACACTCGTAACGGCTGTTGGTGTAACGCAGAATATTGAGGGCGAGGTCTACTACGACCCACAAAACCCCCAGGAAAGCTCTATCAGCACGATTACCATAGACATTAGTGCGTTCAAATCAGACAGTGACCGGCGCGATAACGCTATTCGTGATAAGTGGCTAGAATCCGCCAAATACCCCCTAGCGACCTTCAATCCAACAGAGATAATCGGGCTACCAGAGAGCTATACTGAAGGCGAAGATATGACGATTCAGATCAGTGGAGACTTAATCGTCCGAGAAGTTTCTGTACCTGTGACGTTTGAGACGACAGGCAGAATTGACGGGGATCAGATGTCGGGAACGGCTACGGCAAATGTACAGATGACCGACTTTGGCTTTGATCCACCAGATATTGCCGGTATTCTCAAGGCAGAAAACGATGTAGCGATTACGTTTGAATTTGTGGCAGTAGCCCAATAGTTCAGAGATCGCGCTGTGGTCGTGGGGTGTTGGCAAACACCCCATGCCCCTACCCGACACATAGCGTCACACTAGCATAACCAAACGACTCCACGCTGCTACGCACCTCCCGAAACCCCGCCTCACGCGCCCACCGTTCCATACGGGCTTGTGGTCGTGGGATGAGCGAAAGTTCTTCTCGTTTGGTGTTGCTCATTGGGGGGTTCTGTGTTGTCTCCCCTAGCCGTGGGTGCCAGATGTGGTTTGTGAAGAGCAAGAGTCCATTGGCAGGCAACACAGCGCGTATATCCATAAGCGAGCGGCACACCGCCGCATCATCTGGCAGCAGCTCATACCACCCCGACACAACCACTATATCCGGCTGCAAACCTGCGATCTCCTCCCTATCCAGCGCATCCCCCTTGATAAAGGTCACGCGATCTGATAGCCCCATTGCAGCAGCCAACGTGCGCCCTTTCTCTAGCACCTGCTCGTCTTGGTCTATACAGGTAAGCGTCATACGCTTGTCTTCTAGCACCGCAAGCAACTCAAGTACAGATCGTCCTGTGCCAGAGGCAAGGTCAAGGATGTGAGTAGCTAGGTGCTGCTTGCGCCGTTCGAGCAGCGTGGTCAGCAACTGTTCTTGCAACAGGTGCTTGCGCGAACGCAACGCCCGATTGCGCGGAGTGTTGAGGTAGATATGGTCGAGGATGTGTCCTAGTTTGGAAAGTCCCTCGCGCTGATCTCGATAGATGTAGTCATAGACTAACCCCGATTCAAAGCCGTGGGTTGTGGCTAGGGACAACCCTTTGCTATGGCGTGCGCCCCAACGGAGCAGGGTTCGCAGCAGCGTGGGGGGGCTAGGGTGGGTATGCACCATGCCAGTGCGCCAGTTTTGTGGTGTTGTTGAATATTGCATCCGTTCATCTCCCAGTTTGGTAAAAGCTCCAAGCGTTTCTTGTATCCCTAGCCTACCAGATACCCCCTGCGGTAATACTACGGTAGGGGCTAGGACACAAAATCCTGTTGGTAACGACAACGGGGCAACCCCCTAGTATACAAGTATCAGACTGCGGTAAGACTGCGGTAGACTATTTCCATATCTCCCGGCTTTTCACGACCAGACAGCACCTATGGTATACTGGTATGGGAAATAGACCCATTGTTTCGTCATACAGGAGCATCAAGCTATGCAGGTTTTTCTGCTTGATAACTATGACTCGTTTACCTACAATCTGTACCAATACCTAAGCGAACTCGGCGCAACCGTTACGGTAGAGCGCAACGATACTATCACCGTCGCCGGTGTTGCCGCGCTTGCCCCAGACCGCATCGTCATTAGCCCAGGACCATGCACCCCCACCGAGGCTGGCATCAGCATTGAGCTTATCCAAACGCTAGGACCAACCATCCCCATTTTGGGGGTATGCTTGGGGCATCAAGCGATAGGGGCAGCCTATGGGGGCAGCGTTGTTGGTGCGCCGACAATTATGCACGGCAAAATATCCCAGATACACCATACTGATGTTGGGGTCTTTCGTGGTGTCCCCTCGCCCTTCCCAGCCACGCGCTACCATTCATTGCTCGTGCAGCAGGATGATCTCCCCGATGATTTGGAAAAGACCGCTTGGACTGATGACAACCTCATTATGGGGTTGCGCCATCGTACCCACCCGGTGCAGGGGGTGCAGTTTCACCCCGAATCGCTCATGACCGACCACGGCAAAACGCTACTACAAAACTTTCTTGTAGCATAAGGAGCTACTGTATTTATGGAATGTAATCCCGAAACCACCGAACGGCGAATCCTATATGGACTGATGGGAAGTTGTATTATCCCCCGCCCCATTGCGTGGGTTGCTACCCAAGACCAAAACGGGATCAATAATCTTGCCCCCTTTAGCTTTTTCAATGGGGTGTCATCCAATCCGCCATCATTGTCGGTATCCGTTTCCTACAACCGCGGACGCGAAGATGGGCGCAAAGATACGCTCCAGAATATCCTCGATACGGGTGAGTTTGTGGTAAATGTGGTCACGGAGCAAACCGGGTTGGCAATGGTGGAAACGGCAATGGACCACCCGCCTGATGTGGATGAGTTTAGCATTGCCAAATTGACCCCCGCCCCATCCAAGACGGTGCGCCCCCCACGAGTGGCAGAGTCTCCCGCCTGCTTTGAGTGTGTCCTACACGATCACCTCCAAGTGGGGGAGGGACCAGGGAGCAGTACATTGGTTATTGGCATTATCAAGCACATCTATGTACACGATGACATGCTCAATGAAGATGGCGAAGTGGTCATAGACCGGTTGAAGATTATCGGCAGGGTCGCCGGTCCAAAGGGCTATTGCTTCACGCATGAGACCTTTGACTTGGCAATCACGTAGCTTCCCCCACTACGCGGGAGAAGGGGTACCGTAGGGGCGCACGGCGGTGCGCCCAATGTTCAG
>CAZLKK010000421.1:0-3109 GCA_964559995.1 uncultured Chloroflexaceae bacterium
CACAGCCTGGGTTTCGACCCGAGAAGCCCAACCCTTTAGGGTTGGGAGTAGTCACTCTATTGGAAGAGGGGGTTGGGGGGAGAGGGGGGGCAAGCAAGGCAACATTTCTTTGATTGTGCGACTTTAACGTAGCCCTAGTTTTGCCACACCCCACTTGCCTTCTCTGCGAGTCTGTGATACACTTACAGCTTATGGGGGCGGTTAGCTCAGTTGGTTAGAGCGCGTCGTTCACACCGACGAGGTCACTGGTTCGAATCCAGTATCGCCCACCACACCGCTATATGGAGCACTTTTCCCATTAACTGGTCTCGATTGCCCGATACTCGCCCTGCTCTCCAGCACCACTGGCAGCTTGGTGCCACACTTCCTTTGCCATCCATCCTATCAGCATCAGCATAGCTACCACTGGCACACGGATACCCAGATTCCCACCAAAGGAAAACTCACTAACGAGAAAGAGCAAAGGGCAACTGAGCACAAAGGCAGCATAAGCATGACGGGGAAGGTTGCGTTGACGGAGGTAGCCATAGAAAAGCATAGCCGGTAACACCAGCAGCAACCCATCGTGGGGGTAGAGGTGGGGGCTACAGAGCAAGCCTAACAGCAACGACAATGCTACCTTGAGGTCAAAGCGAGCATCCGATGGTTGCCACGTCCCACGCCAAAGCCAAAAGACTACCAAAAACGCCCCCCCCAACACAGCTATACTCGCCCGGTTAATAAGCACATATTGCTCACTTCCAAGTAGCAGGGTGAGCGTCCCCTTCACATTCCACATCAGACTTGGTACAATGCCCAAATCATCAAACAGACTACCCACAAAGCGCAAGGTCACAAAAAAGCCCTGCCAACTTTGCCAGCCGGGGTAGATGAGCGAGATAGCGAATGCCAACATTGCCAGGATAGTAGCTGTTAGCAACACCCGCCAGCGTCTTCCGCCTAGTGCTATCATCCCTGGCATCAGCATCAGTTGAGGCTTGACTGAGCCAATCACCATCCATACCCCCGCCGATTGCTCACGCTGCTGCTTTAGCCCAAGATAGACCTGGACGGTACAAACGAGCATCAGCAGGGAAAAGCTCCCTAGCATACTGGTAATCAACAGCGAGGGAAAGGCACATACCGCGGTGAGCAACAGCGTGCGCTCTAGGGTTGACCACCCCTGCATCGTTGCGATGCGTCCAAGCAGGATAAGCAACCACACCAGCAAGCCAAGTTGCCCAAGCGACCAGAGGTAAAAAGCAGTAGCACGAGGGAACAATGCCAGGGGAATAAAGGGCAGGGTCGTGTGAGGCGGGTTAATATAAGGCAATACGCCGCCTTGAAATTCCCCTTCTACCAAGATAGCTTGCTGGTACTGTTCTTGCACCTCTAGGTCATAGAGATTGTGGGCATCCTGCCCGTTGAGCAGTATTGTCCAGCCAGTGTAATAAGCAGAAAAGTCGCTCTGCCAAAAATTGTCTTTGGTAGCAGCTTTTGCCCATAGTCCAGCATAACCAAGCGCAAGCCCCATATTCAGGATAATAGCTACGGGTATAAACCATCGTTTCATAGGTAGACCTATCTGCTCACATCACCCATTCAGTGCTAACCCATACGCATGCTCAACAGTGGATGCGAGGGTGTCCCAGTTGAAATGCTGAACAACTCGCGCTTGTGCGGCTTTGCCTAGCCGTAATCGTAACGGGGTATCATCCAACAAGCGCAAGGTCGCCTGGGCTAGTGCCGCGGGGTTGCTTGGCGCAACCAAGATGCCACTCTCACCGTGGGTTATATACTCCATCACCTGCCCCACCTGCCCGGCGATAACCGGCAAACCAGCTGCCATCAGTTCTAGCAGTTTAACAGAACAACGAGCACGGTTGATCAGCGTGTCATCCATTGGGGCGAGGGCTATGTCAGCCTCTGCAAAGAGCAAGGGCAACACTGATGGCTCTACCCACCCACAATAATCTAGGGCTGATACGATCCCCGCTTGGGTTGCTAGGCGGAGCAGGTCATGCTCTTCGCCCCGCTCCCCCTTGCCAATAACGAGCACCCGTACATCGGGGCGTTGCTGCACAATGGCAACCAGCGCGGCGATTACATCTGGTACGGCGAACTCCCAAAACCGAGTATAGAGCAACAGCGTAGGGGGAGCCGTTGTCCCCTCTGTCTCCCATCCCATACAAGGGAATGGGGGAACACCTGCCCGGTTCCCTTTCTCCCCCTGGGGGAAAGGGTTAGGGATAGGGCAACAACCTTCTTCCCCTTGCTCGCTCTCCCAGAGGGCGAGGGGGGGCTGAACATTGGGCGCACCGCCGTACGCCCCTACGGCTCCCCTTCTTCCGCTTGTGGGGGAAGGGACAGGGGATGGAGGCAAACCGGACTGTGCCCCCCCCCTAGGGGATAGAGTGAAATGTTGCCATATCCCATTGGGCAGGTAGACCACGCGCTCTGGGGCTACACCATGCCCCCAGACCTGCGTTTGCAGTGTGCGACTAGCTACTGTCACCCCATCGGCGCGGCGGGGGAGGTCGCGCTCTTGCCATGCAAACAGCAGCTTTGCCGCATAGGGGTAGGGAAGGAGATCATTCCATCCCCCCCATCCTTCCCAATCATCGGTATCTACAACCAGGGGCAATGATGGTCGCAACATCCGAAGAAGCACAGCAGCAAGACCACTGTAGCCTTTGGGCTTGAAAAGGTGTACCAAGTCTGGCTTATCGGCAACTACTTGGTTGAGAAGAAAAGCGGTATGTTGGACACTTGACGCAAACGCGAGCGGTGGTTGTGGGGTGTGGGTAACAACCACGCCATCATAGGTGGTCGTCTGTCCTGCATCCTGGGGGTTGTGAACGGGAGGAGCGATGATATGCACCCGATGCCCACGCTGGACAAGGGCTTGTGCCAATGGCAACATTCGCACAGCGAGGGTTCCTTTTGGGCGGATGCCAAAGGGAGCCAGCATACTAATGGTTAATGGTGTAGATACGCTTTTCACATGGGATAGTGTACCATACCTCTCACTACCCGGTACACACGATTCAATGGTTCAATAGTTCAATGGTTCAATGATTCAATGGTTCAATGGTTCAGGGAAAGACCTATAGCCCTTGTCTTTCCACCC
>CAZLKK010000422.1:0-3105 GCA_964559995.1 uncultured Chloroflexaceae bacterium
GGCAGGGGGAGCGGGTGGGCAAGAAGGGCAACATTTCTTTGATTGTGCGACTTTGACGTAGCCACACCCCCCCGAAAAATTGCCGCTTGCACCTATAGCCGTTGTATGGTATTATCAGAAGTGCGTTATACTTGAATTTCACAAATATAAAGGACGTACAAGGTTTCAGGTCACAAAAAATACAATTGTTCTGTTATCTGTACGTAAAACCGTCACGCTTTGAGGTTGCCCCTGCTAGTACAACAATCTTTTTATCCTCAAATATCTACTGGTACCCAGACCATGCCATTGTTTGAAGCAATGCAAAGGCATAGCTTTTTGCATGCTTGGCATCAGGTGCCAGTTTTTTGCCGTCATGACTATTCCAACAGCTTATCCAGTTTACCCATTTAGTGCCATAGTAGGTCAAGAGTACCTCAAGCAAGCACTAATCCTAAACGCCATAAACCCTCGTATCGGTGGGGTCTTGATACGTGGGGAAAAGGGAACAGCCAAATCTACCGCAGTCCGCGGATTAGCCCGGTTGCTCCCGCCCATCACCGTTGTGCAAGGGTGCCTCTACCACTGCGCCCCAGACCAACCCGCCGGGCTATGCGCTACCTGCGCCACACATCGGGAAACCGGCGAACCATTCGCCATAGACCAACGCCTAACCCACCTTGTAGAACTACCGGTTTCTGCGTCAGAAGATCGCGTGGTCGGCTCGCTTGACATTGAACACGCCATCACCGAAGGGAGCCGCCGCTTTGAACCGGGCTTGTTGGCACACGCCCACCGTGGGGTACTCTATGTGGATGAGGTCAACCTCCTAGACGACCACCTTGTTGACCTCTTGCTTGACGCAGCAGCAATGGGGGTCAATACCGTTGAGCGTGAAGGGATGAGCATTTCCCATCCTTCCCGGTTTATGCTTGTTGGCACAATGAACCCAGAAGAAGGTGAGCTACGTCCCCAACTGCTCGATAGGTTTGGTCTCGCCGTAGAAGTCCAGGGGTTGCCCGATGTTCGTAGTCGCACCCTCGTCATAGAACGGCGGATGGCTTATGAAGCAGACCCAGTAGCCTTTAGGGAACGGTGGCAAACCCAAGAAGCACGCCAAGCTAAGCGTATCGTCTCAGCACAAACTATCTTATCCAGCGTCCGTATCAGCAAAAAAGATATGGAAATGGTCGCTCACCTTTCCCTAGAGCTCGCCGTCGATGGGCACCGCGCTGATTTGACCGTGCTAGAAACCGCCCGTACCCACGCAGCATGGGAAGGTCGCAAGACTATCAAGCAGCAAGATATACTGCTCGCTGCCGAGCTTGCCTTCCCCCATCGTATGCGGCGACAACCCTTTGTCGAGCCAGGAATGGATGGAAGCTATCTTCAGTCTGCCTTGCAGCGTATCAGCCAAGCAATCAATGGACAATCGGAGCAAGATCAAGCGCAAGGGGAAAAAAAAACGCCCGGTTTTGACGAAGACACCATAACTGAAGCTGCCCCCCATGCAGAATGGGACGGCTCCCAGGCAACGGTTGGCATCTCTGCCCCGACCAACCCCAATGAAGCCAGTACCGCTCCCCATGACGATGAGCAGCAGCAGACCAATGATCTCGTCCATGAGATAGGCACAATTATCCAGCCACGCCGTATTGAAGGGCAACGCGACCAACGTCAACGGCAAGCCTCTGGACGACGCAGCCAAACTTGCTCAGCTAAACGCCAGGGGCGATATATTACCAGCCGGCGGGTGCAACGGGTGACAGACCTTGCCTTTGATGCATCGTTGCGGGAGGCAGCCCCCTACCAGCAACAGCGGCGGATAGCCCAAGCTCTCCATGGCAAACCGCCACGACAGATCATCTTGTACCGGGGTGATCTTCGCCAAAAAGTGCGTATGCGCCGTACCCGTAACGCAGTCTGTTTTGTGGTAGATGCCAGTTGGAGCATGGCAGCAGAAGAGCGTATGTGTGCTACCAAAGCCGCCATCCTTTCGCTGCTCCGTGATGCATACCAGCGGCGTGACTATGTAGGGCTAGTCAGCTTTCAGCGCACCTATGCCACGCTCCTGTTGCCTTTGACCAATAGTGTTGAACTGGCACAAAAACGATTGCAAACCATGCCCGTAGGGGGCAAAACCCCCCTTACCCGGGGCATGCTCATGGGATATGAAGTGCTCGACCAAGCCCGTCGCCGCAATCCAGAGGTGATACCGCTCCTGGTGTTGTTGACCGATGGGCAAGCAAATGTTGCTATGACCGGCATGCCCCCCCAACAGGAGGCATACCGTGTTGCAGCCTATATTGCCCACAACAATATGCGAGCAGTGGTCATTGATACCGAATATGCCGGCAGTGATACAGGCCCAAATACCTTGATTTCTGCCCATGCATCACGAGCACATCTTCGGTTTTCGCATATGGAGCAAGGAATGGCTCGCTACCTTGCTACCTATCTTCAAGCTGAGTATTATCGCCTGGAAGAACTCAACGAAGATGGTCTTGTCCATATGGTCCGTACCAGGCTATCAAGATAGATTTGATTTTTCTGTGCGTTGGGATATTTTTTGATTATGGGGACTTGAACACAACAAGCAAGTATCAGGAGGAATGTTGGTGATGACGGAATTGTACCGTAGAGAGCAAGAGATCGAAAATGAGGTATCGGGGAATGTGTTGCAACAGACAGCCGAACCTTCAACGGGGATACCCCCCATCAGTAGTATACCAACTACCATGCCCGCACCGTCTTTGGGGCTAGGGCAAGATCAGGCAGGGACAGAAACCATCCCTGTTGCACCACCAGAGTATCAGAATGGAACAGATGGAACTACTCTAAGTGCAGCGGGAACGGAGCAGACAGGTTCTGCCCCCGAAGATGGAGAAGATGGAGAAGATGGCGCAAATGGAGAAGATGGAGCCGAAGGGGAAGCAGTGATTACTCCCAAAGCTGCGGGGGAAGAACTCCCTGTCGAAGCTGCAGCAGCTGTAGATGGAGCACAACTTGGTGAGGAACAGGCACCGGTAGAAACCGAGCCTGCTCCCGCAGCAGAATCCCCGGTGGAAACTGAGCCTGCTCCCGCAGCAGAATCCCCGGTGGAAACTGAGCCTGCTCCCGCAGCAG
>CAZLKK010000423.1:0-3083 GCA_964559995.1 uncultured Chloroflexaceae bacterium
TGCGGTGGTGGGGCAGGCTGCGGTGGTGGGGCAGGCTGCGGGGCAGGCTGCGGGGCAGGCTGTGGGGCAGGCTGTGTGGGAGCAACAACCGTTCTTTGGGTTGGCTCATCCTGACCCGCTTGTGCCCCCCGTTTTGCCGTTGGTGTAGTTTGCTGATCTTCTTGATTCCCCTGGGGCAATTTTAGCCCACAATGCCCACAAAACCGTACTGCGGCACTTCGCAACGGCTTTTGGCAAAAGGGGCAGAGGGGTTTTGGGTTAGCATCTTGCATAACAGACCGGACCTTTCCCTATAGCTTGAACATAGCCCCATCCCTTGTATCCCTTCCCTCACAAGGGGGAAGCGTTTGTGGCTCCCCCTTGCCTTAGCATGGGAGCAGGGGTGCGGGGGGAAATATCTTTTCATTGGGTATTGTGCAGCCTATGAGCTACTACTCGCTTGGTTATGGAAAAACACCAGGTATTGACGGATTAGGGACAGGCGGACCGACTGGTGGTTCAGGAATGGGATCGGAAGGTACTCCCGGTATTTCTGTCGGAATTATCGGCACCGTTGGTACAATAGTTGGTACAGGGATGCTGACCGTTGGCAGGGAATGGTCAGGGAGCGAGTTCAGATAATAAGAGACACATTCTGGCGGACACGCATTACAATTGGACGTATCAGGACAATTCTGCTCAACACAATTCCGACACCACTGCACCCATTCTGGCGTATCAGGCGAGGGGATTATCCCAGGCGTTACGGGTATGCTCGTTATCGGTATGCTCGTTTCTGGCACTATTGATCCCACAGGGTCTACCACGGGTGTTGTCGGAGTTTCCCCTTGTCCTTCACCAGAAGATTCCGTAGCGGTTATGACCGCGGTTTGAGACGGTTGGGTGAACTCCCCCGGTGACGGTTCTGTCACTGGAGTTCTGAAGACAACGGTAATGGTTGGGGTGCTGTCAGCATCATTGCCTTCCTCCTCGCCATTGCTGTTCAGGACAAATACCAACATAAGCCCAATGATCAGCAGTGCCACTAACCCACCAATATACAGATATTGCTTTTTCATCTAGCCCCCCTTAGCTACTACTTTCTCCCATGCTCATATCCTGTATCTTACCACGTTACCAGTATCTTTGCGTTTCTGATTAGTCGTCCAAACTCCACACCTTGAAGTCGTCAAAGTGTATAGGAGAAAGCTCTTCCGTCTCATTAAACGTGCCAACAATTAAGCCAACAGTACCTTGAGCACATGCATAGGGAACCTCACCGGCAAAGCACGGCTCCTCATTGACGTACATACAGACCTTCTCGCCCTGCCGTATAATCACCAGGTGATTGTCCTCTTGCACCGCGTAGGTATCGGTTGTATACTCTTCACAATTGCCATCTGGACACCAAGCCAACACAACATTCCCATCATAGGTAATATACCCCTGGCAATAATTCCCTTCAATGCCATCTTCCATCCCAAATATTATACCTCCAGAGGTCTTGCTTGTTTCATCAAAGCTGATGGTGACTTCAGCATATACATCTTCCAACTCGTCTAGGTCATCAGTAGGCTGTATGATAGCAGGACCACCGGTATGGGTAATAACAAAGGTGCCATCGTGAATAGCTTTGTCATACATAACGGTATCACGCTCATATCTGCCGATATTCCAATGGTCAGGTGTCTCGAAATTATCGCTAAATACCGACTCGCCATCCATCTCCTCTGCGGTTCGGTATGGTTGTGGGGTATGCTGCTGTTTGAGGAAGAAAAACAACGCCACCAGCGCAACGATAATCCCCACCGCAGCAACCACATAGGGCGTAGGATTGACCGTTTCTGTTGTAGATGAAGGGGAAGTCGTAGATGGTCTTGGATAGTAGTCGGGCAGCGGCGATGGACCGCCAATATCTGGTGAGGCAAATTGTCCATGCGGGGCATATGCTATATCCGCATCATGTCCCGCATCATGTAAGGATGCCGTATCAGTCCCTACTATTCCTCCCATCAAGCGTTTACGAAAGGCGGCAATGTCTGCAAAGCGTTCTTCTTTGGTTAAGCTCATTGCTTTGACAATTGCCTGGGAGACATGGCGTGATATGTTGGGGTTGATGTCATTTGGCAACGGGAGCGGGTCGTGGTCTTGCACCTGTCGCTGGACGGCAGGGTGGGGCATCCGTCCCGTCAATAGAAAATAGAGCGTTGCCCCCAGGCTATAGATGTCGCTTTGTTTATCGGTACCACCAGTCATCTGCTCAGGGGGGGAGTAGCAGGGGGAGAATGCTCGCAACCAACTTTGCGTTGGGGCTAGGTCTATCTCCTTGACCAGACCAAAATCTACGAGTTTGACCTGTCCACTTGGGGTAATGAGGATATTCTGTGGCTTGATGTCCCGATGGATAATAGCGGGTTGTCGGTTGTGGAGGTATTCCAAGACGTTGCAAATTTGGATTACCCAACCAAGCACATGGGTTTCATCAAACGGCTGGTGGTTATTTTTTTTGAGGAGTTCATCCATGTTATCACCGTGGATAAACTCCATCACCAGGTAGCCATTCCCATGTTCTTCAAACATATTATAGTAACGGGGCAGGTTTGGGTGCTGAATCTGATTCAGCATCTGAAACTCATAGTGAAAGTTGCGGATGGTGTCTGGATTAAACGTCTGTTTCAAGGCAACAAATTGGGCAGCATCAAGGGTAGACTGGCACTTGTAGACGACCCCAAACCCCCCAAAGCCGATAATCTCCATAATGCGGTACTCCCTTATGGTCGTACCTGGATTATGCGCTATCAAGGCATGTTGCAGATTTCGCTGGCAATAGGTACACGATGCAGCATGATCTGGGTTGAGCGTACCACAACCACTCCCATCAGCATGATTTTTACATATTTTCATAGATGGACAACCCTAACGTCTGGTCACTGTTCTTGTCTAGCTATCTTTTGCACATTCACTTGATACCCGATGGAATATACCGTAATAGGGTAAGGTCTTTTTCCTAAAATGTCAAGACCAACAAGGAGAAAAGCTAACGAAAGGGGAAAAATGGGGAGCGGGGCAGGCTCTTAGGGGGATAGGTCAGGTTGTAGATTCGA
>CAZLKK010000424.1:0-2515 GCA_964559995.1 uncultured Chloroflexaceae bacterium
CTCCAATAGGGCTAAATAGGTGCGAATACGCTCTTCTCCAGAAACGTCAACAACTGCATCATTCTTGTTTTGGAGATAAGCTGCGATGTTCAGCATGTCTTGGTCAGTAAATTCATCGTGTCCGCCTCTGGGTGGCATCCGAATACCAGAAACATTGAAGGGACTGTTGATGCTCATACCGCGAATGAGAAAATCAGCAAGCTGTTCTGTCTCCAATCCTGCGACAAATTGGCTTTCTGTCAGGTCTACGCCAATACCGTCAATACCTGTTGCGTTGAGTCCATGACAGGGAGCACAGACTTGGGCGTAGCCATCTCGTCCAGACTGAAGATCAATAGCTTCTACCGACATTGGTTGCGATTCTTCTTCTGTGCTGATCGCTACTATCTCCGCATCACTTGTTGCAGGAGAATCTTCTGCTTGAGTAGCTTCTGTTCCCGATTCCTCTGCGGTGGTATCTGTGGTGGGAAGTTCTGTGGGGACAGAAGTGCTAGCCGGCTGAAAGGATTGTTGGCTTCCACATGAGGAGAGCGCAACCAAGATCGTTAGGGACAGCAATCCAATAAACAATCTTCCGTAGTGTCTCAACATCATCTTTGACTCCTTCTAACTAACATCTGTGTTATGTTACCGGTACGACAGCAAACGGGTTTTGTCCGTTTTTTGGCATGGAGATTCCATGCCCATGCTTTCTAGCAATGAGCTAAACGTTTGGGTCGACAGGTTCCAAGACTAATTCCTCTTGGGTATTGATTATATCGCTAAGACACCTAAATTGCAATGGAAAATGAGGGGGAAAACCGGTAAATTTGATAAAAAATAGATAATTACTTAAAAAAGTGTGTACTATCGTAACAAGGGGTAAGGGCTTATTAGACGTATCCAGGGGTAAGCCCTAGTGTGGTATCAAAGTCTCATTTGCCCCCCCAGACTCCGCCCATCCCCCCCTACACGGGAGAAGGGGTAGGGGCACACGGCGGTGCGCCCAATGTTCAGATCCCCCTTGCCCTGGGATGGGAGCGGGGGGGAAATACAACAGCTCTATTCATAGGGTGGTGTCTGTGATAACTGATGATCGACTTCGTAGGGCATCGAGGAAATCTTGGAGAATGAGTGAGGCGGCTATCTCGTCACGGCGTTCTTTGCGTTTGGCAGGCTTAATGCCCATATCGCGCATCATCTGCTCTGCTGCGACACTGGTCAAGCGTTCATCAAAAAACTGCACCTGCTGGCCTATCACTTGCTCAAGTTCCGAAGCAAACAACTTGACCGTCTCTGCTTGGGGTCCTATCTCACCACGCAACGTCAATGGCAACCCCACAACGACATACTGGACTGCGTATTGTTGGACAATTGCGCCTATCTGCTCAAGGGCATGATTGCGCGGCACGGCTTTCAACGTCATGAGCGGGGTAGCCAAGATACCCCGCTCATCACTCATCGCCAACCCTATGCGCTTTTCGCCTACGTCTAGTGCCAACACCCGGTAGGAATGGATACTCGTCACGTACAGGTAATCCTCACCTCAATGGACTAGGGACTAGCAGCAACCACCTTGAGGGTTACAAGGAAATCCCAAGCGGGAATAGCTTTTTTATCCGGCAGCATATACCCCCCAATAACCCCCTGCTCCTTGTATTGCTCTAGTTGGGCGCGTGCTGCCTCAATAGACTTACCCTTGAGCGAACGCATAATCGTCGCCCGTGCTTGGTTACTCAACGTGCTGGCTTGGGCTGGCGGTTGCCATACCCCGTCTACCATCAGGGTTGAGCCATCCCATCTCCAGTCTGTCGCAGCGGGGGACATCCCCTGCGTAATAGGCTGCGTCTGTTGCATCAGCGATGGCAACACGTCTTGGAATTGCTGCTGCAGCGATTGACCAGCGGGGGTTGCCAACGCACTGTAGTTTGCCTGGACTGTCACAGAGAAGGTTGGGTTCGCAGGATCGGCTACTGGCTGCCCCACTTCCGGCGAGACAATCGTTTCATACCCCTGATTGGCACTCAACAACGCACTACTGGGCGATAGCGTGGTAGGTTCAAGCTGCAACCCTTGCCCTTCTGCTATGGTCGTCAGTTGACGGCGGGCTTGGTTATCCATATTAGTTAGGGCAATTTCCAACAATGGGCGTACGTCTTCCTCTTTGACGATATGTACCGTCTCTTCTCCCCCCCCACTAATCGGTCCATGCTCAAGAATGAAGGAACCCGTATTGACCGCGAAGGGTTCCTGTCCTGGTAGGGCAATATGCGTGATAGCATTTGCTTCAATATTGGATGCACTGCCAGCAGAGCGAGCGGTAATGGTCGCCTGGGTCTCGCCAAGCGTAGTGATAATCTGCCTCCCCTGCTGCACCGTACTTGCAGGCGGCACAATCACATCGGCATTGCTAACAAAGCGCACCTCTTGCCCCTGGGGATTTGTCCCGATAAACTCTGTACCAGCCGGCAGACTAACTTGTTGCAAGCCTTGACCCACCATTTATAGAAATATTTTTCGCCGAACGGTCTATTAT
>CAZLKK010000424.1:2553-3064 GCA_964559995.1 uncultured Chloroflexaceae bacterium
ACCCCTCCTGCCCTGGCGCAGCAACAGGAACCGACACCCCAACAAATGGGACATCTTCGCCTACCGAAATCATCGGGGGGGCAATGACCACAGTTGTGCGTCCAAACCAGAGCACCGCGGCTATCACCACAACCGTTGGGATGAGAATAACGGCGAGGATCATAGACAGCGAGATTGGCGACTCATGTCCAGCATCACGTTTGCCGTCCATCTCCTTTGATTCCCGCTCGCGGGACTCTTTGCTGCTTTTCGCTTTCTTCTTTTTCTCGCTGCTACTTTCGGCTTTGCGCCCTCCGCCCGTTGATATGCTAGAGGCACTAGCTATCTCTTCATCACTCAATACAATGTCTTCTGGACGTATGCGCTTACGTGGAGCGGGGGCGGCGGCTCCCCCACCTGCGCTGGCAGCAGATGGCTTCTCGCGGCGGATGTAGGCAACGGCATTGAGGAACTGACGCCGAGCCGAGGGAGTGAACCTGACCCTCACAGATCATCCCGCTCCAGCAGGGCG
>CAZLKK010000425.1:0-3038 GCA_964559995.1 uncultured Chloroflexaceae bacterium
GTGTTCCCCCCCCCTCGCCCTGGGATGGGATTCATCTGTAGAGACGTTGCATGCAACGTCTCTACCCCCCCTCGCCCTGGAATGGGAGCGGGGGCAGGGGGAGAGGGTCGCAGTGGAGCGCAAAGCGCAAAACACCGCAGACACCATCCGCGGTATCAGTACCAACAATGCATAAGCCACTCCCATATGGGGGTGGCTTGGTTGTTGCTTCACATTCCTGCGCCCCCCTCATCCCACGAAATGAGCCGCGAGGGGCAACGTCTTTTTCCCCCCATCCCCCCGCCCCTTCCCCCACTACGCGGGAGAAGGGGAGTCGGGCAGGTGTTCCCCCCCCCTCGCCCTGGGATGGGATTCATCTGTAGAGACGTTGCATGCACCATCTCTGTCCCCCATCCCCTGCCCTGCCCCCACTACGCGGGAGAAGGGGCAGAATAGCAAAGGAGCATGCTCCTTTGCTGAAGGGGATGCATCATACCCCCCCTTGCCCTCTGGGAACGGGGGCAGGGGGGGAAAGGGGGAAAATTTGCCCGTTTGACCTACCCCTGAAGGGAGCGGGGGCAAGGGGCTACCTATATCACAAAATCTCGACCAGCTGAATCTCAAACACAATATCCCGCCCCGCGAGCGGGTGGTTTGTGTCTAGGACCACCTCCGATGGGGAAACGTCGAGCACCGTAGCTAACACCTCTTGTCCTTGTGAATATACCCGGATTTTCTGTCCTGTTTCTGGTTTGACGTAAGAGGGAAACTTTTTGCGATCAACCACCCGGACCATATCCTCTTGGTAACTGCCATAGGCATGCGAAGCCCGGATGGTTGCCGTGGTCATCTCGCCTGGATGAAGCCCAATAATCGCCTGTTCAAGATCAGGGAAAACCTCACTGCGTCCAATCGTAAAACGCAACGGCTCACGCCCAAAAGATGTATCTACTATCGTTCCATCTTCCAATTTCCCGATATAGTGGATTTTGACAGTGGTTCCTTTTTTTGCTTGAGCCATACACACCTCCTCCTATTCCTTCTTTACTCTGCCTTTGCAGCCATACGCTGGAGCTCCTCCTCCACAACCGACTCATCGAGCTTTTGGAACAGCGGCGCAGGTTTGAGCAGTTTTTGTCCAATGGGTAGTTCGGTTGGTTCCCACTTACCTACCCACGATGCATAGTCCCCGGTGAGTACGCGATGGGTGTTGCCCCCTTCTTCAGTATAGGAGCGAAACTCCAACGGGCCGGCAATATAACTGCTATAGCCAAGCATCTCATGCAATCGCTGGCTCGTAAAAGGCAAAAATGGGGTCATCATCATCTTGAGATTATCCACGCAGCACAGAGCAGTATAGAGTATCGTTGCAGCCCGTTCGCGGTCTCCCTTGATCACCTTCCAGGGTTCTTGGTCGCTGAGATACTGGTTGACCTGGGATGCAAGCCGCATCACCTCAGCCAACGCCACTTTGAAGCGGGTTTCTTCCAACAAGCTGCCAATGAGATCAAATCCCTGGGTTACTTCACCTATCAATGCAGTGTCTTGGTCGGTCAAGGTATTAGGGGCAGGTATTTCCCCAAAGTTGCGATAGACATTGGTCAAGGTGCGGTTGACCAGATTACCCCAAGTTGCTACCAATTCATCATTGTTGCGCCGCACAAACTCTGCCCATGTGAAATCGGTATCTTGGTTTTCTGGCCCGGCGATGGTCAGGAAATAGCGCAGGGGGTCGGGGTCGTAGCGGCTCAAAAAGTCGTTGACGTAGATAACCACCCCCCGACTACTGCTAAATTTGCGCCCTTCCATTGTAAGAAACTCGCTGCTTACCACGTTGAAGGGCAGGTTAAGCGGGTTGCCCGTACCACCAGTGATAGCCCCCCCATTTCCGTATCCCATCAGCATACTGGGCCATATGACCGTATGAAAGACAATGTTGTCCTTGCCCATGAAGTAGTAATGGCGAGCATCGGGGTTCTGCCACCAGTCACGCCAAGCATCCGGTGTCCCCCGGTTGTGCGCCCATTCCACACTAGCAGAGAGATAGCCTATCACCGCATCAAACCAGACGTAGATGCGTTTGTTGTCTGTCTGGGCATACTCTGGTAGCGGTATCGGCACCCCCCAGTCCAGATCACGGGTAATAGCCCGGGGCTTGAGGTCTTCTAGCAGGTTGTAGGAAAAACTGCGAACGTTGGGTCGCCAGTGCTCCTGGTTGCTTATCCAACTCCCAAGCTGCTCGGCAAACGCGGGCAAGTCTAGCAAGAAGTGCTCGGTTTCTTTGAACACTGGTGGGTTGCCATCAATCTTTGAACGGGGGTTTATCAGGTCTATTGGGTCAAGTTGGTTGCCGCAGTTATCACATTGGTCGCCTCGAGCTTCACCATACCCACAGATAGGACATGTCCCCTCAATATAGCGGTCTGGAAGCGTGCGCCCGGTGGTTGCGGAAAATGCCCCTTCCGTTATTTTCTTTTGGATGTAGCCCTTTTCATAGATTGTCTTGAACAGGTCCTGGACGACCCGGTAATGATTGTTGGTCGTTGTACGGGTGAAGGTATCATAGCTCAACCCAAGATGGTAGAGATCATCACCAATAATCTGGTTGTAGCGGTCTGCCAGTTGCCGCGGCGATATACCCTCTTGGTCTGAGGCAATGGTGATGGGTGTGCCGTGTTCATCGGTTCCGCTCACCATGAGAATATGCTCTGCGCCCCGTTTGAGGCGTTGGTATCGGGCAAAAATATCAGCCGGAACGCCAAACCCTGCCACATGCCCCAAGTGGCGGGGACCATTGGCGTAGGGCCAAGCGAGGGCGAGTAAGATGTTCTCTGACATGCATTAGCTCCTGAAAAAGCTCCCTATGGGGAACCATTGACGGCGTTTCTCTCTGTTGCTCTTTGCCTACGCTACCCGTAATGGCAGAAAGCACGGATTTGGTAGGAATGATAGCACATCCTAGCGTTAGGGACAAGATAAGCGGTTTTTTGGGGTGTGGCAAGTAGGTTTCCCATCCCCCTGCCCCTGCTCCCATCCCAGGGCGAGGGGGAGCCACCACA
>CAZLKK010000426.1:0-3037 GCA_964559995.1 uncultured Chloroflexaceae bacterium
CCGTTGTTGTCTGCATCTCTGCATCTCTGCATCTCTGCATCTCTGCGTTTCTGTCGGGAATCTCCTGCCCGGTATCTATGGGCATCTATGGGCATCTATGGTTAAAACTTGCCCGGAATCCCTTGTGACCTACCCCTAATTGGGATGTTCGGCTCCCCCTCGCCCTGGGATGGGAACGGGGGCAGGGGAATGAGGAAAGAATCTGCCACCCCCGCGGGGGATTTTGTAGGATACACCCGGTTAGCAATATAGCTGTGGCAAATCTATGGTATACTTACATTTCTGGTATGCCTAACACACGCCAACAACGGATACAACAAATACAACCCTACGCTGTCCTGATAATCTTTGTCCTCATCGGGCTGGCACTGCGACTCTGGTTTGTCTCCGTCAATGAGCTACAACCCGTCAACTCTCCCGCCGACGATGGCGACTACTACCAGCGAGCACTGCGCCTAGCCACGACGGGGCAGTATATAGACGACTTCTGGCTTATCCGCCCGCCGCTGCACGTTTTCCTCTTTGCCTTTATGCTGCGCGTGAGCATCATTTTGGGCGATGTGCCAGGACTCGCCCTCGTGCGTGCGGCACAGATAGCCCTCAGCCTCATTGCCATACCCATTGGCTATGATCTGGCAAGGCGACTTTTTGGGCAACGTTCGGGTTTCATCTTCGCTGGCATGCTGGCAGTTTGGTATCCACTGGTTGAACTGCCTACTCACCTGTTTACTGAGCCGCTGTTTATTATGCTGCTGCTGCTACACCTCTGGTTGCTCATCCTTTGGCATCATAAACGCCGCTGGCTATTGCTTGTGCTGGCGGGGGTCGTGCTTGGACTCACAGCACTTGCCCGCTCAGTTGCTATCTATGGTGCGCCGTTCATCCTGCTATGGCTACTCACCCAAGTATGGAGCGACCAGCATACAGATACAGGTGATAATGCTGACCCCCCGCCGCTGCTGCAACGGCTACGCAACACCGACTACCGTCAGGTGATAACGCAGGCTATCCCGCTTGGGTTGCTATTCCTCATTCCAATGATTGCTACCATAGCCCCCTGGACTATCCGCAACTACATGGTCTACGAGCGGTTTATCCCCGTAGATACCATCGGTTCAGTCAACCTATGGCTGCATATGGAGAAATACGACGAGAAGGGGGTAGAGATACTGCGCCAAATCCCCCAACGTGATAGGCAAGATTTCGCGGTGCAAGATACTCGCCGTATGTTCCAAGAAGACCCTATCCACTTCTGGAATATGCTTTGGCGCAACGCTTGGCTCCATTTTCTGCACATCTGGAAGGCGCAGTTTTTGGAAGATTTTTTGCTCAAAGCCAGCTTCTATGGGCGACCACTGCGTGATGTATGGATGCTTGGGGTGGTGGGGGATGTGCTGTGGTTTGTCTTTACCCTGGCGAGCATGGCAGCATTGGCTGTGCCTATGCGGGAGGGGATGTTTCGTTGGGTCGCGCTCTGTTGGATTGGCTATACGATGCTGACCGTGATGCTCTTTCACCTAGAGCCGCGCTACCTTATGCCGCTCTGGTTGATGTTGATGCTGTATGGGGCGTGGGCGTTGGGCAATGCCGGTAAGATTATCCAACTGCTGCGCCATCATCGGCTGCATGGGATACTGGCACTTGGGCTAATGGGCAGCTTTTTGGTGCTCTGCGTTACCTACCGCGACTACCCCGATATGGTCTCACTAGGCATGCAGCGGGAGACCCACCGGGCTGCGGCGATAGAGGCGTACCAAACAGGCGACTATACAACTGCCGTTCGGGAGTTTGAAATCGTCTATGACACGCAGCCGGTGTTTGTCAGCAGCAAAGCAGAGCTAGGGTTGGCACTGGTTGCCCAACAGGAGTATGACCAGGCGGCGCAGTTGCTAGGGGATGATGATGCCCAACATATCTTGTTGGCACGGGGCGCACTGGCATGGGCGCAGGGTGATACTGGTGAGGCGGCAGAGTTGCTCACCAAAGCGGAAAAGAAATCCGGCGACAATATCCAGCGTATGGCGCGGGAGTGGATCATCCCCCCCCCCACCGACATGCTCAACCTGGGCAGTGGGCAGGATTTTGGCTATATTGAAGGGTTCTCGCTGGCAGAATACACCCCCACCGATCAGAGCTATCGCTGGCTCCAGGGGACGGGGCATATGGTGTTGCCCTTGACAGAGCCGCTCCAACCCGGTAGCATCCTCTCCTTGCGGTTGACTGGCGGCAGGGATGAGCCGATACCGCTTGAGGTCGTGTTTGCTGATGCAACGGGGGCAAGTACGTATGTTGCCTCCCCCATCGCCGTTACCAGCGGACGCTGGCGGGTGTATCGAGTGCTTATTCCCGAAGCGTTAGCTGGACAACAACGGCTCACTATTACCCTGCATGCGCCAGTGGTTATCCCTGCCCACCTGCACCCCGGCTCAAACGACATACGCCCGGTGAGCCTTATGGTGCATGCGCTTTGGATAACTCATGGAGAGCACTAATGGCAGAGGAATCGCCTACAACAACCCGTTACCCATTCTCTATAACTATTGTGATACCTGCCTACAATGAACAGGAGAGCATCGCGCATGTGCTGGCGGCGGTGGCGGCGCAGTTGCCCGAAGCCGAGCTGCTCGTGGTAAATGATGCATCACAAGACGACACCGCCAAGTGTGCATTGGCTGCTGGCGCACGAGTTGTCACCCACGCCATCAACAAGGGGAATGGTGCGGCAGTCAAGACCGGCATCCGTGAGGCACACGGTGATGTGGTGTTGTTGATGGACGCAGACGGACAAATGGACACTGCCTATATCCCCCTCATCCTCGACAAGATGGCAGATGGGTTTGATATGGTGGTCGGCGCACGTACCGCGGAAACGCAGGGCGATACGCTGGCACGGCGGCCTGCGGCGGCCGGCCGGAGCCGGGCGAGCCGGTGCTCGCGGGGCCGCCGAGCGCCGCGTACCGCGTGAGCAAGTTCGTGCGCCGCAACCGCGGGCAGGTGGTCGCGGCGGGGCTGCTCGGGGCCGCGCTGGTGGCCGGCG
>CAZLKK010000427.1:0-3024 GCA_964559995.1 uncultured Chloroflexaceae bacterium
CGAACATTGGGCGCACCGCCGTGCGCCCCTACGGATCGTTTTCTCCCGCGTAGTGAGACGCGGGGTGAGGGCATGGGGGCTGCCCGGCGAAACATTGCTTGCAACGGCTCTCCACATTTTGCGTTTTGCGCTTTGCGCTTCAAAGACCCGATCCCCCTGCCCAATCTCCTGCTGTGCGCCTATCGACAGCGGACTATATCCAACTTTTGGCGAAGCTCCTCTATGTCTATCGGCTTGCCCAAATAATCATCCATCCCCGCCGCAATGCACCCTTGACGATCCCCATCCATCGCGTGGGCAGTGAGCGCAATAATGTAGGGTTGTTTTTCAGGGGGCAGCGTCTTGCGGATATGTTGTGTTGCCTCGATACCATTCATCTCTGGCATCTGTATATCCATTAAGATAACATCATAGGAGGTATGCTGCATGGCATCTAATACCTCATAGCCATCAGTAGCCGTATCTACCGTATAACCAAGTTTCTCTAGCAGCATCATGCTCACCTTTTGATTGACCATATTATCCTCTGCCAACAAGATGCGAATAGTCGTTTGTGAACGGCATTTTTGCATTGGGGTCTCCTGTGTTTCAGCTATGCGAACATCCGCCGCGAACATCCGCCGTAGTGCCGTATAGAGGGCAGCCGGGCGCACGGGTTTGGTTAGGAACATAGGAGGGTTGTCTTCACAATCCTGCCAGTCCAGCGTATTTCGCCGCGAGATAGGGACCCATAATACCACAGGGAGGATTCCTTGAGAATTGACATTGAGGATGTACTGAATCTTTTTGATGAGAGTACCGCAATCTTTATTTGGCATAAGCATATCCAACAACACAACATCAAACCGTTCTTTTTGCTGAAAAAGGGTTTGCATATCCGCTATGGTACAGGTATCTACCGGATTCATGCCCCACTTCTTGGTTAGCTGACACAGCATCGTACCGGTAAATGGGTTATCATCCACAATAAGCACCCGCTTGTTTTGCAACACCGGGTCAACAGTGGTAGGCACCGGGTCAATAAGGTATTCTGGTACTTGATTCAGGTTGCCAAGAGCCAGCGTCACATGAAAGGTAGACCCCCGATGATCTTCACTCTCCACCCAGATTTTCCCCCCCATAATCTCTGTCAAACGGCGGCAAATCGCCAGACCAAGCCCAGTGCCCCCATAGGTGCGGCTGGTGAATGAGTCGCCTTGTACAAAGGAAAGAAAAATCTGCTCCAGGCGGTCTGACGAGATACCGATACCTGTATCGTGAACAGCAATACGTATCATCATAAGCGAGTCCCATAGGCTCTCTTGGGTGGGGACCAAAATACTCAAGTTGGACAAGTCTGGAGGGGTTTCAGTCGTGGTATGCACCGAAACAACTACCTCACCCTGCTTGGTGAATTTTACCCCATTACTCACAAGATTGACGACAATTTGTCGGATACGGGTAGCATCCCCAATCATGACGGGGGGGACATCATCATCTATCAAATAGGCAAGGTCTAGCCCACTCTCTGCTGCTTTGGGGGCGAGCAGTTCGAGGGCATCTTCTATGCAAGAACGGATGAGGAATGGCTCATAGATAATCTCTAGCTTGCCTGCTTCTATGCGGGAAAAGTCGAGAATATCATTGATGAGGGTAAGCAGGGATTCACTGCTGATACGGATGATGTTCAGGTAATCGTGCTGCTCCATCGTGAGCTTGGTCCCAAGCAGCATGTGGGTCATACCCGTGATGGCATTCATAGGCGTACGTATCTCGTGGCTCATCGTTGCTAGGAAAGAGGATTTGGCTTCGGTAGATGCTTGGGCATCTTTCCACGCCTGTTGCAATTCCTCTTCTACCCGCTTGCGCTCAGTAATATCGGTAAAGATACCTACAACGGCAGTAACATTACCATCGGTAGCTGTAATAGGGGTTACAGATAAGTCAACCCAGATAATTGAGCCATCTTTGCGAATATACCGCTTTTCAATTCGGTAGCTCCCCATGTTGCCAGTAATGAGTTCATGAAACTGCTCATAGGAGACTTCAGCATCATCCGGGTGGGTAATATCAAGAAACGACATTGTTTCCATCTCATCGGGGGTACAGCCATACATTTGTGCTCCATGATCATTCACATGGAGATACCGCCCATCTCGTCCCACCGTCACGATGCCCACCGTGGCATTATCAAAGATTGCCTGTAACCACGATTGGCTTTCTTGCAGCGCGTGTAATGCTTGGCGGCTCTTGGTGACATCCCGGTAGTTCCAGACTCGCCCTTCAATGCGGTTGCCTACGCGGTAAGGGGTACTAAACCGTTCAAAGATACGTCCATCGTTCAGTTCAATAATATCTTGGGCGATGGTTTCGGGCGAATCCATCAGGTATTCTATTCGTTGAATGAAGGTTGTAGGGTCTGTTACCTTATCGGCAATCAGTTTGAGCCGATCAGCGGGTCTTTCTAGGATAAACCATCCAGGCGGAAACCCCCAGATTTCCTCAAACCGATGGTTGTAGCAGATAACTCTGCGCTCGTGCGAAATAACGAGGATACCATCAGTGACAGATTCTATTGTTGCCCGCAAGAGGGCTAGGGGATAGTTTGATTGTAGTGAAGCATGCTCTGTTGCCAAGAGAGGGGAGGCTGCAATTTCCCCTTCAAGTTCTTGGATACGTTGAAGCAGGCGAGCATTTTCGTCACGTAGGTTTGCTAGTGCAGATGGTTTCATTGTTTGCAAACTTTCTAGTACCAATTCCAGAGCAACGCTAAGGATACCAAGAGAAAGCGACTTGTCCCTAAACCCCTCTTTAGCCAGTATAGCACAATTTTTATGTGGAATTACCCGTATTTTTACCAGATGGTGTGGCAGACTTTTTTCCTCTCCTTAATGCCCCCTTCGGACAGTCCCTATCCCTTTCTTTCAAGGGTAGGTCAGATGGGCAAAGCCCCCTGAGTATTCCCCCATCCCTAGCCCTATTCCCCCAGAGGGAGAAACCAATCCGTAGGGGCGCACGGCGGTGCGCCCAATGTTCGGCTCCCCC
>CAZLKK010000428.1:0-3018 GCA_964559995.1 uncultured Chloroflexaceae bacterium
TACTGCCTATGCCTGTCTCGCAGAGACGGCATTGTTGGCTATGGAGGGACGTACCGGGAATTACACGATAGGGCGTTCTATTGGCACAGAGCAGGTGAAGGAGATGTACCGGCTGATGCGAAAGCATGGGTTGCAGCTTGCCGAGCTCCGCAGCTTTGGCAAGCCTATCACCGAGGCAGATATAGCCGAGAAACGCCGACTTGCCGGCGAGTTATAGCGGTTCCCAGTTTTGCTTCCGTAGGGTGCGAACCCAATCAGTACTCTCTGGCATATCCTCACGCTCCTCCCACATACCCACAAAAGGTTCGTCAAAAAAGGATGGAAGCGACATTTTCTGACTAGGAGAGTGAGGTGCATATCGGGTACGTAAGAACAATACAAAGTCCCGCACTTGGGTCTGTGCTTCTAGGGGAAGGGATGCAATTTCTCGCGCAACCTGATTCGTATTTAATGCTCCCTTTCTTATCCGTTTATTCGTCATAGCTTGCATCTACCTTTCTTTTAGGGATGTCTTTCATGCTATTGTAGCACACAATGTTGGCAGAGACCGGTTTATCCTAACTGAAACGAGGCTATGTTAAATTTGCCCTCATCCCGTTGCACCGAGTCCCACAGAGGGGAGATAGGCAGGCTAGGGCGTTTCTTAAATTGAGATTACTCATATGCTTCTTTTACCGACTCTCATAGATAACATACACCTCGATCTCCACAACGCCGCGCAAACTGCTATTGCCCTCGATGATGTGGTAATCACGCATCACCGAGTCGCCAAAGGTATCTGGCAATGTCTCTTGCAACAGCGCGTTGATCTCCCGCGAAAGGTTCTCGCCCTCAGTTGGATTGGGGGCAGTGCCAAAGGTCAGCACAATACCGGCTTTTTGGTTTTGCAGCATGCCCATTTGCTGGCGTATCTCCCCCCGCAGCCTATCCCGCTCCTGCTCACGCACCGCAGCATTTGCGCCAAGCAGCGCATCGGCATTTGTTGTCAGCGTAAACTCCATCGCATCCTGCGTCAACACCACATCTCCCGAATGCTCCGGGGCAGGCTGTGGCGTGTAGGTCGGCAATGGTGTATACGTTGGCAGCGGCGTGGGGGGGGGCGGGGGCGTGTAGGTGGGCAATGTCGTATACGTTGGTAATGCCGTGTAGGTGGCGTTGGGGGTATACGTGGGCATGATGGTATAGGTGGCGTTGGGGGTATATGTGGGCATGATCGTATAGGTGGCGTTGGGGGTGTAGGTCGGCATTGTTGTGTAGGTGGCGTTGGGGGTGTAGGTCGGCATAAGCGTAGTGGTAGCCGTGGGGGGCAGCGGCGCAAACGACCCCGCCGGCGCAGTCACCAGGAAGATGATTGCCAAGCCAAGCAGCAGGTCGGCAAAGAGCCACCCACTCAGCAGCGTCATATCGTGAGTTTGGCGAAACCGTCGCCGCATCAACGCCCCCTCGTCCCCTCACCCGTATTTGCCGGTTGAGCCGCTTTTGTCGCCCCCTTTTGCTGTTGGTCTTGGCGTATCATCCGTAGCAGTTGGGTTTGCATTTGCGTTAGCGCAGGCAAGAGCGACCCCATTTCCGATGCTGCCCGTGCCGACTCCGATGCTGCCGCTTGGAGCGTGTCTACCGTAGTGCGAAGGTCTACGCTCATAGTCTGCATGTTGATCATCATACTTTGTAGGTTAATGCCGATGGTCTTTTGGGCATCGGTGAGTTGCTTAAACTGTGACGCGGCATGGCTTGTGGTCGCCACGAAGTCTTGCTGTTGACCAGACAGGTTGTGGATGAGCAACGATAGATTGGTTCCCATCGCCTGCAAATTTGCCCCCATCGTCTGCATATCGCTGCTCATTGCCTGCTGCGCCTCGGTCAATTCGGCAAGTTGTGCTGCGGCATGCTGTATTGCGTGGGCAAACTCTTTTTGCTGGTCTTTTTGTTGATTGGAGAGATGTTGAAGCGAGGTCGCCAACCCAACAAAATGCTTTTCCATCTGTTGTGGCACCTGTTGCAACGTTTGCATGACCGTCTGCATTTCGTGCAACCCCTGGTGCATCGCCTGCATCACCGAGGTAATGTCTGCTGCGCCCTGCTCCCGCTGGCTCGCCAGTTCGCGTCCCCGCTGCTGCTCCTGGCGCAGTTCGGTGAGCATCTCCTGTGCCACCCGCTCAAATACTTGGGCAGAGCCGTTCATCTGCTGCATGCGGCGATGGCTCAGTGCCAACGATGCCTCCGCCAGCATCCCTGCTAGATCATCGCGCACCTGATGCGCTTCTATCTCCTTCTGGTTGTTGTGCCAGAGGACAATCAGCGTGAACAGGAAGACCAACAACAGCAATAGCCCGTCTATCAGCGCAATGGTGCTGAGGGTCAGCGAGCGTCCACCAAAGCCAAGCTGCCACAGGAAAAGAAAGGAGAGCGAGGAGAGGTCGGGTTCGGCGCGTAGGGCAGCAGAGTAGCTTTCTAGCGCGTGCCAAATGCCAAGCCAAGTCACGGCAATCGGGGCAAAGACAATCGCGTTGCGGAGCAGTTCAAGCAGACGTATCCAGTCATCTTTGTTGCCCTGGGTGCGTACCTGATCAGCGATAGTATCGGGGTCTATGAGTTGGAAGATGTCTGCCGATGCCCACCTGTCGGCGGAGTGACCGCCGCCTAGTGCTTCGCTGAGTTCACGCAATCGGCTTGCGGAACTGTGGGAGCCGGGTTCAATCTCGTCTGCCAGCGTATCAATTCGCTGACGTAGGGTTGCTGTTGTGTCTGGCATGCATACTCCAAAGGTAAACCGTTTACCGTTCTGATTCAGTATACCATAGATGAGGGGGGATAAGTTCTCCTACATCGTCCGCTCACTCGCGGCTCGTTGACACTCGCAGCTCGCCTAGTGTGGGCGGGAAGGGGGAAGGGGCTACTTTTTCGCTTTGGCTTTCTTCGCCGGAGCCTTTTTCGCCGGAGCTTTCTTGGCTGGAGCCTTCTTAGCTGGAGCTTTCTTGGCTGGAGCCTTCTTTTTCGCCGGAGCCTTTTTCGCCGGAG
>CAZLKK010000429.1:0-1449 GCA_964559995.1 uncultured Chloroflexaceae bacterium
TTTTTCTTTGAACTTGTGATGGAAAATGCTGCCGATTGGCAATTAGGCATGGTGATGCTGGCACTAGAGCCGTGGAAACGAGGCGATGCCCAAATTGGCGGCTTTCGTTCGCGGGGGCTAGGCTACATCAAACTGGAAGACGTTACTTGTTCCTATGACGAGATCAATAAGGTACAGGCAATTATCGATCTCTTACAAGGGAGCAAGCAACAAGTTTGTGACAATGACAAGCAAAAGTGGATCGATGCCTTTCAAGAAGAACTGACAAAACGGAGCAACAAGGAGACATCCCATGCATAAAGCCACATTTCTTGAAGCGACCCTGAACTTCTCCATAGCACCCGATGGACCTATCCTTATCAAAGCGGGGGAGACCAGCGGGTCTGACCCTGCTCGCCCCGATATGGAGTTTATCCGTACCAAACGATGGGTAGATAAGCACCAGGGTGATGACCAAACTGCTTCACCATCCCACGGGACAGAAATGCTCTACATTCCTGGCTCTTCACTCAAGGGGGTGATACGGGCGCAGTGTGAGCGTATCTGCCGCTCATTGGACAAAGGCGGGCGCAACCCTGAGCAAGATAACCCACCATTGACAGACAATCCAATAAGTAATTACCCAAAAGATGATACTGATGGGCAGGATGATACCGTAAGAAAACTTATGAAATATAGCTCTGGTGCCTATATTAACGGGATTAAAGAGAACATACCAGCTTGGCGGCACGGATACGCTTTGCGGATGCCTACCCGACTACTCCGTTGCAAGTAGAAGAGCGTAATGGGGTAGCGATTGACCGCATCTATGGCTCCGTAGCGCATGGTCCCTTTAATTATGAGACGGTGGTAGCCGGGACGTTTGCCACGCGCATCACCATGAAGAACATCACGCTGGCACAGCTTGGTTTGCTTGGGCTTGCGCTGCGCGACCTCGGCGAGGGGCGAATAGGCATTGGCTTTGGCAAATCTCGCGGTTTGGGGCGAGTGACCGTGAAGTTGGATACGCTCACCCTGACCTATCCTACATGCCAGCTTAAAGATGACCATATCCAGCTTTTGCATGGACAAACCGTAGCGACAACGAAGCAGTTTGTGGGGATAGGCGCGTTTGTTGCAGGCAATAAAGACTATGATAACTATCATTTTCCTAGTCAAGATACTGCCGATCTGCCAATAGGTTTGGACTACAAAAACGATGATTGGATGGGGGTGTTCGTAAAGGCTGAGGGCAATGATCAGATAACGGACGTGTGGAAGGCTTGCATGCCTGCATGGAAAGCCAAAGTACAGGGGTAATGTTATGAATACTTCCAACAATACCAGGCAGCGAGTCTATGTGTATCGGCAATGCCCCCTTGATGCAGCAGCGTTACATTCGCTCATGACCACCTATGTGCTAGGGGAACCGACCTATGCCTTTGCTGCCAATTCTATTGCTTTGAAACC
>CAZLKK010000429.1:1459-3013 GCA_964559995.1 uncultured Chloroflexaceae bacterium
GCATGCAGCACGGCGCAGGAGGTGCAGTTGGTTAGCGAACGTACCCACGATGGCGCACCGGTACCCTTTGCCTTTGGTCACGTCTTCTCGCCACGCGCCGAGGTGCGCTGGAAACGGCGCGAGGATCATACCTATGATGCGCTTGTGCTAACAGAAAACGAGATACCCGACCTAGCAGGTGAAGCCCTTACCATCGAGTTGTACATCAGGGAACCACAGGATACAGCCCAGGTGGGAGTAATCCTGCGACACCCAAAGGATGAAAAACAGTACAAACAATTGGCGTATGTAGAATATGTGGCAGCAAATGGGGCAGTGCAGTTTGTACGTTACCTAAGCGTAAAGTAAGGAGCGAATGATGAATGGTCACAGGAATAATCCCCGTGGCGGGGGGGGGCGAGATAGGCAACAACCCGAATACCCCAAGCCGTATGATTTTGTGCCGTTGCCATTGGAACAGAAACCAGATGTTGTCAGTGGACACCATATCTATCACAAAGGACACCTCAGCGGCAAGCTCACGGGACAGATGGTAGCGCGTTCGCCGGTGCATGTGGCTTCTGGCTTGCTAGAAAAATCATCTGGCAAGTACCCTCTGGTCAAAGCCCATTTTCGTTCACGCGATACGCCTACTATCCCCGGTAGCTCACTCAAGGGGTGTATCCGCAGTATTGTGGAGGCGATAACCCACTCGTCTATACAGATTGTCACGCGAAGAATACCTATTCCTAGTGAGATGCAATCGCGTATGGTCAAATCGGGGAAATCGCCCCAACAGAATAAACTAGACCCTGCCCAACGTATCTTTGGGGCAATGGGCTACCAGGGGTTGGTGAATTTTCGGGATGCAGTTTTGCACGAGGGGGAGACAACGCCTGTTCCTGCGCCACAACTCTTTCGCCCCCGCACTGAGGCAATGGGGAAGTATTTTGTCAATCGGCAGTTGCTTGGGCGTAAGTTCTACATGCATGGGGAGTTGGCAGAGGGCAACATGCCGCTAGAAGCGTGTGCTGTTGGGAGTGTCTTTCACTTGCAGATGGACTTTGAAAATCTCAAGCAAGAAGAGCTAGGGGTAGTCCTCTTGGCACTAGGGTTAGGGGAACAGTCGTTCTGTCCGAAGCTCGGCGGGGGCAAGCCTGCTTGCTTGGGGACGATTGCGGTGCAAAATGTCGTACTCGATGTGTGGGATGCACACGCGGCATATGATGATTTTGCCACGCCACCATTAGGGTATGAGGTAGCAACATTGATACAGCAAGCCCGCGAAAGTGACCTGGTACTCCAGGAGCAGCTAGACAAGGTGGCAGAGATACTGCGTTACCCACGAGAGGACAAACGGGTGTGTCCGAAGGGGACGTATTAGGGAAACAAAGGGAAAGAATCTGACAAATCCACTTTGAAACATTGCCAGATTCTTTTCAGATATTGTGCTAGGTGTATCTATGAATATGAGTATACAAAAGTTGCAAAGTCTTATTAGGCAACCAGAAGGATTGAAATTAGACTTCAAGCAAGAATTGTATCAGATATACCACAAAGATAAAGATATTAAGA
>CAZLKK010000430.1:0-3010 GCA_964559995.1 uncultured Chloroflexaceae bacterium
CTGCGGGTAAGACCTCCGATTGGGGGCAGTGCAGGTCGAAGCAGGAATTTCGGAAGTGAACAATAAGTACTTTCGAGTACATTTGAACACATAGAAAGTAGCAGAGAACCGCTCTCTCCTTAACTGAGAATAACGTATGCTGATTTGTACACACCCGAATGGAGTAACTAGTTGCGGTACTGTCAATCGTGATATTGCCCACTTTTGCCGAAAGTGTGGAGGAGCACTCCGCTACCATTCCAAACGACTCCACAATACTGGAGCCTTGATAAAACGCTATCGTATCATTGGAGCCATTGGTTATGGGGGCTATGGGGCTGTCTATAAGGCAGAAGATAGCAAAGGTAACAAGGGAACCGTTGCCCTCAAAGAAACCATTGATGTTCAGAGCATCAGTGGGTTTGAGAGCGAGTTTCATGTGCTGCAAAGCCATATGCACGATAATCTCCCCCACTACCATGAGATGTTCGTGTTTGAAGGCTATGGCTACCTGGTGATGGAGTACATCCCAGGGCAAAACTTGCAGCATATTTTACAGAAACAACACGGTCCTGTCCGAGAAAAATTAGTCCTTTTCTATGCAGACCAACTGTGTGATGTCTTGAGCTACCTCCACAATCAAGACCCGCCTATTTTTCATCGGGACATCAAACCCGCCAACATTCGCCTGACACCAGAAGGGTTAATCAAACTGGTGGACTTTGGCTTGTTCAAGCAGGGAACCCAAAAAACCCGCAGCACGATACGCGGTCTAGGGACCCCCATCTATGAGCCGTTCGAGCAGTTTGGGCGCGGTAATACCGACCAACGGAGTGATATTTATAGCCTGGGAGCAACCCTCTACCACCTGCTAACCGGCAAACAACCGCTTTCTGTGCCAGACCGTATTTCCGAAACAGACGACCCGCTCCCATCCCCAAAGCAGGTCAATCCAGACATTAGCGAACCGGTCTCTAATGCGCTTGTCAAAGCTATGAGCATCTTTCAGCACAAACGCCAGCCGGATATTGCCGCCTTTCGCCGTGAATTATTCGGGCAGATGAGCTATCAACAGGACTATGAACAAGAATCTTCGCACTTTACCGAAGCAGAACGCCAACTTATCAAGGATCACTCCCTGCTTGAACACATTGAGTCTATCTACACGCTAGATTACATCACCTCCCATGTAGGCGCGATGCAATCTCCGCCACGCGAGGTCTTTACCCCCAAAGCGTATCGGGAATGGCGCAGAGAGATCGAATACCTCTCGGAAGAGTTTGGCAAAGCAAAAAGTTACTGGTGCTATGTTCCCCCAGGAGAGTATCTTATCGGCGGATGGGAAAAAGGCGACCAGCGAGAATTGATCTCCCTTCCCCATTTTTGGATTGGGCGGTTTTTGGTGACAGTAGCGCAGTTTGCCGCGTTTCTCGACGTTGGCGGATATGGCGAACAAGCGCAGCATTGGTGGACTCCCAATGGCTGGTCGTGGAAGAAAATCAAGAGTCGATCCCGCCCAGGGCAATGGGACAATCCCACGTTTAACGATGCAGAACAACCTGTCGTGGGGGTCAGTTGGTATGAAGCGGTAGCCTTTGCTGCGTGGCTCTCGGAACTCCTCGCTGAACATATGCCAAAGGGGTATGTCATACGGCTACCCACCGAGGCAGAGTGGGAAGTTGCCCAATCTTACAACCATGAGCGACAACGCTGCTACTATCCCTGGGGAGAGGAATACCCCTCGTCTGAACGGGCTATCTATGAGCAAGGCGAGCTAGGGCATACGGTGCGGGTGGGGACGTGTCCCGCTGGTGCCGCAGCTTGTGGGGCGCAGGATATGTCGGGTAATGTGTGGGAATGGACTACCAGCAATGCCCATGACTACCCCCAAAAAGCCCACCTTCTCCGCAGGGATGTCACCCCGGCGGAGTGGAATGTGCCGGTGCGAGGGGGGTCGTGGTGGGATTACCGCACGTTTATGCGCTGCGGCACACGAGACAAGTATCGCCCGGATTTCCCCGCGCATATCTTTGGTTTTCGGTTAGTTGTGGCACCAAAATAATGACTCTCTGTACGCATAGAGTTGTAACCTTTTGCCCCGATAGAGCATCGTATTTACAACGTAATTGTCAGGGGGGAATGTAACGAGAAAGGGGGGATTGACAAGACCCTACTCTTAACGTATACTTTTTAGGTATATAAGCTATATTTGCTGAGTATTGATTTTTTCAGCACAGCCAAATCTATCCCAAAAACCAAACCCATGCGCTAGGTCGTCTACCACACAAAACCATATAGCAGACAGCATAGAGATACCAAGATATTTACTTCGTTAGGGAAAGCGAGAAGAGCTATGGTTATTGTTCAAGTCCGCAAGACAGTTTTATCTCTGATGATCCTCATCCTCTCGTTGGGGGTGCTCTTCTTGAGTGGGTGTAGTTCGTCCCATGCTTCTTCAGCCTCGTCTGATGTGACGCTTGGTGCCGTTGGGACAAGCTCCATGGGGGCTAACAGCGATTCACCCAACCGGCAAACCCAAGTTGCAGAGCGTCCTAACCCGGTTGCCTATATGTATAAGGTCAGTTCGAGCGAAGGGTTCGCCATTATAGACTCTGTAACCCCCAAATGTACCGCTTGTCATCGTATCAGCACCAAAGGCAATAGCAATGGACCGGGGCCCAACTTGAATGGCTTAAAGGATCGAGCAGCATCACGAGTAGAGGGCTTGAGTGCGCGAGAGTATGTCAAACAATCTATCCTTGATCCAGGAGTGCATATTGTAGAGAAATGTCCAAAAGGTGGTTGTGTTGATGTGATGTACAAAGACTATGCAGAGAAGATTAGTAGTGAAGAAGTAGAAAAACTGGTTAGTTTTCTCTTGACCTTGAATGAAGAACAACCTTACACCGATTATGATGATGACGATGATGACGATGATGACGATGATGACGATGATGACGATGACGATGACGATGACGATGATGATGATGATGATGATGATGATGATGATGATGATGATGATGATGATGAT
>CAZLKK010000431.1:0-2996 GCA_964559995.1 uncultured Chloroflexaceae bacterium
AAGAATGGAGCTATCCACACCGGCTGCAAGAGGGGCCACGTCTCTTGGGGGCGCGTCACACCATCGTAGAGGTGATAAAACTGCGTCACGTAGTCTACCACCCACCCACGCCCTGCTACCAGATTGCGGGCGACCACGGCGTTGTCGGCGTAGTCGGCATGTCCCACATAGGGCAATTGATAGACGACCAGCGTTTCATAGCCAATCCAGATACCCCCGACAATGAGCATCAACACCAATGCCAACGATGATAGCCCCGGTGCCATCACCAGCGTGTTGACCAAACGGGGCAACCCCTCGCGTCCTAGCACCAAACCGAGGATGAGCAGACAAATTGCCAACAGCACAATCAACAGCGAATCGGGAAACATCCGTTGGACCATCATGGTACCAATAGCAACATAGGCATCAGCCTGGGTAATCATACGGGCAATGGCATAACCTGCTAGGGCTAACGCTGCGCTAATGATGCCATAGTTGAGCGCGTGCCCCCGCTGGTAGCGGGCAATAAGCGCACGAAACAGCACGAGCAGCGGGCGATGGTAGGCAATGATCAACGCGGCAATGATGCCCCAAAGCGCAACGGCGAGCATTGCCCCCATCCAGAGCCGTGCTAAGGCGAGTCCTATGCCGCCAGCACCGGCAAACAGTGCGGCTACGACAAAAGCCGCACCGGTGGCTTTAGGGGGCAACACCCGAAGGAGCAGCGCATAGGTCAACACAACTACCAGGAGCAGCAGCATACACGCCCCCCAAGAGGGGGTAAGCGTTTGCGTTGTGAGGGTGTGAAACTGCTCGCGTATGGTCTGGTCTGCTGGCGGTTGCCAGAGGGCATCAAAGCCATTGTAGGTGAGGGCTATGCCTGCCAAGCGCACCCCTTTGGGGCGAGCATCTGCTCCGCGTTCGGTGTCGGTGAAGGTAGCAGAAGTTTCCAACGTGAGGGTGAGATCATCCCCCTGTTGCACATGGGCAGGCACGGGAAAGCGGTACTCTGTCCATTGGGGAGTCGGCGTAAAGGTGCCGATGATTACCCCATCGGCGCGGACGGTGACGATGGGTTGCTGTTGGGGGTTGCTAGTGGTAGGGAGCGTACTCTTCACCACATCATTGGGGAAGCCTTGAACGAGCAGCGTAAGCTGACGGTCTACCCCCCTGCCCACGTTGGGCAACAGCATTGTTGCATGCTGGCGTGACCAACGGCTCCGCCCGGTGGGGGAGTCGGGGGTGAGATCATCGGCATACCACGCGCCACGCTCGACAACATCCTGCCCCAAACCGCCGCTATAGTCAAGAAACAACTGGTCGCCAAGCCAACCAATGGGGATACGATCATGGGCAGGGGCTTGGTAGGCAAGGCTACCGGCAAGCAGACTAAGCATGACCAGCAGCAGCAGCGGAAAAAGCCGGGGGTGCTTACCCATACACCTGTCGCATGACATTGAGTGCCGCAGACCACAAGACGAAATCGGGGCGCAGCATGGCGGTAGGTTGCTTGACCATGTGCATCACCTCAACCAACGTGCGAAACGCCTCACGGTTTTCTGTTGCATACAGCATCATCCCGTCAAGCAGCCATTGGGTGATGCGTGTTTGGGGGTCTTGATGGCTCCCCTCTGTGGTGGGGTAGCGGGAGTCTTCGCCGGTAGTGAAGGTCCAGGGTACAGCAATCGTTTTGGCAAGCTCCTGCTGAAAGCGGCGAGCGAGACCATCTTTATTGCCATCAGGTCGCCGTTGCTCCTGTTCTCGCAAACAGCGCAGAAAGGTCATCACCCCTTCGCTTGCCACACTGATACCCTGCCCATAGGTGGGGTTGAAGGAGCACACTGCATCACCAAGCACAACGTAATGGTCTAACCAGCGTGGCATCCGTTCGTAGTGGATGTTGCGATTGACAGGGATACGGTAGCTATAGATGTCTGTTGAGGGGGTCGCCTGACGCACAAAATCATACAGGGCAGGGTCGGGCAAACTCTGGAGAAAGTCCATAAAGCCATCTTCTGTCGTGGGGGGATAGTCGCCGCCTACCCCGACCAGCGTTACGACCCACTGGTCACGCTCCATAATGAAGGTCGCGCCAGCACGGTTGTTTGTCGGCGGACGGCTCTGTATCAACAGTACCTTCCAATCACGCTCTGGTTCATCAGGTACCGCATAGTAGCGGGTAGCATAGCCCACATACGGGTTTATCGTCTCCTGTGGCGGCGCAGGATAGCCCAACGCTTCCAACCATTGTG
The DNA here is from genome assembly GCA_964559995.1 of uncultured Chloroflexaceae bacterium. Lineage (GTDB taxonomy): Bacteria > Chloroflexota > Chloroflexia > Chloroflexales > Chloroflexaceae > JAAUSY01. The sequence goes on from CAZLKK010000431.1 coordinate 2,235, forward strand.
GCGTGCGCGAGGAGCGTCCGCTGGCATCTACCACAAGGTCGGCGGTGTAGTCTGTTGGGGAGGTGTTGTTGCCCTCTGGCTTGGGGTGAGGTACCACCTGCACCCCTGTGACACGCTGGTTATCGGGGGTAGTCAACAAGCCCGTAACGCTCAGGTTTTGCCGAAAGGTGATGTTGGAATAGCCCTTTACCCGTTCACGCACTGTCCACTCTAGCAGGTAGCGCGTGGCAGAAAAGGTGGTTAAGCCAGTACGCACCCGCGGACTCCAGCCGGCTCGCCCTAGCCATACGAGGTCAGAGGGCCACTCTATCGGGTTGGCACCGGCGGCGGTGAGATCGTGCTCAAGGTTGGGGAAGAGGTACTCTAGGTTGCGCCACCCACGCACGAGCAGGTTGTGCAGGTGATGGGCTTGGGGTACGCCCTTGCGATGGACAGGTTGTTCGGGTAGGGTGTCGCGCTCAATGAGCGTCACCTGGTCAAAGAAATCTGCCAGCACCCGTGCGGTCATCAAGCCTGCCATACCTGCCCCGATGACGAGCGCGTGGGTGGTGGGTGTGGTGGGGGTCATGCCTTTGTGCTTTCTCTCTACACACTATGAGATATTGCTGATACTCTGCTGCTGATGATACCATGAACTTATGCCCATGACAACTTTTGGGTGGGGGAATGGCAGGGCAATTGCAACGTCCGTGCATCCCCCTCCCCTCCCCTAGCCCCTTCCCCCACGAAGCGGGAGAAAACGATCCGTAGGGACGCACGGCG
>CAZLKK010000432.1:0-2991 GCA_964559995.1 uncultured Chloroflexaceae bacterium
TCGGCTCCCCCTCGCCCTCTGGGAACGGGGGCAAGGGGGGAGAGGGTTGTCGCCCTCTAGGAGCGGGGGCAGGGGGGAGAGGAGGCTGCGCGGACTTTTCAATGCCCTGCCCATCGTGATAGCTTTTGCGCTTTTCCCCTACCACATGCTATAATCGGGGTATTGTGCTGACATACAACATAGGCTATGTCATAAGGCACAAAACCAACCCTATGCCCTGCATCGGGCAGATGGGGATGAATAGGGCTTTGGCAGTGGGCTGAAGCCGCTGAAGCGAGGCACTTCCTCCCACCGCTCAAGCGGGGGGGTTTCTGTGCCTGAAGGCAAGCAACTATGAGCGAATCTTCCTCTCCCAAGCCCCTCCTTTTTGAACGCTATCGGGTCCTTCAAGAACTGGGGACAGGAAGGCTGGCAACGGTATACCATGCTAAAGATGAGCGGTTGCAACGTGATGTCCTGATACATGTCTTGCGAAAAGACCTCGTAGGGCAGGAACAGTTCCGTCAGCGGTTTGTCAAAGAAATCAATGAGCATGCTCAACGCTCCCACCGCGCCCTGCTGAGTGTCTTTGATAGTGGCGAAGCGCAAGGTCGCCCCTATATGGTGACAGAGTATATCACCGGTAGACCCCTCAACGCTCTGGGGGTGTTGAGCCTGGAGCACGCACTTCACTATACCCGACAAGTGGTCGGGGCAGTCGCCGTCTGCTTAGAACGGGGGTTGCCCCATCCGCCGGTGAGTAGCAGTAACGTGTTGCTCATCAACGAAGGGCAAATAAAACTCGTAGAAAACTGGCAGCTCTCCCCTGAACAGATTGCCCTTGATCTAGCCCATTATCGTGCGCCAGAACGCACAGAAGGGCAGCAAGCGGGACCAACCAGCGTGGTCTATTCGCTAGGGATTCTGCTCTACGAACTTATCACGGGCAATCGGCCTATCACGGGCAATGATGCCCAAGAAGTCAGTCGTGCCCACCTGAACACCCGTATTGCGCCGCTCTCAGAAGTACGCCCGCTTATGAACCTACCAACCCTTGAGCATATGCTTATTCGCGCTACTGCTCGCTTTCCTGAACATCGTATATCAGGGGTAACAGCATTTGGGGAAGAGATAGACGCGATCATACGGAGCTTGCAAGCAGAAACCCAACGGTTGACTATCACGCCGGCGATGCCCCGCAAACCGCCAGGACCAGCACAACTCAGTTCCTCATCCCCTGCTGGTCGTCCAGGTCCCGGTAGTACGGGCAAGCTGCCCCCATCGGCTAGACCTGTTTCCCCCATAAGCGATTCACTTCAGCCAATCCAACCGTCTACACTCCAGCGCAAATCATTGCTCCATACCCTTTTGGGGTGGGTAGTGACCATTGGCCTTTTGCTGGCAGTCATCTATGGGAGCTACTTATTAGCAGGCTTTGTGGTAGAAAAATTCTTCGCTATTACGCTCCCTCAACCCCGTTTTGCTGATTTTGATCTTGAATTGCCCCCATGGGTGCCATTTGGTAGGGGACAAGAGGTGCTCGTTGTCACCATTGCTGGCAACGAGGGACTTAACCTACGCGATGCGCCGGGTACGGCAACGAATGTCTTGATGACCATACCGAATGGTTCGCTGGTAGAAAAAGTTGGCGACACCTGTACGATAAATAACCAAGACCTCGCGCCGTGTGTGGTAGATGGGGTAGAATGGGTGCAGGTGCGGACAGAAACGCCTGATGGTAAGCGCATTGAAGGCTGGATGTCGCTCCTCTATCTGAAAAAACCTGATCAATAAATCAAGCCCCTATAGCCAACAACCTATGAGGATAGCATCGTTCTAGTGGAGACAAAAAAACCAGAAACCCCAGGATAGTGAGCATGAGTAAGCGTCAAAACCCATTATTGCAAGGAGCACGTATCTGTCTACGCCCGTGGCAATCCCAAGACAACAGCGCATTGCCATCTTGGGCATCCTATGCAGACCCCTGGAGTCCCCTTTGGAATCTTCCTCGCTTTGGTTCGCCAGGGAACCTCTTTTTTTCCTTCTTCTCATTATCAGGAACAAGTCGGTCTTGGGCTATAGAATATGACGATCATCAGGTGATAGGACGCATTTCGTTGCGAGATATTGAACCGTGGCGAAGACGCGCCCGCTTGGGTATTTCTATCAGTGAGTCCTATGTTGGGCAAGGTATCGGGACAGAATCCTTGTCCCTTTTTCTTACCTACTATTTTGGATCGTTTAACTATACGACAATGCTGCTTGATGTAGCTGCAATGAATTTTCGTGCTATACGCTGCTACGAACGACTCGGCTTTGTTTTGAAGGGGGATGAATGGCGACAAGCAGGCAAAAATGCATGTTTACAATTGCTGAAAGACCCCCAATATCACGAGTATTTGCCCTTTTTTCGGCATGACCAACGGGGTATTTGGGTGCAATACCTAGAGATGGAACTACACAAACGGCAATGGCAGGACAACCAAACGACTCATACAAGCCAACCTGCTACTCCCTCTACTACGCAAATGGAGCATTTTCTTGAACAACACTCGGAGTATGTAGAAGCAACGAATTGTACCACAGATAATCACAGATAACCACAGATAACCACAGATAACCACTACAACTACCAGGGTGTGGCAGATAGGGTTCCCTCGTCATAAATAAAGAAATATAGCCCCTGCCTTTCCCTGCTCCCCCCCTGCCCCCACGTCCCAAAGGGCAAGGGGGAGTCAAATTCCCCTTCTCCCGTGTAGTAGCGAAAAGTTTGGGGATGGGGCAACTCCCCCATTTCCTTTTCCCCCCAATACCGCGTATAATAGGCAAAGCATGGGAGTATGCCCTAGCCAACTAGCAGCAAACGAGAGGAAACGCATGCACGGAAGGGTATTGCGTGCTCAGAGTGGGTTTTTCTGGGTACAAACAGCAGATGGGATACGGGAATGTCGGCTACGGGGACGGCTCAAAAAAGAACGCCAACGCACCGACATTGCCGTCATTGGTGATGAG
>CAZLKK010000433.1:0-1434 GCA_964559995.1 uncultured Chloroflexaceae bacterium
TCCTGACGGCAATGGAAATCAGTGCCTATTCCCTCACCGCACTGGTCAAATCTGCCGGCGACTTGTTGCAGCCGGGGGCTTCTGTGCTGACGATGACCTATCATGGCTCACAGCAGGTTATACCAAACTATAATGTTATGGGGGTGGCGAAAGCGGCACTTGAGGCAAGTATGCGCTATCTCGCCGTAGATTTAGGTCCTCGTGGTATTCGGGTCAACGCCATCAGTGCCGGGCCTATCCGCACGTTGGCAGCAGCGGGAATAGCCGGCTTCCGCACCCTGCACAAAGTCGTAGCCGAAGCCTCGCCCCTGCGCCGCAATGTCACAATTGAAGATGTAGGCAATACCGCAGCATGGCTCTGTAGTGACCGTGCAGCAGGTATCACTGGCGAAATTGTCTATGTAGACTCCGGGTTTAATATCATTGGAGTGCATGTAGAAGACGAAAGTAGTTAATCGTATGCCATCTGGAAAATCAACACGCCTGCTGCTTGTTCGCCACGCGGAGTCCGAGGCAAATGCTCAGCAGATGATGCAGGGATGGAGTGACGCACCACTCTCGCAGCGGGGAGAGGAGCAAGCCCAACAGCTTGCTCAATGGTTCCACGCCAATAATCCCGGCGCAGAAGCCCTCTTTGCCAGCCCGCTACAACGGGCATATCAGACGGCGCAGGCTGTTGGTGAATCGCTTGGATTGCCCGTTCAAGTTCGGCAAGGCTTGCGCGAGCTTGGGCTAGGCAAATTGGAAGATGTAGATGAAGCGACCATGATAACGGCATTACAAGACCCCCATTTTGAACAGACCTATGGGGTCGAGACGCTGCCGGTGTTTTGTGAGCGGGTGCTTGGAACGCTGTATGGCATCATGACCATGCACGAAGGGGGAACATTGATTGTCGTGGCGCATGGTGGCGTTGTCGGAGTGGTGCTGTCCTACTGGCTAGATCGTGATTTGAGCCGCACTTGGACCCACTACTATACCCACAACACTGCGGTCAACGAGTTGATTATCTCCCCGCAACAGGTAGAACTCCAGCAGTACAATGGCATTGATCATCTGGATGGGGCGTGTGATAGTTATACCGATTGGAAGACCAGAAACCAGTAGAAGAGAAGGACGGTAGTAGCGTGTCTATCAAAGTAATTGTACACATTATGGGGGAAGACCCCGTAATGGCTGAAATGGAACAGGAGCCGCAAGTAACGGATTTGTTTATCCGTGTCACCAATGCGACTAGGACTGATGGGAAAGACCTATCCTATCTTACTGAAGGGGTTGAAGCGGTCATTTTTCCCTGGCATCGCGTCACCTTCTTGGAAATCATGGGTGGTGAAGGCGAAGGCAGTAAGGTCATCGGCTTCACGAATTAATACTTTGGAATAGGTTCCATTACCACACCCCAGCTCAAGCGTTTTGCCCAGATTTTTTTGTTCT
>CAZLKK010000433.1:1444-2952 GCA_964559995.1 uncultured Chloroflexaceae bacterium
GAAAGGGGTACAACAATGAAACCAACATACTACCAGGGGGTGCTCCTGCTGCTTATCGTGGGGGGCAGCCTATGGGTTAGCCCCCAACCGGCTGCCGCCTCGCCACAGGCAGTCCAACCACAGCATGGCGCACCCGGTACCTTGTTTGCCTTCTATGCCACCGGCTTTGCTGCTGAGGAGTGGGTAACATATTGGGCAAACGACCCCACAGGGCGCGTCTATGCGGGCGGGACAGTACGGGGCAACCAATTCAACCGTGCCGATTGGACTTGGGCATCCCCATCTGATGCCGCCATTGGGCAGTGGTCTATGGTGGCATATGGGGTGGAGAGCGAAGTTGAGCGGGTCATCTTCTTTGATATAGCCGAGGTGATGACGGGGCAGACCCCGGATATGCCCGCTGGTCAAGACCCGTCCCGCTACGATAGCGCGGTGTTTCCTGGCAAGGGCGCACCGGGGACACATTTTCGCCTGTTCGCCAGCGGCTTTAACCCGTACGAGCGGGTCATTTTCTTTGCCACTGACCCCAACGGCAACACGACAGAAATAGGCGCGTTTGGGACAAACGAGTTTGGGCGCGTAGACTGGACATGGAAGTCGCCGGCGGAGATGATGTATGGGCAATGGACTCTTGTTGCCCGTGGCGACAAGAGCCATGTAGAGCGGGTGATGAAGCTGACTATCCATGCGCCAGAGGATTATCCAGAGTTGGCAGAGCCGGTAGATAGCTACGATTGTGCGGTTACGCCGGGACGTGGGACACCGGGTGAGACGTTCTACTTCTATGCCCGCAACTTTGACGAAGGCGAACGGGTAGACTATGAGATTATCGCGCCGGATGGGACTGTCCATGCACAGGGCAGGTCGCATGCGGATTTTAGAACCCGTGTGGATTGGTTTTGGCGTTCGCCTGCCAATGCCATGCCAGGCATCTGGACATCCCGTGCTGTGGGCAGGATGAGCACGGTTGAGCGGGTTGTCACCTTTGAACTCTACCGTATGGAGACAGAACCGCTTATCCCCTCGCAGCAGATACCGTATGATAGCGCAGTCCACCCTGCCCAGGGTGCCGCTGGCTCAGAGTTTGCCTTCTTTGCCACTGGCTATATCCACGAGGAGTATGTGACCTACCAGTGTATAGACCCAGATGGGGTAGTTCAGGTGAGCGGCAAGGTGAAGAGTAATGAGTTTGGACGAGCAGACTGGACTTGCAACACGCCATACAACGCAAAGACGGGCTACTGGACCAGTATCGCCACGGGCAAGCGTAGCGATGTGGAGCGGGTGTTGCACTTCTTGGTCACTCGCTAGAAATACAGCTTATTTCCCGCTCCCCCGCTTCCAGCGACCCGCTCCCCCTGCCCCCGCTCCCATCCCAGGGCGAGGGGGAGCCGACCCCTGCCCGGCGGTTCCCTTTCTCCCCTCGGTGGGACGCGGGGCGAGGGGATGGGGGCTGCCCGATAGGGCGCACCGCCGTGCGCCCCTACGGTACCCCTTCTCCCGCGTAG
>CAZLKK010000434.1:0-2945 GCA_964559995.1 uncultured Chloroflexaceae bacterium
ACAACAACGGGCTATGCGGTAGCATCTTGCCCGGAAATCCTGTCCAGTATCTGTGTGCATCTGTGTGCATCTATGGTTAAAACTTGCCCGGAATGGGCATGACCTACCCTTGCAAGAAGGGGCAGGAATACAAACGGCTATTTTCAAGGGAATTTATGACAACAGAGCCTACAATATCAGAGCCAACAGAGCCTACAACAGCAGAGCAACCTACGACCACGCCACAAATAACCCAGGCACAGGTACTGGTTACGCTTGACCACGAGCAGACGACTATTGTCTATCGCACGGCAGGGACGGGACACCCGCTCCTGCTGCTGCATGGGTGGGGGGGATCATCCCGCTACTGGCAGAATACCCTGCTACGCTTGGCTGATATTCGCACCGTCTACGCCCTAGACCTACCGGGGCATGGCGATTCGCCGCCGCTCCAGGGGACAATTACCCCAACGCGAATAGCAGAGATTGTCGCAGGCTTTGCTGATGCGCTTGACCTGGATACCTACGACCTCAACGGACACTCCTACAGTGCTACCGTTGCTGCCTACATTGCGGTGGGGTGGGATGACCGGGTGCGCCGGCTGCTGATGACCTGTCCTAGTACCTTTCGTGACGAAAAAGAACGCCACCTCGTTACCCGTGTCCACAAGATCGCCGGGCTGTGGGTGATGCTGCGTGGTTCTTGGATGGGACGCTACCCAACTATCTACAAGCGCATAGCCCGTGCCCTCTTCTACAATATGCCAATGGATGACCGCGAGGTACAGGAGAGCATCAACGATTTCTTGCGAATGGACCGCCATACCGGGATACAACTCCCGCTCAACGCCACAATGCCAGATTATTTGAAGATACTCCAACGGGTACCTGAGCCTACGCTGGTTGTGGGCGCACGGAAGGATTCTATTATGCCGGCGTATGGTCCGCCTACGGTAGCAAATCTGATACGCAATAGTCGCCTTGCGTGGATAGATAGCTGTGGACACCTGCCAATGGTTGAGCGTCCGCAGGTCTATCACCACATCTTGCGCGAGTTCCTCATGGACGAAGAGAGCCAAGCCTATGTCGTTTGACCAGACTAGCATCCACTATCTTTCGCTGCCAACCATGACTATTGCCTACCGCGTACTTGGCAATAGCGGGGGACCTGCGGTGCTGCTGCTGCATGGGTGGGGGAGCTCCTCGCGCTACTGGCAGGGGACGATGCAAGCCCTCGCGCAGGGCTATACCGTCTATGCCCCCGACCTACCCGGCTATGGCAAGTCGCCGCCGTGCGATATTCCCGCTAATCCAGACAGCATGGCGCAGCTCGTGATGGCATTTGCCGATACGCTAGGACTGGAGCAGTTTCACCTCAACGGTCACTCGTTTAGCGCGGCAGTGGCGGCACATATCGCGGTGGGGTGGGCAGAGCGGGTCCAATCCCTCACCATGACCTGCCCCTGCACCTACCACAACGACCTAGAGCGAAAGATTGTACGGGTCATTCACCATATGACGGCAGTATGGATGGCTATGCGCCGCTCGTGGATGGTGGGGAAGGTGCCACTCTATCGGTTTGTATCCCGTTCGTTTTTCTACCGCACCCCAAAAGATGCCGCTATTCTGCGAGCGATCTTTGATGATTTCTTTTGTATGGACCAGCGCACTGCCCTAGAAAGTGCTATCAACGCGGCAAACCCCGGCTACAATGACGTTTTGCGCCAGATAGCCACCCCCACGCTGATTATTGGCTGCCGCCAGGATCGCGTGATGCCGCTGTATGGACCGCCGCTGGTTGCCAAGCGTATCTCAACCGGGCGCATCGTCTGGATTGAACGATGCGGACATTTGCCCATGATGGAACGACCCGCTATTTACCACCGAATACTCCAGGAGTTTTTGACCAATGACCAACAACAGTATTTCTCACTATCGTGACGAGTTTCCCATTACCCAACAGCGTAATTTCCTCAGCCATGCGGCAGTATCGCCGCTGAGTCGCCGGGCTGCCCAAGCGGTGCAGCAGCACCTTGAACGGGTGCAAGCAGAATCGTTTATGGCACTGCTAGAGGAGATTATGGGGCTATTTCACGAGACAAGCCAGCGTATTACCAAGCTCATCAATGCCCCAAACGATGATGATATTGTACTGATGCCCAATACCGCTATGGGTATCAACACAGCAGCAGTAAGTTTGCCGCTTCAACCCGGCGACAATGTGCTCATCCTCGATGGCGATTACCCGGCGAATATCTACCCCTGGATGAACCTTGCCTACAAGGGGGTGCTAACCAAAATGGTGCCACAACACAATGGCGGGCTAGACCTGGATATGCTAGAACAGCGCATAGACCATCGCACCCGCGTGATAGCCCTCAGTACGGTGATGTTTGCCAGCGGCTTTCGCAACGATATAGCCGCCGTGGGGAGGCTGTGTCAGGAGCGCGGTATCTTCTTTGTGGTAGACGGTATCCAGTCGCTTGGGGCGTTCCCGCTTGATGTGCAGGCATGCCATATAGACTTCCTAGCCGCAGGATCGCAAAAGTGGCTCCTGTCTGCACCCGGTAGCGGCTTCCTCTACTGTCGCCGTGACCTAATGCCTATGCTCGTCCCCGGTGCCTATGTGGGCGCGGCGAGCGTGGTAGACAGCAGCAACTACCTGGACTACAACCTCACCTATCCAGAGAATGCTCTGCGGTTTGGCATTGGCACCCCCAACATTATGGGGACAGTAGCCCTGCATGCCACGCTTGGCTTGCTGCAAGAGGTGACGATAGAGCGCATTAGTGAGCGTATCTTGCAGCTTGTGGGGCTACTCATAGACGATCTGCAACAGCGCGGTTATACGCTTTCTTCCAGCACCGCCCCCGAACACCGCAGCGGCATTGTGGTAGCAAACGTACCAGCGGGAGTTGATGCTGATGCGGTGTGTAAAGCTATGCAGCAGGAGGGGGTTGTCGTGA
>CAZLKK010000435.1:0-2935 GCA_964559995.1 uncultured Chloroflexaceae bacterium
AAACGCAGCTTGGGGAAATTGCCCTCTCGCAACAAGATAGCTCGTTGCAGCTTGGCAATGGCTTTATCGGTAAGCTCGACGAACTGTTCATCAATAAGCATGCTGCCCTCTCGCCCTACGAAATACAAGACCTCTACCAATACCAACTTGGCTGGTATCAGGTGACGGTCTATGATACGGTGACGGTAGACGTAGACCCGCCAGCAGTCGCGCTTGATATGGCTGCCCAGTCGCTACCAACGGGACCGCGGGTGATGGCAGTCCAGGCAGATACCCTCGGCGGTTCTGCTATCCATTCGGTTGCGTATAGCTATGACCAACAGGAATGGCTACCGGCGGTACCAGACAACAGCATGTGGATATTCACCTATACCCCAACGAGTATGGGTGAGCAAACTCTGTACCTTCGCGCTAAGGACTGGACGGGCAATATGTCCTCGCCAGTAAGCTCTACCTTCACGATTGACGAAACCCCACCGACTATCAACTTGCCTACCAATACAGTGCTTGCTGATGCGTCCAACGTGCTGGCTATCAATGATGAAAATGGGTCGTGTACGCTCCCCTTGCACGGCAACATTGTAGATGATAGCCAAAAACCCGAAAGCGTGACGATTACCCTGCTTGATAGCAATGGCAGTATAGTTGCTGCGCCAGTCTTTGCCAAGCTGGTCACGACAACATGGCAGGTAGAGATACCGCTGTATAATGCCCTCCAGGGGGAGTATACCGTTCAGATAGATGCCCAAGATGCTGCTGGCAATAGCTCGCAAATCACCAAGCCCATCTTGATTGACGGAACAGCACCGTGGGCAGATGTGGCGGTGTCTAGCGAGCTACAGCGCGATGTCCTAGCGGGGACGGACGACCAACGTCCTACGCTTACCGGGACGGTGCATGACCTCGCCTACCCCATGAACCCGGCACTTTTGCTGCATATGGAGCAACCAAATCCCTATGCAGATAGCTCAACCAGTCACGTAGTTGGCACATGCAGTAACCAATGTCCAACGAGCGGCGCAGGCAAGTGGGGAAGTGGTCTCAGCTTTGCTGGTAGCCAAGCAGTAGCATTGCCAGTCTCTGCCGCCGATGCCGGCTTGTCGCAACATGACTTCACTGTTATGGCGTGGGTCAAGCCCAATGCTGGCGGCAGTGGGACTATTTTGGGGACTACTGATGGGTTGCAACTTGGCTTAACCAATGGGGTGTTGCGTTGGAATGATGCACAGGGGGGCGAGACCCTCAGCACTGCCCTGCTCGCAGACACATGGTCGCATGTCGCTTGGTTGTTTGAAGCGGGAACACGAAAGCTGTTTGTCAATGGGGTAGAAGTCGCATCAGCAACCACTCCGGCATACGCTGGCAGTGGGACGTTACGCATAGGGCGGTCTGGTGATAGCCAAAATGACTACTTGCAAGGGATGTTGGATGAGGTATTGGTCTACAGTCGAGCATTGCAGCAAACAGAGATTCAAGCTATCGCAATGGCGAACAGTGTTGGCATAACGCAGCTTGAACTGGCTTTGTTGCACGTCAAAGATGGCACGACCCCGACAACTGCAACAACGTGGCTTGCTATTCCGCTTGCCCAAAAGGGGCTGCCATTTACCGAGTGGAGCTACCAACTGCCAGCGGAGCATGAAGGTCCCTATCGTATCGCGCTCCGCACAACAGAAAGCGGCGGACGGGTCATAATGCAACCCAACGTCTGGACCGGGAATATTGACACCCAAGCCCCCAACGCACAGCTGAACGTTACGCCAATAGCAGGAGGGGCATTGGTGAGCTGTGAAGCGCAAGACTACAACCTCACGCTTGATGGCTTTGGTTGTCCATTGCCAGAGGATACGTGGCAGCAGTATGCCTATACTGAAGACTGGTATACGAAGCTCATCCCAAACGACCCGACACGGATAGGACGTATGACCACAACTCCGCACTTTCTCGCAAATGCGACTCCGACCTTGCAGGTGTGTGATGTCTACAACAATTGCACCACCTGCACCACCGATGGATGCAGTGCGCCCGGTCTCGCTGCAACTACCCATACCGATACCCATGCGGTAATTCTGTCCAATGCAGCAGGTGTTAGCATTGTTACCACACCTGCCGAGCGGGTGTGGACCAGCGAAGCCCCATGTACCCTCGGCGGCTATACCAAAGCTGATGCTGGTCTCAAGCACCTCACCGTTACTGTTAATGATGTAGTGATACATCAGCAGCAGTGGGATGAGGGCGCAACCTCAAGCACAACCTGGACGACAACCTATACCCCAACCGGCAAAAGCGTTTACGACATCTTGTACGAAGGGGTGTACCATATGCAGGCAACAGTGACAGATTGGCGCGGCGTGGTCATTACTGATACCACCAAGCCTATCGGGTACCTTGACCTGCTGCCGCCATCCGTTGGCATAACGACAAATCGCATCACGCAGCAGAATGTGGATAGCAGCGGTATCCTAGCCCTGGCGGGCAAGGTAACAGAAACAGTAGCTATCCAGCGAATGGAAGCGCGGGTAGATAACGGGGTGTGGATACCCCTAGCAAACCCACAAACGCCACAAACAGAAGGCTACATTGGCCCCTGGAATGGGCACATTCCCATTGACCTTGCTGCTATCGCCAGCAAACCAACAGTCACGCTAGGGGTACGGGTCACAGATATTGCGGGACGAACAGGTGAGTCCAGTCGGGTTGTGCTAGTAGATATAACTGCCCCAGAGATGGGAGCTATCAACCTGAGCTACCAAAACGCAACGGGAGCATCACAAACCATAGTTCCTGGTAGCACGATTGACGATGTGCTTAACCCATCGCTGACAATAGGCTGGAGTGCGGCGAGTGATGCTGCTGGTATCTCCCACTACCTCGCGGGGTGGTCGCCTGATCCAACTCCCGACCTGGCTACTCTGACTAACTATGCTGCCAGTGC
>CAZLKK010000436.1:0-2898 GCA_964559995.1 uncultured Chloroflexaceae bacterium
GTCACTCTATCACACGTTGCCTCAACCTCACCAAGCAGGTGGGAGTTGAGAAAAACCGTTGTTCCTTGCTCTTTGAGCGTGTGGATAATCTTTCGCACCAGCATGCGCCCAAAGGGGTCGAGGGCAGAGGTCGGTTCGTCAAGAAAGACCAGCTCTGGTTTGTTGAGCAATGCCTGGGCAAGCCCAATGCGTTGCAGCATGCCTTTGGAGAAGCCGGCAATCGGGCGGCGAGCGTGATCTTGTAGCCCCACCAGTTCGAGCATTTCGGGGATGCGCTCTTGGCGAGTCGCTTTGGGCATGCCATACAAGCGTCCATACATATCGAGCAGTTCGTAGGCTTGGAGCCACTCTTGAAAGCGGAAGTGTTCGGGGAGAAAGCCTATGCGTGCCATTGTGGGGGTGTCACCGGGCGGGTGTCCAAGTACCTGCGCCTTGCCCCCCACCGGTGCCACCAAACCAAGCAGCATCTTGACTGACGTGCTCTTCCCTGCGCCGTTCGGTCCCAGGAAGCCAAACACCTCACCACGCGGCACTTGCAGCGAAAGGTCTGCCACGGCTACCTTTTGCCCATAGACCTTGCGTAATCCTTCGGTTTCTATCACCATATTTTGCCTATTTCCCTTCCTGAAGGACGTATCACACAGTAGCCACACTGAGGGGATAGAGTACCGGCGAGCCGTTGCATAGCATGCAATGGCTCGCCAGGAAACCCATTTTGCGCTGCACCGTTTCTCCGTAGTTACTGCACCGACTCAGCAGCGGCGATCATCTCACTGTTGCTCACCTGTCCCGTGCTGACCAGCACGTAGAACCTGTCGCCATTCTGCCAGTAGAGTTGCTTGTGCATGGGGGTAATCTCTCCATCCCCTTGCCTATCTCCATGCGGTCCGTGGTGTCTGCTACTGTTCGTGTGCGTCAGTAGCCCATCGGAGCCATTGATTGTCACCTGACGAATGGAGTCCAGGTCCGCCGGGAAGGGGAAGATAAGCGTACTGGTCCAGTCTACTGTCTGGCTCAGGGATGCTGCCTGCTGCTCATCCATACCTAGCAAGCGCAACATCGCCATGCCAAGCTCGGATAGGTCTACCCCTTCTGGCAATGCGACTTCAGGACTCTGCCCTTGCAACAGCATCATCTCGTAGTCTTCGCCATAGTAGTGGGTCATCACCGATGAGGGTAAATCAACGGTAATCGGCTCATCACCAAGCGAAGCCGGGATGGTCACATCGTCTATGTCCATCAAGTCAAGCAACTGTTGGGCAGCTTCAACATTCACCTGAAACTCAAAGGTAGCATGGTCCCGTACCCGAATGGTGTTTGAGAGGGGGACAGCCGGCATGGTTGCAGGTTCGCCTATGCTATAGCCCACCTGGTCGCTCGCCGCTTGCAGCGAAGCCACCTCTACGGGATCACTGGGATCGTTGATCATCTTTGGCTCACCGACAAAGAGCGTACTTTCGTCAAAGTCCAGGTTTTCGAGTTGCGCCATATGCTCGGAGCTTACCGGCACAAACATCACGTCTTGCACGCGGAATATTTGTAAGAACTGGTCTGCCAATGCTCGCACGGGTGGCATAGCCAAGAGTGCCGCAGCCATCAGCATTGCCGCTAATCCAATAACCCACTTGCGTATTGGTTGTCGTGTCGTTTCTTTATGCATAATCTTTCTCCTTGTTGTTGGTTGTGCCGCAGCTATCTGGGGGCTAGAGCCATCGGCTCCGTCTGCCTCCTGTTGTTCTGCTGCCGCTTGGTTAATACGGTTCAATAGGCTATATGGGTCGGGGAGCACGACCCCATCGGCAAGCATGCCCCCGACCTGTTCCAGTTGGCTACGCATCGCCTCAACCCGATGCTGGCATGCATGGCACTCTGCTAGGTGTGCCGCTACCGCGTCACGCTCAGGAGGCACCAGTTCTGTATCTATATATGCTCGTAATGTTCCATCTTCATAACAACGAGGTGTCATATCCTTGTCCCTCCGTAATTTTCACTTGGGGTTTATCTCATAACCGGTTCTTGTGATACTGCCAGGAACGCCCGCTCTGCTCGCGCCAGCAGCGTCCCCACCGACCCTTGCGCCACCCCCAGGGTTGACGCTATCTCTGCATAGGAAAGACCCGCATAGCGCAGCAACAAGAGCTTGCTCTGTCGCTCTGGGAGCCGTGCCAACAGCGAGCGCACATATGCTCGCTCCTCCGTTCGCACTGCTTCGTTGTAGGGATCATCGGGGGCGATACCCATATCTATGGCTCCCCATTGCTCCATACGTTTCTGGGAGCGTTGATAACCGCGGAGCAGGTTGTAGCCACGGTTGAGTGCCACCCGACAAAGCCACGCAGCTAATCGTTGCTCACCCGTATCGGCTCCATCCTTACCGCCATTACCTGTCGGCGGGTTGTTGTAGAGCACGAGAAACGTCTCTTGTACCAAGTCTTCTGCCTCTTCCCGGCTGCCTACCAGGTTGTATACCACCCGGTAGACCCGTTCATAGTGGCGCAAGAAGAGGGTATCGAAAGCTCGCTTGTCCCCGTGACGTAGGTTTTGCAACAATGCTTCGTCTGTTTGATCCACTGGCTGTTCCTTCCAGCATCACTGCCAACATCACCGATTGATAAAGTTGATGATGCGTGCGTGCCAATCTACTGTTTAAACACCACGGCGGCAGGTTTTGTGACAGGACAGATGGCAATGCACAATTTCTCCCGCGTAGTGGGACGCGGGGCTAGAGATAGGGGGGGGGACGAAGCGCAAAGCGCAAAACGACACCGAGCAACGTTCCATATCACTGTGGTGAACCATAGCCCGGCGGCTACTGCCCCTGCGCCTTGCGGCGCACCTCCGCCACCTTTGCAGCACGCCTTTCTGCATCAGGGTGTCCTATTTCTCGTTTATAGTCTA
>CAZLKK010000437.1:0-2896 GCA_964559995.1 uncultured Chloroflexaceae bacterium
GGTAGCCTAGCTGTTGCAACAACATACTCAATTTGAGGTGGGCTATGGTGTAGGGAGCCATCAGCAGTTCAAAGCCAAACAGTCGCGGCAGCAGCTTGTCGGGGACATACTGATTCCCCGTTCGTTCCATGCCCATACCGTGCAGGGTGGTGGAGATATGCTGCACCACCGCATGCAAAAAGGTTGCCGTGCCAGTAGACGGGTCAAGGATCATCGTCTCCCCATCGGCGAGTCCCAATGGCTTGTGCAGGTGGGTTTGGAGCAGGTAGTCTACTGACCTCACGATGTAGCCCACGACTGGCTCAGGCGTGTAGTAGACCCCGCGCATTTCGCGGGTCTTGGGGGCATACGCCGAGAGGAAGGTCTCGTAGAAGTGGACAACCGGGTCTTCCTGTTTGGTTGGTTTGCCAAAGTCCTGCAACACTGCCGCCATATCCGTTCGTTCTAGCAAGCGGGAGCAGTCGTCTAGGATACTCGCTAGGCGGGTATCCAATTCAGGGGATGCTACATAGGAAAAGAGCTGCTGCAACAGCGGAATGGGG
Source organism: uncultured Chloroflexaceae bacterium (assembly GCA_964559995.1). Classification (GTDB taxonomy): domain Bacteria; phylum Chloroflexota; class Chloroflexia; order Chloroflexales; family Chloroflexaceae; genus JAAUSY01. Next base: position 543 of record CAZLKK010000437.1, read on the forward strand.
GGCAGAGCATGGGTAAGGGTATGGCGGGTGAAGGATGATGTATCGGGGGTAGTAACCCGTGCAGCAAATAGCCCATATACCAGCGTTTGTGCGTACATATCCGCAAACTCCGCGGGGGCAAGGGTAGGGAGCAGCGTTTGTCGGAAGGCGACAAATTGGGTGTAGAGTATCCCCCGCTGCCCCTCGTCGTTCAGTATGGTGGTGATGACTGCAACGAGGGCATGGGCAGTATGGGCAAGGTACTGTGCCAAGTCATCAGGTGTACCTATCTGCATAGCGGTTGTGGTGAGAGCAAGGGTAACAAGCGATGGTCGCTATTGCTGGTAGAGTTGCCTATCAGCATCAACCATAATCTGGACCAACTCTTTGAAGGTTACTTCTGGCTCCCAATTCAGCAGACGCTTTGCCTTTGCCGGGCTACCAACCAGCAAATCTACCTCGGCAGGGCGCATAAACCGCTCATCCTGCACGACATACTGCTGATAATCTAGCCCTACATGCTCAAATGCCAACTGGACAAACTCTTGTACCGTATGCGTCTCACCCGTGGCTACCACATAATCATCAGGTTTGTCCTGCTGGAGCATCAACCACATAGCCCGTACATAGTCTGGCGCATAACCCCAATCACGCTGGGCATCGAGGTTGCCCAAGCGTAGCTCATTAGTCAAGCCAAGTTTGATACGTGCCACGGTTGAGGTAATCTTACGGGTCACAAATTCCATCCCACGCCGCGGTGACTCGTGGTTAAACAGCATACCGCTACAGGCAAAGAGGTTGTAGCTCTCGCGGTAGTTGACGGTTATCCAGTGTCCATACACCTTCGCCACCCCATAGGGGCTACGCGGATAGAACGGCGTTTCCTCTGTTTGTGGTACCTCGCGCACTTTGCCAAACATCTCAGAGCTTGAAGCCTGATAAAATCGCGCCTCTGGATTGGCAATGCGGATGGCATCCAATAGGCGGGTTACGCCAAGCGCGGTCACATCGCCGGTGAAGACCGGCTGCCCCCACGATGTCTGCACAAAGGATTGTGCCGCAAGGTTGTATACCTCATCGGGTTTAGCTGTCCGCAGGAGGTTGGTCAACGATGAGGTGTCAAGCAAATCGCCGCTGACGATCTCTATATCGTCTTGGATGTGGTTAATGCGTTCGAAATTGACGGTACTGCTACGCCGGACCATCCCGACAACATGGTAGCCTTTTTCTAGCAGAAATTCGGCAAGATAACTGCCATCTTGCCCAGTAATGCCGGTAATAAATGCACTCTTTGTCATAAGACCTCTATTTTCAATAGGCTTCTGTTATGATTACCTTTGGGGTTTTTTGTAAAATAGGGGACGACACACGAAAATATATTGTGTGTCGTCCTTGTGGATATTCGTTGGGTTCTTTATGCTTGCTTATTGCGCCTACTACTACCTTGTTTGCTTATGCTATGCCGCCTGCTTTTGCGCTTCGGCTACAGCCAACTGTGCGCCCTCTGCCAGCGTGTTAGCAGGTATAAGCGGCGAGTTTTCTAGCAGTGCTCGCCCTTCTGCCTCGTTTGTCCCAACGAGCCGTGCTACCATTGGGATACTGGTATTGATCTCTTCCATAGCGGCAATAATACCTTTTGCTACCTCGTCTACACGGGTAATGCCGCCAAAGATGTTAATGAGCACAGATTTGACGTTGGGGTCATCCAAGATGATTTGCAACGCAGCTTTGACTTTATCTTTGCCTGCCCCGCCGCCAATGTCGAGGAAATTTGCCGGCTCGCCGCCATAGAGCTTGACCACATCCATAGTTGCCATTGCCAACCCTGCCCCGTTGACCATACAGCCAATGGTGCCATCCAGTTTGATGAAGGTCAGGTCAGCATCGCGGGCTTGCTGCTCTGCTGCTGGCTCACCTGCAGTATCACGCAGTGCGGCTAGGTCTGCATGGCGGAACAGCCCACTATCATCAAGCAGCACCTTTGAGTCGAGGGCTTGCAACGTGCCATCATCACGGATAACCAGCGGGTTAATTTCCACGAGGGAAGCATCACTGCCAACAAATGCGTCATAGAGGGAACGGGCAATCTTGGCAAATTGGCGCACCTGCTTCCCGTCAGTCAGCCCAATGCCAAACGCAAGTTCACGCGCCTGATAATCCAGTAAGCCAAGCTGTGGGTGGGCAGGTATTTTGATAATCGCCTCTGGATTCGTTTTTGCCACTTCCTCAATCTCGACCCCACCTTCTGAAGAGGCGATCATAACGATGCTCTTGGTGCCACGGTCCAGAATTGCCCCAAGATAGATTTCTTTCTGGTAGGAGATTGCCTCTGCAATCAAAACCTTCTCTACGGTCAAGCCTTTGATGTCCATACC
>CAZLKK010000438.1:0-2841 GCA_964559995.1 uncultured Chloroflexaceae bacterium
CGGCAGGTGCTCGATACTGCCCTGCAAGATAGCGAAGTCCCAACGTAATCATACTGCAAGGTGCTTGCTATTTGCATGCTTGCTTTTTCCCCCCTACATTGCTACAATGCGTACCAGAGCGTACAATCTACCAACACAGCGTAGAGAGAGTTTCCAAGCAACAAGGCATGATCCCTAATCGTTCACTTTCCCGAACCTATCGAAGCCTAGCTCGCCATCGGCGCACTGCTGCCTACCCTGGCTTGTTTCGCCGGGGCAGAATAGGCGAAACGGCGGTCTCCCCCGTCCCACGTATCTTTGCCCAAACTATCGCCTTTTTTGTCGTGCTTGGCATAACCACGGTTATCACCATGATAGCGACAGGGTTCCTGACCTATAGCCAGATTGCCGCCACGCTGAAACCGCGGCTTGATGCGCTGGATACCCGCGACACCTTCCACTCATCACGCATCTATGACCGCAACGGGACGTTGTTGTATGAGTTCTTTGGCTCTGGTAAGCGTATCAACGTTAGCCTTGACGACATTTCACCGCTGGTCATTCAGGCAACTATTGCCATAGAAGACAAAACCTTCTTTACCAACCCTGGCGTAGATCACGAGGGCATAATACGCGCACTCTACCAAAACATCAACGCCGAGGAAGAGGTAAGCGGAGCTTCTACCATCTCCCAACAGGTCATCAAAAATGTTATCCTGTCTGATGAAGAGCGCAGCTATGAGAAGCGGTATGAACGCAAGTTCAAAGAGATCATCCTAGCCCTGGAACTCAACCAGTACTACAACAAAGAGCAAATCCTAGAACTCTACCTCAACGAAGTGTACTATGGCAACCTTGCCTATGGCATAGAGGCGGCGAGTCAGGTCTACTTTGGTATTCACGCCAGCGATCTCACGCTTGCCCAAGCATCGCTGCTCAGTGGACTTCCCCAACTACCAAGCGATTATGATCCCATTACCCACCTCCAGCACGATGAGGCGGGGGGCTTTTTGCCGGGCGTGGTGCTCGGTGAGGGGTGGCGTTCGCCAGACTACCAGTTGCCAGATGCGGTTTCGCCCCCCAAGTGGCGGCATGTGGCGGTGTTGCGCCAGATGGTAGACGAGGGCTACATCACCGAGCGCGAAGCTATCCGTGCTGCTGCCCAAAAATTGCGCTTTACCCCGCAAGAAGTGCCAATCAACGCGCCCCATTTCGTCTTTTATGCCCGCAAGCTATTGGAAGAAAAGTATGGGCAAAAACTGGTGTCAGAAGGTGGACTGAATATCTATACCACGCTTGACCTGAATATACAGCGTATGGTGCAACAGAAAGCTGCCGAACACATCACCAGTTTGGAATATCGCAACATTCACAATGCGGCGGTGGTGGTGATGCAACCCTATACCGGGCAAATCCTGGCGATGGTCGGCAGCATAGATTACAACGCGGTCAAGCCAACGACGACCCCCGGTGAAGAGGGCAACGTGCTCGATGGGCAGGTGAACGTTGCCATCCGTGAGCGGCAGCCGGGATCTGCCCTCAAACCCTTTACCTACCTCGCGGCTATGGAGCAGGGGATGAACCCTGCCACCGTGATTATGGATGTCCCCACCGCATTTGATGCTGGTGATGGCACGAAATATCGCCCCCACAACTACACACGCAGTTGGTATGGCCCGGTGCGTATTCGCGGGGCATTGGCAAATTCGCTCAATATGCCAGCGGTCAAAGCCATAGATTTTGCAGGTATCCAGTATACGCTTGACCTACTCAACCGCGTGGGTATACGTGAGGGGCTAAAACGGGGTATCCAAAACTATGGATTGTCGCTAACGCTCGGCGGGGGTGAGGTAACGCCGCTTGAGCTTACCACGGCATACAACACGCTTGCTAGTGGGGGTCGCTACATCCCGCCGACACCCTTCTTGCAAATTACCGACAACAAGGGCAACATCCTGGAATCGTTTAGCTATGGCAAGGGGGAGCAAGCCCTAGCCCCAGACCTTACCAGCATTGTGGTAGATATGCTGAGTGATGATATGGCACGCGCTCCTATTTGGGGGACAGGCAGCAAACTCAAGCTCTCACGACCAGCAGCAGTCAAGACGGGGACAAGCGAGGACTGGCGTGATGCCTGGACCGTTGGCTTTACCCCCTATGTGACAGTTGGGGTGTGGAGCGGCAACAACAACAATGAGCGGACCCGTTGGGTGGAGAGTTTAGAGGGGGGCGGCATTATCTGGCGCAATGTTATGGAAGAGTTCTTTACCTGGATAGACAGCAAACCCCACTACTATAGCCTATTTGCCCAACCCTTCGACAATATACTCCCGGAAGAGTTTACCTTACATGAGAGTGTAGAGCAACGCCCGGTGTGTGGGGTTGGCGGCGGATTTGCCGGGCGGGGGTATGAGTACTTTACCCAAGATATGTTGGAGAAGGTTGAGGAGAAAAAGCGTTCAACGAGTGTTATCTGTGACTACTATAGCGATAGGAAACACCAGGTTAATGATGGGTATATTATTGTCTACCAACAACCCCAAGCCCCTGCGCCTATCCCTGCCACACCACAACCAGCGGCTCCTGTGCCACAGGCGACCACGATACCCCAAATACAGGTCCCCATACCGGGGGTGCAGCGTCCTACCCCAGAGCCATTCACACCGGCGCAGCCAGCAGAGCAACCTGCGCCAGAGCAACCTGCGCCGTTAGTACGACCAGATCAACCCCTACCGGTACCAGAACAACCTGCGCCTGCGCCAGAACAACCTGCGCCTGCGCCAGAACAACCTGCGCCTGCGCCAGAGCAACCTGCGCCTGCGCCAGAGCAACCTGCGCCTGCGCCAGAGCAACCTGCGCCTG
>CAZLKK010000439.1:0-2841 GCA_964559995.1 uncultured Chloroflexaceae bacterium
CCCTCGCCCCGCGTCCCCCCATGTGGGGTAGGGGCGCACGGCGGTGCGCCCGCTTTGTAGAGACGTTACATGCAACATATGCTGGTTTTGTAGTACATCAAGGGTTTCACGTCACGTTACCAACAGAATAAGCACCAATTATTCCGCTCTTTTGGTTGAACATGGGCATGAAAAAGGGAACAAAGGTATCAAAATTACCTGATTGTGAAATATCGTACAGGTAATGCAATTGCCCTGCCTGCTCCCCTGCTGCTTGCGTAATAGTCCCTCCTGTGTTACCATGTACCTATTAGGTATCCGTGCATTTATCAGCAGTAGGATTTTTCGTACTTCTTGCAAAAGAAGAGAAACGGCATCATGGTTGGGCAGGGCAATTTATACCCTGTTATAACATAATGATGTTTACTGAAGAAGCCAAGCAGTGACGCTCGCGCCCCATTCAGTTCGCTGAAAATGCTTTCCCTGGAAAAGAGATGGATAGTAGTATACGCCGGAAGAAAAACAAGAGTTCCCGTCTTATGGGTCGCTGCGATCTAGGATTAGCGTGCGCTGTGACCGGGGGTGTGGTTTAATGGTGGTTCCCTTTTCCTGCTAGAACACCGCTTGATATTCCTCTTTACCTCCGGTGGGTACAAGGTACCGGGGGTAGTCGTCCTCAACACTTCTCCACTCATCCTCTCGTGTGCGTGGCGACCCGTAATTTGGTAATCGCCTAGATGCCAGGTGTCATGATGTGTCACCGGCTCCGTAGCACTTTGGGGGGACAATATGCTCGCTACACGCACTGTTGCTGGGTTGGATATATTCCGACCACCCGTTGTTCGTGTTCACGAAATACCTGTTACTGAAACAACCACACAACGCCGTATTTACGCGCCTGCTATGAGCTTTCCACAGCAAGTCACCGTTCAGCAGGCAATAGATGCCCTACGCCAGATGCCGTCTGAAAATGATTGCATCTATTACCTCTTTGTGACTGACTATGAAGAACATCTGGTCGGGGTTGTTAGCCTTCGCCAGCTTGTGGTCGCCCCACCGGGCGCACGGTTATTTGAGCTTATGGATCGCCGCCAGATTACGCTGCCCTATGATGCAACGTTGGCGGAACAGGTTCAGCTGATGAGCGAAACTGGCTTGATGGCTTTGCCCATTGTGGATGAAGATGGCAAGCTAGTCGGAGCTTTAGACACCAACCAATTGATAGCAGCAGTGAAAGATGAAACGACTGAAGCCCTCTATCATCTGAACGGGGTCAACAAGAAGGAGACGCTAGAGAGTACGCTGTTCAATACGGTAGGCAGTCGTATTGGGTGGTTATTGTTGCATGTGGTCAGTTTGGGGATTTTGGCTTGGCTGATTAGCTTCTTTGAGGGAACTTTAACGCATATTGCCTTGCTTGCTGCCTTTATCCCGCTGATTTTGGGGCAGGGGAGAAGTGCAGGGATGCAGACGCTTACTTTTACGGTACGTTCGCTTATGGTGGGGACTATTCGCCGCAGTAATGTGCAGAAGGTTTTGCGCCATGAACTGCTGGTTGGGGTTGCCAATGGCTTGGTGATCGGGTTGGTGGTGGCTTTTGCAGGCTGGCTCTGGCAAGACAATAGTATATTGGGGCTTGTTGCCGGGGTCGCCGCGGGGGGCGCACTACTGATGGGAACGATAGCGGGGGTGGTGGTACCGCTGCTGCTTAAAGCCTTTCATGCCAACCCATCACGGGGGGCTTCCCTGTTGGTCACTGGGGTTACACATTTGACGGCTTTGTCGCTCTTTTTTGGGGTGAGTACGTGGATGATTCAGTTGGGCTATCTGTAGCGGTAGCTTACTTAGGTTGTAGAGCCGTTGCACGGCTCTACAACCTGCTACCCGATAAACGCCCGTACCTCAGCCAATGACGGGATACCCGCACGTCCCCCCACAGCCCGACACTTGAGCGCAGCCGTTGCGCTGGCAAACCGTACCACTTCGCGTATGTTCCAGTCTTGCAACCAGCCATACAAAAATGCCCCGTGAAAGACATCTCCCGCGCCCGTGGTGTCTACTACGTCAACAGAAAAGGCTGGCGTATGAAACGCAATACCCTCGCCCTCGCCCTCGCCCTCGCCCATCACACACCAACACCCCCGCTCCCCTGCCGTTACCACAACAATGCCCCCATATTGGGCAAACAAGAGTTGTGCCGATTGCGATGGCTCTGGTTCCCCCGTCATTTCGCGCCCAAATCGCTCAGAAACGATAATCGCATCACACAGCGGCAATAGGGGGATGGTCTGCTCCTTCACCCGCTCCGCATCAATCATCACCCTACCCCCCGCCTCGCGCATCCAGCCTGCCGCACGCAGGGCAAGTTCTGGCAGATGGGTGTCAATATGGAGTGCTTGTGCTGAGGTAACAAGGTGACGGTCTAGCTGCACCCCGTCCAACACAGCCCGATCATTGTGCCACCAGATAGTTCGGCGTTGTGCGGCAGGCTCCACCAGCGCAAAGGCAACGTGCGAAGTGCCTTCTCCCACATGCATCGCCGTTGTTGCTATGCCCTCCTGCCGCAGTGCGGCTAGGATGCGCTCGCCATAGGGGTCACTGCCCACCGCCCCTACCATACTGGTGGATAATCCCCATCGGGCTAGGACCGTGAGGGCAGTCGGCACGGGACCACCGCCTGCCTCAACCCACTGCTCCAACCCCTGCTTTACCCCCATCATAGGCGCACCCTTCGCCACACCGATACAATCCCACGAAGTGACTCCTATGCCGACTACATCATAATCATACCGTTTATCCATATCTCTATCCATATCCATACATGAGTATGCTTATTGCCTGCCAAAGTTTTGGATAAGGTGT
>CAZLKK010000440.1:0-2822 GCA_964559995.1 uncultured Chloroflexaceae bacterium
AAAATGGGGCTATGCGGTAGCATCTTGCCCGGAAATCCTGTCCGGTATCTGTGTTTATCTGTGTTCATCTGTGGTTAATTCTTGCCCGGAATGTCCGGTAGTGTCGCGTTGACCTACCCCGCTCCCGGTGACCCTCTCCCCCTGCCCCCGCTCCCATCCCAGGGCGAGGGGGAGTTGCCCCCTGCCCGGTTCCCCTTCTCCCCTCAGTGGAGGAAAGGGGTAGGGTATGGGGGGTTGCCCGGTGTATTAGCCCCTCTTTCTCCCCTCGGTGAGACACAGCACAAGCGCAGGTGACAACCAAAATTAGGGGCAATTTTGCTGTGCTTAGCAAAACTCCCCTACTTGGCTGCTTTTTTCCTGTTCATCAGTGGTATAATGAAGCAAAGTGACCTTTGCACAATAGCTGTGTTCGTTGCATCGTCTCTACAAAGACACCAACTCAAAAACCTATGGCAGAAGCACTGCTCAGTCAAAACACGGTGCTACAAGGCACCAATAATGAACACTACACGATTCTGAAACTTGTTGGACGTGGCGGTATGGGGGCGGTTTACCAAGTTCGCCGCAAGAGCGACCAATCAATTTGGGCACTCAAAGAAATGCGCCCTCCAACAACCATCTCTTCTGAAGAATACGAGGACAACCGCAAACTCTTTGAGCAGGAAGCCCGGTTACTAACCTCGCTTGACCACCCCAACATCCCAACAGTCGTAGACTTTTTCCGTCACGAGGGTCGTCCGGTGATGGTCATGGAGTTCATAGACGGCAAAACCCTTGAAGACCTCTTGCACGAAGGCAAGATGAAACTTGATGAACACCAAATTATCTCTTTTGGTATCCAGTTGTGCCGTGTTCTTCACTATCTCCATACCCGCACCCCTCCTATCATCTACCGCGACCTCAAGCCCCCAAATGTCATGGTTGCTTCCAGTGGGGTGCTCAAACTGGTAGACTTTGGGGTAGCCCGGACCCGCAAGAAAAACCAAGCGAAAGATACCATAGCCATGGGGTCTGCGGGCTATGCTCCCCCAGAGCAATATGGCAAGGAGCAGACCGATGCCCGCAGTGATATTTACGCGCTTGGAGCAACGCTCTACCACCTCTCAACCGGCATGCCGCCAGTGCCCCTGCAGCAGGTGCAGATAGGCAATATCCGCAAGCACAAGCCAGACATGAAGGCAAAGACCGAACGGGTCATTGTCAAAGCAATGTGGCTCAAGCGCGAGGGACGCTATGTGTCCTGTGAGGAGATGGAACAGGCTTTAATGGTCTGTCTGGACAAGCCCTATGTAGACCCCACCACACAATCTGAACCGGGGGCTGCGCCTATTGCAGCAAACAACATTCCCCTATCACCGCCTCCATCCTCGCAGCCGCTTGTGCCACAGGCGAGTATCCCCACGGCTCCAGATGATGAGGCAAGCACCTGTACCAGCTGTGGTCGCACCAACAAAATGGGGGCTAAATTCTGTGCTGGTTGTGGTATGCCCATTGGGGTACCGCCTGTTGCCAAGTTGCTTGTCCGTTCATCCCACGGTACCTGGGAGATGAAGGTAGACCGTCTGCCTTTTCGCATTGGGCGGCGTGACCCCCGCCGACACCACTATCCAGAGCTAGACCTTGCCGAGCATGATCGGGGAGTTGCTTCACGTAACCATGCAACTATTCAGCTTTCCAATGATGTGTACACCCTAACAGACCTGGGCAGTACCAATGGTACCCTGATCAACGAGCAACGTATTACGCCTAATGTCCCACACCAACTCCACACGGGAGATCGTATCAAAGTCGGCGAAGTCATTATGGAATTTAACTGGTCATAATATGGGTCTTTATCCCCCGGACGATCCTTTCTTAATCAACACGACCATCCCGCTTGCTGTCGTCATTTTGCTGATTGGCGGTGTAGTCGGTGCGATGGCTTCCAGTTGGATATTTCCCAAGAAGCCTACAATGAACCATGCGACTCCCCCGCAAGATTGGAAGCAGTGGGGAATGGGGCTAGGAGTTGGGGTGTTGCTCGCGCTAGGTGGGCTATTTCTGACCTCACCCGCCAACCCCATGCTTGGAACAGCTGCTGTGCCAGTAAAAATCCGTTGGTATGGGGTGTTTATTGTCAGCGGGGCAATGATAGCCACCACCATTGCTGCACATCGTGCCAAACAACGGGGCTACAATCCTGATCACGCCTGGAACCAACTGATGCTTGGACTAGTGTTTGGCATTATCGGGGCGCGTAGCTACTACGTTATCTTTGAGTGGGACCAGTTCCAGGGGCAGTTTGGCAAGATGATTAACATTACTACTGGCGGACTGGCTATCCACGGGGCTATTATTGGCGCACTCCTGGCGGTGTTCAGCTACACGCGCTACCATCGGTTGCGCTTTTGGGAATGGATGGACATTCAGGTACCGGGTTTTTTGCTGGCGCAAGGTATCGGACGTTGGGGCAATTTCTTCAACCAAGAAGCCTACGGCAACCCAACAACGCTAGGATTTGGGGTAAAAATAGACCCTGCCTACCGTCTCCCCCCCTACCATAATACCCAACGCTATCCTGCCGATATGCTCTTTCATCCCACTTTCCTGTATGAGTCGGTGTGGAATATAACCGGCGTAGGAATGTTGCTCTTGCTTGAACGGTATTTTGGCTCACATGCTCCACGGGTAAAACGATGGATGCGCTATGGGGATACCCTGTTTGTCTATTGTATCTACTATTCACTTGGGCGTTTCTGGATAGAGGGGCTACGCACCGATAGCCTGTATGTCGGGGAATTACGCACCGCGCAAATGGTCAGTCTAGCAATGGTGGGGGTGGG
>CAZLKK010000441.1:0-2821 GCA_964559995.1 uncultured Chloroflexaceae bacterium
GCTTGTGCCGCTGGACTATTGCGAGCAGCATGGGGAGCAGTGGGCATCCCAACGGGATACTCCCCCAACGGTTAAGGGGGTCGCCCTCTCCGCTGGCATCTGCCCCACCTACGGCGAGCGTGACCCGTATGCGATGGCATTTGCTGCCATAGACGAAGCCATGCGTAACGCGGTTTGTGTGGGGGCAGACCCTGACCAGGTGTCGTTGTTGGACAACTTCTGTTGGGGCAACCCGAATTTGCCAGACCGCTTGGGGAGTCTCGTGCGCTCTGCCCAGGGATGCTATGATGCAGCCATTGCCTATCAAGCCCCGTTTATCTCTGGCAAAGATAGCCTCAACAACGAGTATCTCGGTGCTGATGGGCGTAAACACGCCATACCCGGTACGCTGCTCATTTCTGCACTTGGTATCGTGCCAGATATTCACAAGACCATGACTATGGACCTCAAGCACACCGATAGTTTGCTGTATGTGATAGGCGATACGCGAGCCGAGCTAGGCGGTAGTCACTATGCGCTGCTGGTCAACCCGCCGGTAGATAGGTTGCCCCGCTGCCCGCCACAGCCTGTCCCCAACGCGCTAGACCGTTTGCGCTTGGTGCATCGGGCAATCAACGCAGGATTTATCACCGCGTGCCACGATTGCTCCGAAGGGGGGCTAGGGGTAGCGATAGCTGAGATGTGCATTGCCGGCGGGGTGGGGGCAGATGTAGACCTGGAGACGATACCCGCTACCATGCCAACGGCAGAGGATGTTGTGCGTGATGACATTCTGCTCTTTTCCGAGTCGCTGTGCCGTTTTGTGGTTGAGGTGCGCCCACAGCATACCCAAGCCTTTGAAGCGTTGTGCAAAGAGACCGATACCCCCCATGCGCTCATTGGTCACGTTTGCCCCTCGTGGGGAGAGCCGATCAATCGGGTTACGCTGCGTATCCATAGCCGCAATGGTGATGAACTGTTGTCGGCTACGATAGACGAACTGGAGCAGGCGTGGCGGGGAGAAGCTGCTCCCCACCGAGAGCCAATAAAAATGCTATCGGCACAGGATAGCTGGCTTGCAACCCCTGCTACCACCTCGCCGCGGGTGCTGGTGCTGCATGCCAACGGCACAAACCGCGATAGAGAGGCGGCATTGGCGTGTCGGTTGGCGGGTGGGCAACCAGAGATTGTGCATATTAACCAGCTTATCAATGGCGAGCGCAGTCTGCTAGACTACCAGATGCTAGTGCTACCGGGGGGCTTTTCCTATGGTGATGACCTGGGCGCAGGGTCGCTATGGGCATTGGATATACGCCATCGGCTACAGACCGACATCAATGCTTTTGTTGAGCAAGGTCGCCCGGTGCTTGGTATCTGTAATGGCTTCCAGACGCTGGTCAAGTCTGGCTTGTTGCCGAGCGATAACGAGAGTTTGGCAGTCCCCGACCTCTCGCGCCCCGTGACGCTTACTGCCAATGAGCGGGGGCATTTTGAGTGTCGTTGGGTGCATCTACGCCCGAAGATGAGTCCATGCCTCTTTACGCAGGGGATGCAAGATGAGCTTATCCTGTGTCCTGTGGCGCATGGCGAGGGACGGTTCATTGCCTTTGACAAAAACCTTCTCACGACCCTGCACAATGAGCATCTCATCGCGTTGACCTATGCAGACGAGAGCGGCATACGCGCCCCCTATCCTGCCAATCCCAACGGTTCACACGCGAACATTGCCGGGTTGTGCAATCATCAGGGCAATGTGTTGGGGCTAATGCCCCATCCAGAGGATCACGTTTTCCCGTGGCAGCATCCGCGCTGGCATCGGGGCGAGCGGGGAATGTTGGGGCTATCGTTGTTTGTCAATGGAGTGAAAGCATGCTAAACCACAAGGAACTTATCGCGGCTATTCCGCATGCGCTGCATAGCGTTGAACTGGTCGGCTATGGCGAAAAGCAAGTAGGCAAGGTGCGCGATATGTACCAGCATCATGGGCGGCGCATCTTGATTACGACAGATAGGGTGTCGGCGTTTGATCGGGTGCTTGGGGTTATCCCCTACAAGGGGCAGGTGCTCAACCAGTTGAGTGGGTGGTGGTTTGCCCAGACTACGGGCATTGTGGCAAACCATGTCCACTCTATCCCCGACCCCAATGTGACGATAGCCTATGAGGTTGAGGTGCTGCCGGTTGAGGTGATTGTGCGTGGGTATATTACCGGCGTGACGAAGACCTCGCTGTGGTATCTGTATGAACAGGGGGAGCGGCAGCCCTACGGTATTGCGCTCCCCGATGGGCTACGCAAAAATGATGCGCTGCCTGAGCCGATTATTACGCCGACCACGAAGGCGACAGCAGGCGGGCATGATGAACGGCTTACCCGTGAGGAGATTGTTTCGCGGGGAATTATCGGGGAGGAGTTGTGGGGGCAGGTGGAGCAGGCTGCCCTCGCGCTCTTTACCTACGGGCAGCAGGTGGCATGCGATGCGGGGTTGTTGTTGGTAGACACGAAGTATGAGTTTGGGCTATTGGATGGCAAGTTGACGTTGATAGACGAGGTGCATACGCCAGACTCTAGCCGCTATTGGGTGCAGGAATCGTATGTCCCCGGTGGCGAGCCAGAGAGCTTCGACAAGGAGTTCTTACGGCTCTGGTTTGCCAGCCGGGGCTATCGCGGCGATGGTGAGCCGCCGGCTATGCCAGATGATTTCGTGGCACAGGTGGCGAGTCGCTATATCGCTGCCTACGAGCGGCTCACGGGCGAGGAGTTTGTGCCGGGGGCGCAGCCGGCGGCGGGGCGGGTCGCGGCGGGGCTTTGAGCGCAAAGCGTATAATTATTAAGGTATAGATTGT
>CAZLKK010000442.1:0-2811 GCA_964559995.1 uncultured Chloroflexaceae bacterium
TGGGTGGGCAGTGCTTGGCTTTCTGCATTGTGCGCCTTCTCCAACAGCCGTAGCCGATCATACAGCATATCCATATGCTGCAACATCTGTCCTATCATCTGCTCCGCCGTCATCTGCTCATGTTGCCATTTGCGCTTGAGGTCATCTAGTGAATGGACCCCCATATTCCCTGCTCCTTTCTTCTGCTCTCACACTGAGAGCATTTTCGTGTATCATGATTATCTGTAGGGGAAATTCCCCCTACCCTGTAAACCTCCGCACTAATCGTTAGCACCGTCATAGTGCGGGGGCGATTCACAATTGGGAATACATGTAGCATATTTCTTTGCTTGTGTCAAGGGTTTTCATGTTAGAACGATTCGCCGAAAAGATGCAATGGTTACGTACTAAACGGGGCATCACGCAAAAACAACTAGCAGCAGAACTTGGTGTTGGCAAGTCACATATTAACCAAATTGAAAGTGGGAAGAGAAGACCAGGGGCAGAACTTGTTTTCAAGGTAGCTGATTTTTTTGACGTATCGGCAGACCTACTTGTGCGGGATGAGCTTGATTTGGAGGAGAAGTAACCCTGAGTCTGTCGGGAGATGCAGAGCAATACATCCGCTCGTTGCCCCTTGCGGGTCGTACATCCGCTCGTTGCCCCTCGCGGGTCGCATCCGCTCGTTGCTACTCGCGGGTCGGATAGGGAGAAAGGGAACCGAACCTGCCCGGTTCCTTTTCTCCCGTGTAGCGGGGGAAAGGGCTAGGGGTTGGGGGGGGGACAACCCGATTACCCTATCCCCCCCAACGCCTCCGCATACGCCGCTTCCACGCGGTCTACCACCGCCGACCAGACAAACTGCCGCGCCCACCCCGGCGCAGCCGCCGCCATCGCCGCTCGTACCCCCGGCTCACCAAGCAGTTGCCGCACTGCCGCCGCCATCGCCGCCCCATCACGCGGCGGCACCAACACCCCCGTGCGCCCCTCGTCTATCACCTCTGGGAACCCCCCAAAGCGACTCGCCACGACAGGCAATCCACACGCCTGCGCCTCAACTAGACTAATCCCAAACGTCTCGCTGGCAAAACTTGGCGCAAGCAACACATCTACCGAACTATACAACCGTGGTAACAACTCCCGTGGCACTACGCCTAGAAACCGCACCCGCTCCCCCACACCCGTAGCCATCGCCATCTGCTGCAACCGCTCCCGCTCCTCGCCGTCACCTGCCACCAACAACGTGGCTTCTGGCAACAATCCCAACGCCTCAATAGCCGTATGAACCCCCTTCCAGGGCATCAACCGACCTACATACAACAACAACCAACGACTCCCGTTAGCGAGCATCGTTTGGCGTAGCGACTGGTCTGGCTCCTGGGGACAGAATAGCGTATCGTCAAACCCATTGTAAATGACGCGAATAGCACGAGCAGCATAGCGTGCGCCAACCGTTTGCGCGTTGAAGCGACTACACGAAACGACTGCATCCATATGGCGTGCCAGCAGCGAATCGCCACGGTAGAAATCCTCGCCGTGGCAGCCAAGCACCACCCGCGGTACCCCTAGCCAGCGGGACACCAGCGCAGGTGCCATATCATACGGCTTTTGAATATGGACAATATCAAATTCCCCCCGTGCCAACAACGGCACTGCCGACACCGCCATACTCAACCGTTCGAGCAACTTTGCCTCAGCATACGCCCGGCGCAGCAGCGGCAACGATTGCCAGAACCCCCGGCTAATAAACGGGTAAACAACCACGCGCACCCCGTCGATAGGTTCGCGCCGCCCCCCCACGCCACCGATAATCGTTACCCGATGCCCCCGCTGCGTCAGTTCACGGCTCAAATCCCAAACAAAACTCTCTACCCCGCCGACCTTCGTGGTGGTCGTCAGGTTGTAGAGCGCGATAGCGAGCGAGCGTCCTCCCAACATTGGCATACCTACTTGGTCAATCCTAGCTCAAACATCCCCATAGCCCATTGGCGGTGGAAGCGATAGGCAGCCCGTTCTAGCCCCACCCGATGCAGCACACCGCGCACCACCCGGCGGCTCCAGCGGCGACTCGGCATTGCCCCCATACGCAGCTGCTCCTCGCGCATATCGCGCACAGCAAAACCATACCGCTTTGCCAGGTTCACAAACGCCCCATAGGAAAAGTAGTGCATATCGCTGAGACGTTGCATATCCCCAAAAGGGCTACCATCCTTGCTGCGTCCACGCCGCGCTATAATCCACTCTGCCAGCGGCATTGGCAGCCAATTTATCCCCAATAGGTGATAGTGGGGGTCTTTCCATGCCCAACGGTTGATGACGGTCAAGAGCACATGCCCACCCGGACGCAGCACCCGTGCCATCTCTGCCAACATTGCCGTTGGCGACTGCACATGCTCGATGACATCCCAACTCACCACAAGGTCAAACTGCTGAGACGGCAGCGGGATATGCTCACCCGCCGCCTGCACAACCGGCAATCGCAACCCATGTCGCTCACCACGCCGCCGAATAATGTCGCAGTAGGCAGGGTTATATTCACAAGCGACCACGCGAGCACCGCGCAATGCTGCCGCCACCGCAAACCCCCCCATACCCGCACCTAAATCCAGCAACGCAGCCCCATCAAGCGACCCCGCCAACTGTTGCAGCATAGCGAGCCGTTCTTTTTGATAGTGCTCTTGGTTGATACGCCGCTCACGCCACTGAGCAAAATCCTGCCGCCAGCGCATATGCTGGAGCCACGGATCAATGCATTGTTCTAATGTTTTGTCGCTCATTACCCCTTGCTTTAAATTACAACCCGGCAAACTTCCACCACGGAGAAGATGCACA
>CAZLKK010000443.1:0-2788 GCA_964559995.1 uncultured Chloroflexaceae bacterium
CGCCACTGCTGCCGCCACGTCCCCCGCTACCGCCACTGCTGCCGCCACTGCCACTACCACGTCCCCCACTGCCATAGGGGTCAAACGATTCCGGGGGGAGTTGACGGGTTATCTCAACCCGTCGTTTCCCTTTACAGCGAGAACACGTTACCCTCCCTTGCCCCTGACATTTGCTACATTTTACTACCCGTGAAGACCCCGGTAGCTTTGTTTGTTTACCAGGGTCATCTTGAAAAATCTGGACTGAAGGGAGCGCGACCTTCCAACGGTCTACCTCTGGCTCTATGGGGATGTCTTTTGCCTCTTTGTCTGGTTCTTGGATAACTTCCGGGTCGTGGCGTTCTTCATACAGCACCTGGAGTTGATAGAAGTAAACATTGCGGCTGATGACGCGGTGTAACTGTACCATCCTGCCAAGCATTGCCCGCCGAAATAGCCCCTGGGCAAAGCCTTGTTGCGACCACGTATCGAGCAAATCTGCCACAAACCGCGGCTGACACAGCTGCTCTGCCCGCTCGTGAGCACGGGCAATAGGCGCACGGATGAGGTCGGGACCGAGGACGGTTTCTACGTCGTTTTGCTGTACACCAACGGCTTCAAAGGTGGCAGATGCATTGGTCGTATCTAGTACCCGCTTTTCCCCCTCGGTTGCTGGTTTGCCATTGTTTTGGGTTGCGGCACGGTGTTTCTGGGAAAGCCGTTCAAGCTCATCTATTGCCGCCTGCCCAGAGGGAAACCGTTTAGACGGGTCTATGGCGAGCAAAGTTTGGATAACGCGATCAACTCCGCTTGGCACATGATACACGCCGCGCTGCTTGAGCGTGATCAGCGATCCAAACGGCTGATCGGGGGTAACGGGAATATCATCCCAGGGCAACCCCCCACTGAGCATGGCATAGAGCATCACCCCAAGTCCGTAGATGTCAGAGAGGTGGGTAACTTCGGTGGCGGAGCGGGCATGCTCTGGCGACCAATAGCCGGGGGTTCCCATCACCTTGTCCTCTACGGTAATCTTCTGGTTGATGTCACGAGCTATGCCAAAGTCGGTGAGGTAGGCATCACCGGTGACATCCTCAACCAACACGTTGTTGGGGGAGACATCACGATGGACTATTTGTAGGCTATGGGCATGATCCAGGGCTTGGGCTATCTGCGTGAATATCTTGAGGGCTTCGGGGAAATCAAGCCGTTGTTTGCGGTCTATAAATTGTTGGAGAGAGCATCCGCCAATGTATTGGAGGATGGAGTAATAGTAATGCTCATAGACCCCATGATCGTATATCTGGACAATATTTTTGTGGTTGAGGTGGCTCAACAGGGTTGCTTCACGGGTGAAGCGTTGGATAGATTCATTATTGTGCGAAAGCAGTAATTTGACCGCAAACTGTCGGTGGTTCATATACGCATGGGTCGCAAGCCATACCTCGCTTGTCGCGCCACGGCCTATCTCGCGGTCTATGATGTAATTACCAATTTGTTTCGGTCTTGTACTCATAGGCTTTACTAGCCTGCTACGCTATCGCTATAAGGACCTCCTATTATACCATTGAACGTTAGTATTGGGGGAGAGAGGTTGGCAACATTCCAGGATCATGTTAAAGTTCAATTTGCCCCCCGCTCCCCTGCCCTTCCCCCACTACGCGGGAGCAGGGGAACCGCGGTAGGTGTTCCCCCTCGCCCCGGAATGGAAGCGGGAGCAGGGGGGGCTGCCCGGACGTTGCTATTGCCCTGGTTTCTTGCACTCGTGATCTCAAATTGGTGTCAAGCACTTATGTGTAAGCAATCCCCGATTTAAAGCATGGACAAGCAAGATAATGTATCCTACAGTAGCTATAGGAAGTAGTGAAGATAGCCTAATCTTGGTTCTGCTATCGCAGAACCAACCAACGAAAGAAGGGGTGACTTTATGAAAAAACACTGTGAACGCCTACTCATGGCAACCATATACATGTACTTTATTGGACTATTTGGATGGGCAATCCTGCGGCTTGTTTTCCCTGATCGCTGGTGGTGGCTCTTTTTGATGAACGCCTTTTCCCTCTACGCCTTTGTCCCACTGCCCGTTATTGCCATTGCCGCCTTTTTCCTGAAACGAAGAATTATCCTAGTCCCTGTTGGGGCGGCGGCGATGCTTGGCGGGTTGCTGTATGGTGAGCTATTCCTGCCACAACAATCGCTGGTACAGGCAGATAACCAGGCGCAGACTATCAAGGTAATGACGACCAACCTCCTGTTTTCCAACCAGCACACCGATGCAATAGTAGATGCGCTGCGCCGTTCTGATGCGGATGTTATCTCGCTCCAGGAACTCACTACACCGGTATCTGAAGCGATTGCACAAGCATTACGTGACAGCTACCCCTACCAAGAATTGCATACCGAAGGCTTTTTTGGTTCTGGTATTATTAGTCGTTACCCTATGAGCGAGCCTCCTGTGACGATGCCAGGCAATGCATGGGCAACCCGTCCCTACATCCTGCGTTCATTGGATGTCAACGGACAACAGGTGCTTTTCTTGCAGTTTCACGCAACCCCTACCAGAATGGGCAAACCGTCGTGGATGGAGCAGTCGTTGCGAATACGTGAGCAGCAAGCCCAAGAACTGGCAACGCTGGCGCAAAGCTATGATGGGCCTTTCATTGCCGCAGGTGATTTTAATGCCACAGATATGCATTATGCTTATACGCTCGTGACCCGCGAGATGCAGGATGCATGGCGTGAGGTCGGATGGGGAGCAGGGCAGACCTTCCCATCTGCTAGAACGACAGATGGGAGACGAGCGTCTGTT
>CAZLKK010000444.1:0-2761 GCA_964559995.1 uncultured Chloroflexaceae bacterium
ATCATCCGCTGGTATGGGGTCTGTAACCCCCGGTTTTCCTGCTCCCACCCCAACGCTCTACCCTGAACCCGGTGGTACTGCTACCCGTTCTGTTCCGCTGCCGACTCGCTCAACGAGCATTGCCAGCCGAGCTTCTGCCAAACCTACGCCAGGGGGTGCTGCTGGCACAGTCTATCCTGAGCCGGGCGAACCTGGACCTGGTACACCGGTTGCTATGCAACCAACAACCCCCTACCCATTGGCATCTGAGGGTCCCATGCCGGTTGGGTCGCCGCCTGCCCAGGGTTCACCAACGATAGTACCTACAGTAGCTTTGCCACAACCAACCAATACCCAGGAAGCGACCTATACCCCGCAGCCGACCTATACGCTATTGCCAACCTATACCCCACTGCCGACCTATACGCCTGTGCCAACAGAGCCATTGGAGCCAACGCCAGAACCAGACACTCCCACACCGGCAGGTCCTACGGACACGCCAACGCTAGAACCCACACAACCGCCCCCCTATATCGTTTTGAGCAACAATACCCGCTGGGTCAGCGAACAAAGCCCCATTGTGCTAGACCAAACGGTACAAGTGGCACCGGGGACAAAGCTGTTCATAGACCCTGGCACAGAGCTACGGCTAGGATGGGGCGTTTCCCTTGTAGTAGACGAAGGGGCTGAATTGCACGTTATGGGAACGGCAGACAACCCAGTGCAGTTTGTTTCTAGCTCTGGGCTGCGATGGGAAGGCATCTATGGCCATGATGGCAGCACCATCGTGTTAGACCATGCCCATGTGCATCAAGGCGGCGCGAGTGGTACCGTGCTGATGAGCGAAGGCGGCAATCTGACCATTCGCAGCTCGCTGTTTCAGGACAACGGCGGGACGATACTTGTCACAGACAGCCAGCTTGATATGCGGGACAGCCAAGTCTACGGTAATGATTTTCCCTATGGCGGCGCACTCAATGCGACCTACAATCAGGGCAATACCATTACGCTCCACAACAATCGGTTTGGCGGCAACCGGATGAGCAGCGGCTCACCCGTTGTCAGCATCAACAATGTGGGGGCATACTTTACGTTGGGTATGGACATCCAGAAAAACCTGCTGTATATGCCAACCCCCAACGAGGGCGAGATTGGGGCAAATCTGCTTATCTCTACCAACGGACCAATTGAGGGGACGCTGGCTTGCAATTCGCTGGTCGGCTCTACCGATGGGCTAAGTTTGCGTTCTGAAACTTCACAAGTCCCAAACTTTCGCCTCAACATCTACGATAACTTGATAGATGGGCATATTGCCCCGATTACTGCCTACTATGAGGAGCATGGGATAGGACGCGGAGCTACCAGCGAGGTGCAGCTGAATATGCAGTTCAACTGGTGGGGAGACACCTCTGGCCCCTACCACCCCACGGAGAATCCTGAAGGGCGCGGCGACTCGGTGGGGAATAACATCCTGTACCGTCCCTGGATGACGGAACCGCCGGCATGTGTACCACCACCACCCTAGAAATCACCTGAATGAAGCAACAACAAAACCCTGGGCTATGTCCTGGAGCAATCCACATCCATAGCCAGTACTCGCACGACTGCGATAGCTCTATTGAGACCATTGTCAAGGCTGCCCGTGAAGCCGGCTTGCAATGGATCGCCATTACGGACCACAATTCGCTTGGGGGCAAGCCGTATGAAGGCTGGCATGGTGATGTGCTAGTCATTGTGGGGAATGAGATTACCCCGCCCCGCAATCACCTGCTCGCGCTCAATGTGGATGAAGTCATAAGCCACACACTGCATCCGCAGCAGTTTGTCGATGCGGTGTATGCCCAGGGGGGCTTTGGTATCATTGCCCACCCCGATGACCGTATTATCAGCAAGGTGAAAAAGAACTCCTACCAATGGGAGGACTGGGCTATAGATGGTCCAAGCAATCGTGATGGGCAAACGATGGGGCTAGAAATCTGGAACCTGATGAGCGACTGGGGATCATCACTTACGCCACTCAACAAGTTTTGGTATTTCTTCTTTCTGCGCCAGGGGCTACACGGTCCAACGAGAAATGCGCTGGCGTGGTGGGATCGGCTGAATGTGGCAGGCAAGCGTACCTTTGGGGTGGCAGGGGTAGATGCCCACGCTCTGCGCCATCGCGCCCCGTGGGGGGGGACGGTTGAGGTGCTTTCCTACCATCGCTCCTTCCATGCGCTGGTCAACTACCTGCTACTCGATGAACCGCTCTCCCCTGATGCGAACCAAGCTCGTGAGCAGGTTTTCACTGCGCTGCGGCAGGGGAGATTGTTCTTTGCCAATCGTATGGATGGAGAAGTCACCAATGTGCGGGTTGCCGTTACCCGTGGAACAGATCGTTACCATTGGACAATAGGCGATAGTTTCTCCTTAGCGGGGGGGAAACTCAAGCTGTTTGCCGATATGCGCCGCCCGGTTGAGGTGCGCCTCATCCGCAATGGCACACTCCACACGCGGGCAAAGCGTGCGCTCTGTGAAGCGATAGACACACCGGGGGTCTACCGCATCGAAGCGTACCATCGGAGTGGTCGCCCGTGGCTCTTCACCAACCCGATTTTTGTCACGTAGCAGGGGGCGGCTCTCCCCCCATGTGGGGTAGGGGCGTACGGCGGTGTGCCCACCTTGGAGAGCCGTTACATGCAACGTCTCACCGGGCAGCCCCGATCCCCTCGCCCTGCGACCCACTACGCGGGAGAAAACGATCCGTAGGGGCGCACGGCGGTGCGCCCAATGTTTGGCTCCC
>CAZLKK010000445.1:0-2754 GCA_964559995.1 uncultured Chloroflexaceae bacterium
GGGAACCGCGGCAGGTGTTGGCTCCCCCTCGCCCTGGGATGGGAGCGGGGGCAGGGGGGAGCGGGGAATAAAAAGGTAGGCTTTGCCCGTCTGACCTACCCCTGAAAGCCTACTCCTATCCCATCCCCTGTCCCCATATAAAAACATGGTCAATATGGCTAGAATATGCTATCATAAAACGAGAGAGGATCGTGTTTTTTTCAACTAAAGGGCAGACCCGATGTTTGAATTACAATCTGGAACCGTTATCCAGAACCGTTACGAGATCGTACAGCCTATTGGCAGAGGTGGCATGGGAGCTGTCTATGAAGCCATAGATAATCGCCTCGGCAGCACCGTTGCCCTAAAGCAAACGCTGGTCAGCGAGGGAAGGCTTCGCAAGGCGTTTGAGCATGAGGCAAAAATTCTTGCCAGTTTACGCCATCCTGCCTTGACCAAAGTTATGGACCATTTCACGGAAGATGCCGGGCAGTTTCTCGTGATGGAGTTCATAGATGGGAATGACCTCGGCGAGCTTTTGGTACGGCGCGGAGGGGCTTTTACCCTTGAGGAAGTTTTGCAATGGAGCTACAAACTGCTTGACGCACTAGACTACCTCCACAGCCAAGCCGTGCCTATCATCCACCGCGACATCAAACCACAAAATCTCAAACTCACCACACGAGGCGAGATCATTCTCCTAGACTTTGGTCTAGCGAAAGGCTCTGCTTCGCTTCAATCTCGTGTGACCAGTGGCGGCAGCATCTTTGGCTATACCCCCAAGTATGCCCCCCTTGAACAGGTGCAAGGGACTGGCACAGACCCACGGAGTGACCTCTATGCCCTAGCAGCAACTATGTACCACCTGCTTACCAATACGCCACCTATGGATGCACTTGGACGGGCTGCTGCCTTCGTCAACAGCCAACCTGACCCACAGCCTGCTGCCCATATGATAAACCCGGCTATTCCTGTCCCCATCAGCAATGTGATTGCCCAAACAATGGCTCTAGCGGCAAAAGATCGTCCCACAACCGCCAAAGAGATGCTCCAGATGTTGCAGGATGCAGAACATCGGGCAAAACATCCCCAAGCCCAATCAAAGATAGAAACGCCCTATGCTCCTGCCCACTATACCGCAAATGACACGACCATTCCTGACCCCATGGGGGGAAGTAATTCTGCCTACCAGGGAGCAACCATAGCCCAACGACCATCTGCTCCCTTACCCACACCACCATCGCTGCCTCCGCTCCCCGATTCGGTAGGACAACCATCGCCACCCCCACAACCGAAAAAACGAGGGTGGAAAACCTACCTCCTCTGGGGCATTATCGTCATGGTCTTTGGCTTTCTGCTAACCTGTGGGGGGCTGAGTCTGTTTGTCGGTAAAGACCTCAAAGATTCTACTGACCAAACTGCTACCGCGATTAGTGAGCGGCAAGATGAACGTGCCACAGCTGTAGCCCGTGATGAAAGGCGTACAGCCACAGCGAAGGCAGATGAAGATGAAGCAGATACAGATGAAGCAGATGAAGCAGATGTTCCAAGCATACCGGTGACAGACGAAGATTCCGATTCTCCATCCGTCTTTGATACGATAGCTCCAGAGCTAGATACGCCGGATACCCAAGACGACATGCCTGTCGCCAATCTCTTTTTGTCTGATAGTTTTGATAGCAATGAGCAAGGTTGGCTTACCGGGTATCAGGAGGAAAGCGAATGGTGGTTAGGCAACAAGACGATTGATGGTGGGGTCTACGTTTGGGATATGCAAGCCGTGCAAGGGTTAGTCCACCTAGACGACCCAGAAAATATCCCTATGGTAGAAGACTTCACTGTTAGCGTCACCGCCCAACGGTTCAGCGGACCAGAAGTCACGACCATCTATGGCATCCTGTTTCGCTATCAACCAGAAACCGATAGCCGCTACCTCTTCCGGGTGGCAGATGACAACACCTTTGCGGTCTCGTTGTTGCAGGGCAGCGAGTGGATACCACTTATTGACTGGCAGGAAATTACCGCTGTATCGCCCGGACAGCCCAATCAGTTGACGGTCCAGGCGAATGGTGCCTCCTTGAGCTTCTATGTCAATGGGCAGTTTGTTGGCGAAGTAACAGATGATACCCTAGCCTATGGGTATACCGGGCTTGCGCTAGAACTCAACGAAGGCGATTCTGCGGTGGTACAGTTTGATGATTTTGTTCTTGAGACTAACTAGAGGAAACCGGTATGGGTGACGAACAGCTACAGAAACTCCAGAAGATGCGCGAACAAGCCCACCAGGGCGGTGGGGAAGAACGCATTGAGCGACAACATGCTCGTGGTAAGCAGACTGCTCGAGAACGGTTAGCCCATCTGCTTGATGATGGCAACATCCAAGAAATTGGCACCTTTGCCATGCACGATGTAACCGACTTTGGGATGGAGAAGCATCGGTATCTAGGCGATGGCGTAATTACCGGCTTTGGGACAATCAACTCGCGCCGGGTGGCAGTGTTTGCCCAAGATTTCACGGTATTGGGTGGGTCATTCTCAGAAACGCAGGCAAACAAAATCTGCCGCATACAAGATATGGCACTAGAAAGCGGTATCCCGCTCATTGGACTGATAGACTCCAGCGGTGCTCGCATCCAAGAGGGGGTACGGAGCCTAGCTGCCTACGGGGAGTTGTTTACCCGCAACGTGCTGGCTTCAGGGGTCATCCCGCAAATCTCCATTATGCTTGGGCCTTGTGCTGGCGGTTCGGTCTATTCTCCTGCCCTTACCGACTTT
>CAZLKK010000446.1:0-2735 GCA_964559995.1 uncultured Chloroflexaceae bacterium
GCATAGAGCCCACTTGTAACCTCTTGCTCAGTGGGGTAGAGGTAGAGGGGGAAAAAGTAATTGATGTCTAGTGCTGTTACCGCAGTTGCCCCCGCAATAGGAACAGCAGCAACAAACCCATAGTTCCATGCTGCTTGATTCCGTGACCGTCGAATAGTTATGAGTCCAATATTGGCATCTTTGAGGATATGCCGCATCACCTGGGAGCGCGGTCTGCACAAAAAGCCCCGATCCTTGCCCGTGTAATAGGTATATCGCTGGTCAAACGGGCGATACAAGATAGGCGTAATATGGGCTTGCGTAGCACTATGGTGTTGGATGTCTTGTTGGGCTAATGCGACTTTCCAATCTCGCGCATCAGCCCCAAGCGCATACTTCTCCCTGGCTTCCTCTACGGTACAGGAAACAAAGTCTTCAACCGTCTGGCACATCTCTTGTCTACTCCACTGCACCGCTAAACGGTCACGCGCCGTCACAATCCCTACCGAATGGAGGGGCATGCTAGTGGGAACAGCCCATCCTTGTTCATACTCTCTTAGCATATCGGTGTTTTGCGGTAGAAACAGATACCAGGGAGAGGACGGTTCAACCTGCTGCCAGGGCGTATTTGCAACATCTTGGTGCATAAGAGCAGTATATTTTTCCTCGCGGTTTCCCCACAGGTCTGCATAGTATACGGTAGCTAGGTTCTCCGATGTGCCATGCTTGATAAACAGACCAATAGCGACCCCTTGCTGTATATCAAAGACATTTTCATCTGGTGAACCATCAGGCGCACGTTCTTTCTTTTTGCTGTTCCCATGCAAATTGAGGATATAGATTGTATCAAAATCGTGCAGCAGACTTTCCCGCATGCCGCGAAATGTTGGGTTGTCCAAATAGCCATTGTTGCTAATAAACGCCAGTATTCCTTCTCCCGTCTGGCTAATACGCCATTCCCCAAACCGGATGAATTTCACATAGTCATCTTGGAGCCACTTTGGGTTACGCTCCCCTAACGGTTTATCATCTACCGTATAGTAGTTTTCTGTCCCATCGGGGAGCTTGCCATGCAACAAATCATCTATCCATTGGGCTTTGTTTGCGCTATGTCCCGAATAGGGCGGATTTCCAAGAACGACCATAACCGGTTTGCTGTGTTTGACCGCATCTGCTGCTTTTCCCTCCTCAGCAATAAATTGGACAAACGGTAAGGGATGCTGTCCTGTAGGGGCATCAGAAAGGGCATTAGTCAAATAGATTTTGAGCCGTTCATTGCTCCGAAAGGCATAGCCCAACTGCTGCAACAGCATACTCAACTTCAAGTGGGCTATGGTGTAGGGTGCCATCAGCAGTTCAAACCCAAACACCCGCGGCAGCAGCTGCTCTGGGACATACTGATTCCACGTATCATCCATCCCCATCGTTTCTAGGGTGCTATAGATATGCTGAACAACCGCGTGTAAGAAGGTCGCCGTACCCGTGGCAGGGTCAAGAATAAGCGTCTCCCCATCCGCAAGCCCCTTATGCTTGCCAAAGCGGGTTTGGAGCAAATAGTCTATGGAGCGCACAATATAGCTAACCACTGGCTCTGGCGTGTAATACACTCCCCGCATTTCGCGGGTCTTTGGGTCGTAGGCGGACAGGAACGTCTCGTAAAAGTGGACTACCGGGTCTTCCTGCTTCGTTGCCTTGCCAAAGTCCCGCAACACTTCCGCCATATCGGTGTGGGCTAACAACCGCACACAGTCATCCACTAACCAGACAATGCGAGCATCGAGTTTGGGACCCGCTATCTGATAGAACATTTCCTGGAGAAAGGGGTTAGTACGGGGGATATAGTGTACCGCATCATAGCGGGTAAACGACACGTTGTCTGGCGCGGCAACCCGTGCGGCAAATAGCCCATACACCAGCGTTTGCGCGTACATATCGGCAAATTCGGTGGGGGTAATGGTCGGGAGCAGCGTTTGCTTGAAGGCGGCAAGTTGCTGGTGCAACGAGCTAGGAGTTTGCGTATCCGTCAGGATGTCGACCATTACCTCATCCAACCAACGGGCAATTTGGGCAAGTCGGTGTGCCAAGTCTTTTGGGGTACCAACCAGCATGGCAGTATGGGCAGCAACCTGCTGGAGCAATGTGGTCAGGTCGGTTTCCGCCGTGTTGCTCCGTTGGAGTTTGTGGGTGCTCTTGTGCCAGGTAGCAATACGCACCGGGTTTGCATAGCGCAACTCCCCGGCAACAAACCAGTACCACACCAACCCATCGGTGTAGAGCAGATTGGGCAGGGCAGCCCGGTAGCGTTTGAGTTGCTTGCCATTGGCGGTTTTGGGTATCTCCCGCTCGCTATCGGCAATGATGGCTGGCAAATCCACCCCCACATTTTTGGCTTCAACGTGCCCAATGGGGGTCGTGTGCTGGTGCATAACGAAATCGGGTGCGCCATAGGCTGCGTGTTGCGGCTCATTGGTCGCGGTATAGCCGGCTAGGACGGTTTCCAGTAGCGTCTTGAGGGCAGGGCGATAGCTGTGTTCGGTAGCGTTGTCCTGCTTGAGCAAGGCTTCAACGCTGGTTAGAAAGGTGGTGATGGGCATATGTCGTCTCCCTACGGTGACGGTGTAGGTATAATGGGAACAATTATAGCATGGGTTGCTAGGGGCAGGCTTGGTACCATGCTACCCTATCGGAAACGATGGAATCGCCTGGTCAATCTCCCCCATCACGCGCCGCGTTTCCCGTAGGGCAATGACCATTTG
>CAZLKK010000447.1:0-2735 GCA_964559995.1 uncultured Chloroflexaceae bacterium
CCCCTCGCCCTTGTATGGGAGCGGGGGCAGGGGGAGCGGGTTGTCGACGGGCAGCGAGAATCCCCACCCCACACAGCACAACTAACAATACCAAGAAAAGCCAAAGGGAAAAGAGGTGCAGTTCTGCCAGCACAAACGCCAACCATCCACTGACCAGCATACTGACAACGACCCGCTCGTAGTGGCGTTCGAGCGGGTCGTGGGGGGCTGTTTCAGGGATAGCCCGGTTCAACAGGTACCCTGGCAGGTAGAAGATCAGCGGCAGGGCTACAATGGCGATAATGGCGGTGCTGATCATGACGGCTTACAGGGCGATGATAACGTCCATCAGCTTGCGCTGGTAGGTCTTGCTCGTCATCGTTTGCCAGAGCTTGGGCAGTTGGGCAAGTTGGTTTTTGCGATCTTCCTCGCGGCTTGCGACATACCCATCCATTGCAGCACGTTGTCGCTCACCACTGACCTTGAGATTGGCAACAAACCCTTTTGCTACGGACACATCTTGGATAATCCCCAAACAGTCTTGTAGGGCTACCAGCGGGTCAAGGGCAGCTTTTGCCTTATCTCCAGCCTGTTCACTAAAAATTTCCAATACATAGCGCAGTCGCTTACCGGCGATTCGCATATCGTGTAACACGACATCCTCATCTTCATGCAGGTTCATAAGCGTTTCCATATCCATCGTTATGCGTATCTCATACGCTCGCAAGTTTTCGTAGCGTTGCCATATGGTGCTACCGGCTATATCACAAATGCGTGTTGTGGTATTCCACTGTGTCGTGCTATTGGTAATGAATATCGCAAAATCCCGCTTGAAGTTGGCGTAGCGTTGCGAATCGAGGTCTGTAAGCATATGCGAACGGGCAACATCACGCTCCCGCTGGATGGCGGTAGTGAGGACTTCCATAGCCGGGCGGTTCTCTTCTGGCAAGGTGGCGATATAGCCTTGTACCTGTTGGAGAAAGACATCGCAGTCCCGCACCCCCGCCAAATCCTGCGCGATATTCTTAATGCGCTTGCGAAATGCGCGTACCTCTTCACGCGGGGCAACATCTTCTAGCAGTGGCAGGATAGCTCGCATACGGCGGGTAGCAACCCGCATCTCATGCACCGCTTCAATGTCCTTGTCGGCTCGTGCGCCGGCTTCTTCTTTCAGCAACCGTTGCATATGACGGCGCAACAACCGTCTCCCCACCTCTGCTAGGGTATCGTTGTGATGGGTCGTCGATGTGGTATCAACAGGAATGACAACTTCTGCTTGGGGAGATGGGACGGTCTTTGTCGCAACCTTGCTCTGGGTTACTGCTGGTATGGCATCTGCATCTGGTACCGGGACTTGTGCAGCATGTTCTTCAGGGGGAGCCTGGAGAATAGTCACCGGTAAGTCCAGCACTTTGCCCCAGAGATCAGCCTTTTTGCTGGCACGGGAGCTATCTTCGTCACTATGCGGACCAGCGACCATAATAATTGCCTGGTTGTTCTTGACAGTACACTCGGTGATGCAGGTTGTCTGCGTGTGGGAATAGTCTAGCCCATCTGCCACGCGCAATAGCGAAGCCAAAGCTAGGGCAATACGGCGGTTCTTTTTGCCAAGCCGAAGGTAGGCAGGTTCTGCTTCGGGGCGAACTTTCTTGCGGTGGAAGGCGACCATACAGGCAATAATAGCCCGCTGGTCTTCGTCCATGCCGTCTAGATCGGTGTCTAGGATGATGTCACGCCCGGTAATGTTGTGGTTGGGTGGGTCTGCTGTCATTCCCACATCGTGCAACAATGCCCCCACTTCCATGAGTGGGCGAGCTTTGCCGGGCAGGTCGCAGCGTTTTTGCACTACGTCAAAGAGGGCAAGCGAGAGAGCGGCGACGTGGCGGGTGTGTGCCACATCTACCGCATGTTGGGTAAGGAGTTGTTCAGGTATCATTTGGTTGTCGTTTCCTCCAATAATGCTAGTCCCTGCTCCAGTTTTGTTCTTGGTTCTGGTATCAGGGTATGGTGTGCTTGCAACGCGGTAATCAGGGCATCAAGATCACAATGGGAAGCATTGTGGAGGAGTTCTATTTCTAGCTCGCAAAATGATCGTGTTTGTCCGCCGGCAAAGATCGTCACTTCGTCTAAACATAGCTCTGCAATAGCCTCATCACTGGCGTGTTGCATCGCGTAGATATGGCGGCGTTGGGTTTCCATCGTGAGTAGGGGGATGAGCGGGGTCTCCCCAATAATAGCCAGGGCTTGGTTACGGGCTTCGTCATTGTCCCAAGTGTTGGGGTCGGGGTTGTCTGTCTCCATCGTCCATTCTGACCGCTCTTGGATGCCCCGTTGCGAAAGGTTGGGACCTTTGAGGGTGACGAGGGTTTTCCCCTTTGCTTCACGGGTACGGAGACCATAACGAGCATGGGCTAGAAGTTGCTCACTGGTATCATAGTAGGTGTTGCGCTGATGGACCGGCTGGTCTTCCCCGCGGAGCGTATAGGCTCCAAGCGTCTGGAGTGTGACAAGGTGGGTGAATACGCTGGTATCAGCAATACGAAATTTGGCTTCAATTTCCATGTTGGTCTTGGTGCTTTCTTGTTGTTGGGTTGTAATCTTGGTGATGGTATGATGTAGCAGCGTTGCTCTATCCAACAATTGTTGTATGGTGCATAGTATAGACGATGGACAATAGGATTGTCAATGCTGGGGGATGGGATGACTTTCAGGGGTGAGGGCAAGGGGGAGCGGGTCTTTGAAGCGCAAAGCACAAA
>CAZLKK010000448.1:0-2733 GCA_964559995.1 uncultured Chloroflexaceae bacterium
AGACCGTGGTACGGGCAAGGGGAGCGAAGGGATTATTGAAGAGACGGTGATGTATGAAGGCTATGCCCCCGGCGGTGTAGCGGTGTTGATAGAAGCTGCCACCGACAACCGCAACCGCACGAGTGCTGATGTGCGCTCAACGATGTCGAAAAACGGGGCTACCCCCGGCGAACCCGGCTCGGTTGCCTGGATGTTTGAACAAAAGGGATTGATTACCATAGAGTTGGAAGGTACCGACCTTGATCCCGAAGAGGTGATGCTTCAGGCGATAGATGCCGGAGCAGAGGATGTGGAGGTTTCCGAAACAACGCTAGAGGTCTATACGGAATGGACTGCGCTCAACGATGTGCGGCTGGGTTTGCTGGAGCATGAAATCCCCATCACCAATGCTGAAAAGATGATGCGCCCCACGACAACGATTCAGCCGGAGGAGAAAGAAGCCCTCCAGGTGTTGCGTATCCTTTCCCGCTTGGAAGACCTAGACGATGTGCAGCAGGTCTATAGCAATCTGGATATTACTGACGAACTGGCAAGCAAGTTTGAAGATTAGGTGGGGGTTGGGTCATATCACCTCACCCGCTATTGCTTGGTGAGCCTATGCGTACTATTGGACTAGACCCTGGCACTGCTTCGCTTGGGTGGGGGGTCTTGGATGAGCACAACGGGCAGCTCAAATCGGTGGCGTATGGTGTGCTCAAGACCCCCGCTGGTGATCCCCCCGCCCACCGGTTGCTCACCCTCTACGATCAGCTACAATCGCTTCTGCATACCCATCAACCTGATAATGCGGCGGTGGAGGAGTTGTTCTTCTCTCGCAATGTGACTACTGCGCTGGCGGTGGGGCAGGCGCGTGGGGTTATTTTGCTGACGCTTGCCCAGGCAGGGTTGCCTATCGCGGAGTATAAGCCACTAGAAGTCAAGCAGGCGGTGGTGGGGTATGGCGGGGCAGACAAACGGCAAATGCAAGAGATGGTCCGCTTGACGCTGGCGTTGGAGAAAATACCCCGCCCGGATGATGCCGCCGATGCGTTGGCAGTGGCGATATGCCATACCTATTCTGCAACGATGCTGCGCCGGATGGGGGAGTGAGGTTTTGGGGAAAGTTAGGCTGTAGAGCCGTTGCATGCAACGGCTCACCGGGCAGCCCCCATCCCCTTGCCCCGCGTCCCACCGAGGGGAGAAGGGGTATGTTTGGCTCCCTCTCTCCCTAGCATGGGAATGGGGGCAAGGGGGGGGAGAGGGTAATAAACGGTTATTTTCATGCTCCTGGGGCAGATATGCTATAATCGGTAGCGACACAACAGAGATGATGGAAAATAACAAACAACGGGACCGGGTTAGTGTGGAGTAAACATTTTGACTTTTAACCCTATCAATGGTTTTCTTGGAACGTTTAGCCGGGACTTGGGCATTGATCTTGGTACTGCCAATACCCTGGTCTACGTGCGTGGCAAAGGAATCGTTATTAGCGAACCCTCGGTGGTCGCTATTGACAATAAAACAAAAAAGGTGCAAGCTGTTGGGGCAGAAGCTAAAGCGATGATTGGCAAAACCCCCGCCAACATTGTCGCCGTGCGCCCCCTCAAAGATGGAGTCATCGCGGACTTCGATGTGGTTGAGAAGATGATGGGCTACTTCATCAACAAAGCCCACGAGCGCACGCTTGGCTTGGTACCGCCTCGCCCACGGGTCGTTGTTGGGGTGCCGTCTGGTGTTACCGAAGTGGAAAAGCGAGCAGCTCGTGATGCTACGCTGAGTGCCAATGCCCGTGAAGCCTATGTGCTTGAAGAGCCTATGGCAGCAGCCATCGGAGCGGGGTTGCCCGTAGAAGAGCCTATCGGCAGCTTGATTGTAGACATAGGCGGTGGGACAACCGAAGTCGCCGTTATCTCCCTCGGCGGTATCGTCATCAACCACTCTATCCGTACCGCCGGCGATGAGATAGACGAGGCAATTATTCAGTTTGCCCGCCGCGAGTACAATTTGCTCATTGGTGAGCGTATGGCAGAAAAAGCCAAAATTGTCGCTGGCAGTGCTTACCCGCTTGACGAAGAAATCAAGGTCATGTTGCGCGGGCGCGATCTCCTTACTGGTCTGCCAAAGGCTGTTGAGGTGAGCAGTGTAGAAATCCGTGATGGTATCGCTGGTCCGGTGAATACGATTGTGCAAGAAGTGCGTTTTGCCCTTGAGGAAACCCCGCCAGAGTTGGTGGCAGATATTATGGAGCATGGCATCACGATGGCAGGTGGGGGGTCGCTGTTGCATGGGCTAGATCGCCGCATTGCCGCCGAGACCCGTATGCCTGTCTACATAGCCGAAGATGCGCTTTCGTGTGTGGCGCGTGGTGCCGGCAAGATGGTAGAAAACTTTGATAACAAGATTTACCGTGATATACTGACCCGAACCCAGAATACCCGCAAGGCAAAATACTAGCGATTTCCCAAACTCCAAGAGAGGTGAACAGGTTAGGGAGCAACAGACAGGGGACACCCCCATGATAACCTAACCTTCTGGGAAATGCTCATGGGCATATGCGAGATTATCTTGACGATTACCAAATAAAACTCCGGGGAGGCTCTTCTGCCGCGTCACCCCTGCGCTTGTTTCTCATGGCGTTGCTGCTGGCACTCCTTTCGATTGGGCTGATGTATGGCGACCAGAGCGGCTGGCTTGCGCCTGCCCGTGGGGCACTGGAGCAGGCGATGCGTCCCATAGTCCAGACCTTTGCCAGCA
>CAZLKK010000449.1:0-2727 GCA_964559995.1 uncultured Chloroflexaceae bacterium
GGGTGGAGGAGCGAGCACAAGCCCAGGTGCTTTAGCTCTGGGTAGCTGACCCTCTGTTCCCCCCGTGTTGGCAAAAACGAGAAGATTGTGCTATAAAGATAGCAAAGATGCTATGAAGACCAAAAAGCATAAGGGGGGAAAACCGTGCCGTTTTGCACACAGTGTGGGGCTGAAAACCCGAATATGGCGCGTTTCTGCGACCAATGCGGGGCACGACTTGAAACAACAACGCCTACTCATCAGCCCGCCACAACCCATTCACAAGCAGCTAACTCTTCAGTCGATTCTTCTGGCGGTAGTGTCTCTGCCGGGCCGGGGAAATGCCCACAATGTGGAGCCGTAGTCATCCCTGGCGAAGCGTTCTGCGACACCTGTGGGGCCTCACTCCTCACCAATGTGGTTCCCGTACAGCAGCCTGCCAACAACACCCCTTCGGCCCCCATCCCGTCTATCCCCGACCAGCCAACCTATCCCCCTCCCCAGCCTTCCTACGAGCCGATTCCGTCAAATCCGGCACCTAATCCACTCACCCCATCGCCCCCCCCACCCCCGCCCATTCCCGCCGTGCCCTATCCCCAACGTACGCTGCTCTCGCCCGCCACGTTGATCATTCAGGGATCAGGGGTGGAACTCTCATTGCCTGCGGCTGAGCAAGCCGTCATTGGGCGGGCCGATAAGGTGAGCAATTTCTATCCCGATATCGATCTGACCCCCCACCAGGGGCTGGAAAAGGGTGTTGGCCGTCGCCACGCACGTCTTTCTATCCAAGGTGACCGGATCATGCTCGAAGATTTGGATAGCACCAACGGCACTTATCTCAACAGCACCCGCGTGCCACCCCGCACCCCGCAATTCATCAATCACGGCGATGAGATTATCTTGGGGAGGTTTAAATTACAGCTTCGTGATGAGGAATAAGAAATGAGGGACAGGAGACGTTAGCCAGAAAGCGGCGAGCAGGCCAGAAAAATGTCTTGCGATATTTGCAAAATGGCTCCCGCTCCCCTCTTCATTGGGTTTGTCTGGGTTTTGATCTCGCCATCTCTACCCAATTGAGGAATGGGGCGCTATGGGATCAGCCACTGAGATTGTTTGCGCATCGCAAACTCAATACCGTGGAGCAGGTTACGGAGTGTCACAATCCCCTCTGTTGGCAAACGAGCCTTGACAAGCCGTTGCGCAATCTCAGTCCCAATCCCTGTCATCACCACCGTGATCCCGAGCAACCGAACCATCTGCGCAGCATCTATCAGCATACTCAACGAGGTGTCTTCCTCCACCTGCGTATGGCTGATATCGATAATCACGACTTGGGTACGGTTCTCCGAAACCGCCTCAAGCAGCCTGTTTAAGATGTGGGTCGCGCGCTCGCTATCAATGTCGCCCATTAGCGGCATCACCACAACGTAGTCGGTCAGCGCAATAAGAGGCGCAGCGGCAGTTCGGAGCTTTTCACGTTGGGCATTTATCATTTTGGCCTGCAACGAAGCGTGAGAGCGCTCTGCTTCTTGGAACGAGCTGATGTCTGTGGCTATCCCCCCCACTCCATACAACCCCCCTGACGCGTCGTAGATAGGAAATTTGACACTGACTGTCGGGATTGC
Organism: uncultured Chloroflexaceae bacterium; assembly: GCA_964559995.1. Taxonomy (GTDB): domain Bacteria; phylum Chloroflexota; class Chloroflexia; order Chloroflexales; family Chloroflexaceae; genus JAAUSY01. Next base: position 1,605 of record CAZLKK010000449.1, read on the forward strand.
CTCTCCGCCTTCACCGGGTGCATACTCCTCTGAACGGATAGGCTCGCCCGTCTCTATGATGCGAAGATCATTGTCGCGCCACACCTTAACGATATCTCTGCGGAAGAGAGCATAATCTTCCACGCCCACAATCTGATCTTGTCGTTTGCCTGTCACCGCGGCGTAGTGGCGGTTGACCAACGTAAATACCCCCTTGGGGGTCTTGACCCAAATCAATGCTGGCGAGTTGTCGACGATGCTCTCAAGCAAGATGCGGCTCTTGTCATACTGGTCGATTTTGACCTCTAGTTCCTCATTCAGCTGTTCTATCTGCTGCCGCGCCCGCACCTGCTCCGTCACGTCGATGCCGTAGTAGACAATGCCATCCACTTGGTCGTACGAATCTCGTGTTGGCTTCCAGCCGCAGTCGAGCCATACCTCGCGCTCTGCGACGCTCCCTTCCATCCACACTGGCATTTCGCGGATCAATTCTGGCTGGCCCGACTCATACACCATCCGCAGAATATCGGCCACTCTACGCCCACGGATGCCGGGCAACACTTCTTGAGCTTGTTTGCCGTCTGTCTCTTGGTCGCCCACAATCTCGCGGTAGAACCTATTGGCAAACTGGATAGTGTTTTCGGGGCCATGAACTAACGCAATAGCAACCGGAATCTGTTCAAACAGCTTGTACATCCATGTGCGAACGGCCTCGGTCTCTAGCCGATAGGATTCGGCATCGGCATAGAGTTGCTCATAGTCGTGCTGCAATATTTGGTGCTGTCGGGCGAGGCGCTGGAGCTTGGTGTTCTGTCGCTCCAACTCTTCCACCCGCTGCTTCAGCAGGTGTATCTCGTTCAATAGCGCATCTATAGACTTGTGGCCATTGTTCATACGTCTGGCGGTGCACAATCCACCTTCCTCACGTTCTGATGGGAGGGGTACCACCGCACTCCTTTCTGGTTATCTTGGGTCTTACATATCATATATAGCCCGTAAAACCCAGGTGCTTCTAGCCCTGGGATAAAGGGGCTTTCCTTGCTTTAGCCACTTCAGTCGTACTTGTATTCTTGTTGATTTTAATTATATTGGACGGTATGGATAGTTTGCTTAAATCTGCATACCAGTACCGTCTCTGGCCCAC
>CAZLKK010000450.1:0-2722 GCA_964559995.1 uncultured Chloroflexaceae bacterium
AGCTGCATTGTCGTAGGCACCGATGCGCGATGGCAGTTTTCCCGTCAGCATTGAGAACCGGGACGGGGCACACAAGGGACTGTTGCAGTATGCATTCTCAAAAACAACGCCTTCTTCAGCCAGAGCGGAGAGGTGGGGTGCTTTGACGATCGGATGTCCGTAAAACGGAAGCACCGGAGCCGATAACTGATCTGCCATGACACACAGGATGTTTGGCTGTTCCGTACTCATATCTCTTTTCCTTATTAGCGAAGCGGTTTATGCAATTTGAGCGGCGCGAGGGGACGATAACCAATATGGTGCCATTGGACCTCAACAGTGAGTTTGCATGGCTGCCTCCCCCCACTGAGCCGCTGTCGGTGACGTTTACGGGGGGCATTGCGCTGCGGGGTAAGGAGCTATCGTTACCACAAGGTCAACCGCAAGCGAAAGCGGGGGAGCAGGTGACGGTCTCGTTGCTTTGGTATGCCACACAAGCACCATCGGCACAGCCCTACATGGTGTTTGTGCAGATGCTTGATGAACAGGATCGCAAGGTGGCTGAGTGGAACGGGGCAGCAGGCGGCGATTGGCACCCAACCACGGCGTGGCAGGTGGGCGAGCGTATCTGGCAGGATGTGCCGCTGGATATAGCGGCGGATACCCCAGCGGGGCGGTATCGGGTTATCGCGGGGCTATTTGACCCCACGACAGGCGAACGGCTGCCTATGCCAGACGGGGCAGATATGCTGACGTTGAGCGAGGTCATGGTCGTAGTGGGGGAGCTATAGCTAGATAGGGAAAACCTACCCAGAAGTAATCAAAAGTATACGGAATGAGCATCATCCAATCGCAAAAAAGAACGGATACGAGGGGGAAAGAGACAAGACAAATACGCTAGGATGTGATAGAATTGAGGGTACGAGAGAAATGCTCGTCGTCCTCGGTTGTGGCTACGTCGGGACGTAAAACGCGCCTGTGGACTGCGGGTAAGACCTCCGATTGGGGGGCAGTGCAGGTGGAAGCAGGAATTTTGATGGTGATCACTTGTGATCACCTAGAAAGTAGCAGAGATGGGACTAAAACCGGGCTAAGGTACGCCGCACCCGATCTGTCACACGGGATGCTGTTTGTGCATACTTATCGTAGATATGCGTCTTGCCTAGAGCCAGCGGGGTTGCAAGCCCAAAGAGCAGCAACGCCGGCACCCACAAGATAACGCTGGCAATTTGCGAGAGCCACGCTGATATGAGGGCACCGCCAATGAGCGTATTGAGCAGAGCGGTGCTCTTGTCTGGTTGGGCTTGCACGTAGACATAGGATGGAGTCCTGTTCAAGAAAGCCCGTCCATTTGCCCAGAGCAACATTACCCCTGCTGCCAAGCCAAAGTGCATGATCAAACTGGTGTTGATTATTCGGGAAAGAAAGTACAAGCACAACAGCAGCAACACCCCCACAGCAAGATATACGTACAAGGGTTTTACCCCTAGCCGTCCTACGCTAAACACGTTACCCGTATTGCCGGGGGGAGGGTAGTGTCCGCCCGACTTGCCATTGCCATTGCCGCCGTTATACATAGTCTGTTTCCTTTTGTGTAAGCATCAAATATGAATCCCATTGGTTTCCCATTTAGTATCGGTTTATCTGGTATGTATGACGATAGGAACGCGGCAATGGTTGCAGTCTCCCCGACAAAACCAGCTTACTGTTCTCCCTTTTGAAACGCATACAACCGCCCGGCTGTCGTGGCAACATACAGCGTCCCATCGGCAGCGACGAATGGCGGCGCACGGATAGCCCCGCGCAAATGGGCATACCAGCGCAACTCTCCCGCTGGCGTTATTGCCAAGAGCCGCTCGTCTTCTGTCCCCACATACAGCATCCCATCACTGGACTGCGCCGGGGCTGCCCGCAAATCGCTACCAGTGGCAAACCGCCACAGCCGCTCCCCACTGGCAGCATCCAATGCTATCAGCGAGCCATCACGCGCCGCAATGACCACCTGCTGCCCCGTCTCCCCCCACCAGTTGGCATTGCCAGTGACCACAAGCGGCTGCGCCACTACTGGTATGCCTAGCTCTACCCGCCAGCGCACCTGCCCCGTCCCATCTAGCATGACCACCTGCCCCCGTGCCGTAGCTACCACCACGCCGCCATCGGGAGTGGGGGTGAGATTTGCCCACAGTTCATCGCCAATCGGGGTGCGCCAAAGCAACTGGTTATCCAGCGTGAGGTTGAGAATATGCCCATTGGCTTGCCCAACGAGCAGTGTGCCATCACGCGCAACTGCCAGCGGAGTCGTTTCCATCTCTACATCCCGCTTCCATACCTCCTGACCAGTGGTATCAAATGCTTGTATCTCACCAATACGGTTCACGGTAAAGAGGTGGTTGTTGGCAACAATCGGGCTGCCCCGCACCGGACTGCGGAGCCGTATGGACCACATTTCTGTGCCATCTGCCAGCAGCGCAACCAACATACTCGCGCTATTGGCAACATAGAGCGTCCCATCAGGTGCTCGCGCCGGCGCACTGCTGATAATCCCCGGTGCCTGATAATCCCACACTAATGTCCCCGTAGGACTGATGGCATACAGTGTACCGGGATCACTGATGGCATACAAGGTGCCGTTGGGATGCTGCAGCGGTGTGCTATACATCCCCCCCCGCCCAGGGAAATTCCATGCATAGGTATGGGTTGCCTCTGCCGAAAGTAGCGGCGGGTGATCTAGGTCGCGCAGGGC
>CAZLKK010000451.1:0-1838 GCA_964559995.1 uncultured Chloroflexaceae bacterium
ACATTGGGCGCACCGCCGTGCGCCCCTACGGTTCCCTTTCTCCCCCAGGGGACGCGGGGGATAGGGGGGGTTGCCCGGAGCGACACCGCTCCCTTCTGCCCCCGCTTCCATTCCAGGGCGAGGGGGAGTACCGTTCTTACGTCCCCTGTCCCAACGCCTCCGCCACAGCGCGTTGCAAACTCCCCCGCGTGGTCATGCTAGTCAGATCAGCACCAAGATGCACCAGCGTCTGCGCCATTGTTGGTCCAATGCCAGTGAGGATAATCTGTGCTCCAAGCAATTGTACTGCCCGTGCCGATTGCACCAGCGCATGAGCTACTTGCGTATCTACCACCGAAACGCCGGTGATGTCTAGGATCGCCTGCTCTGCTTGATAGGCAGCGATACCCTCTAGGAGCGTTTCCATCACCAACTGAGCGCGGCGACTGTCTATGCTGCCTACCAGCGGCATCAGCAACACCGATGAGGAAAGCGGGATGAGCGGCGTGGAAAGTTCCCGGATAGCAGACTGTTGGGCATCTATCACCTGTTGTTGGAGCCTGTCCCGCTCTTCCTCTTCCCGCTTCTGTTGGGTAATGTCCCGAATGATGGCAATAACCTCATGTTCCCCACAAACACTATAGCGAGCTTCATACGAGCGTTCCTCTCCTTCCACAATCAAGTTGTATTGGTACTCTTGCACCACACCGGTCTCCAACGCCGCGGTAATCCGTTGCATAGAGGGGTCAGCAATTTCTGGCGGCAAGACCTCTTGGAAATGTTTGCCAAGAAAGACCTCCGCAGGGACTGCCAAATCACTCTCGTGCTCTGCCTTATAGTCTACAAAGACCCCTTCCCTATTGATGCGAAATATCAGGTCAGGGATGGCTTCAAACAGGGCGCGATTTTGCGATTCACTCTCGCGGAGTTGCTGTTCCGTTTGCTTAATACGGGTGATATTCGTTGCTATGCCGCCAACGGCTATCGGGGTGTTTTGCTCATCAAAGATAGGGAAACTTTGGGCTAGGTAGGTCGCAGGGGTATCACCAATCAATAGCTGTTCTTCCCGTTCCAATGGTTTGGCTGTCGTTAAGACTGTTTGATCGCCATCTTGAAACTTTGCTGCCAGTTCAGGCGGGAGTAGGTCAACATCCGTCTTGCCCAAGATGTCGGCAGGGTGCTGCTTCCCTAGCACATTGGCGGTTTGCTGATTGACCAGCAGATAGTGTCCTGTGGTATCTTTGGCATAGATGATAGATGTTGATGTATCTATAACCCGCTGCATTATCGTGTGTTGCTCGCGGAGGTTGGTATTCTGTTGCTCAAGCTCTGCCACCCGCTGGCGGAGGGCGGCATTGTCTGCTTGCAATTGTTCTAGCAATGGCGTTTCATTGCTCATTGGCTATACTCCATCTTTCGTGTGCTTTAGAGATGTTTACTTCGTTTGGGGAAGGTTATTAGGTTATTGCTCGACTATTTCCGCAAATCCTAGCACATTCACTTTGAGCAAGACCTCTTCCCCTTCTTCATAGAGCATCCAAGTTTCTTCATCTAGCTTGACTTCGTAGTCTTTCTCGTTGGTGGTATCTACTGCATGGATACTGTAGCGTTCTTGCTCGTCAGACTCCCGTTCATCGTCATCAAGATCAGACCGGGGCCAATAGGGTTGGCGATCTGTGCCAGAAGCCCGCTCTGTGCGATCATGCACCCATCGGTCTACTTCATAGATATAGATGGTCTCGGTGCGGTAGCGCCAGGCGGAGTAGCCGTCTCGGATGCGCCAATCCGGGTAGTACGGCGGCGCGCAGACGACCTTGACCTGATGCCCGCGCTCGACCGCTGGGTGGTGGCGCACACCT
>CAZLKK010000451.1:1848-2709 GCA_964559995.1 uncultured Chloroflexaceae bacterium
TTCATAGACTGGCTCTTCACACTCCTTGTCCTCAAACATCCCGTTGCCCAGATCAACCTGCCCACAGACGTAGGTGCGAGTACCCGTCTGGACTGTCTCCTCAACCTCTACATCCCTCTCACCGACTATGCGCCCATCAGAGGGAACACGTTTGCCCTCTTCTGTCACGGTGGTAAACCGTTCAATGTCTATGGAACGCTCCCAAGAGAAGCCGGTGATAGTTGCGGTGGTCTCTTTTGTGCGGAGCAAAAAAAAGCCACTCACCCCACAGATGAGCAACACCGCGATAATGATGCCAATAAGCAGAGGGGACAGGGCAAACTTGCCAGAGGTAGGCGGTGGGGGGGGAGTAGGTTTCTCAATGGTCGCATCCCCCGTGCGGGGGACGTTGGCAGCGTCATACTCTCTGATCTTTTGCGCTGGACTGGAGCCACGTTCTGCGCCACACTGAGCACAGGCAGTACTGACCGCTGAGCTACTGGCACCACACCATTCACACACCCAGTCTGCCCCGGCTTTTGCCCGCTTGATAAGCTCTTCGTCAGTTATTTCTGCGGCATCTTCAGGCAGATAGAATTTGACCCCCTCTGGACGACGATAGCCACACTTGGGGCAAGAAAGCTCACGTCCACGCAGCCCCTTGTGTCCACACGATTCACAATCCCATAGCCCTTCACGGATAGCCATAAAACCTCCCGGAGCCGTGGTGACTCTTCCCCTTTGTGCTCTCTGCACCGCAACTCCACAAGTACTGTGGGGGAATCCCCATTCTGTGTCAAAGTCAGGCAGCCCCCTATCCCTAACCTGCGTCCCCTGGGGGAGAAAGGGAACCGTAGGGGCGCACGGCGGTGCGCCCAATGT
>CAZLKK010000452.1:0-2690 GCA_964559995.1 uncultured Chloroflexaceae bacterium
AAGCGAGGGAAACCCTTGTATCCCACCGCTCAAGCTAGTGGGCTTTACGGGCTATCTTTGTAAAGAATACAAAAGAAGGAGAAACGAGTGTATCGACTTATTGCCAGTGATTTTGATGGCACGCTCACAACCGACCACTACCTCAATGAGAAGGTACAGGCAGCACTGCGCCGGTGGAAAGATGCTGGATATAGCCTTGTGCTCATCACCGGGCGCACGCTTGGTAAGGTAATGCAACAGGTCATAGAGCATGATCTTTTTGATATGCTCGTGTTGGAGAATGGCGGGTTAATCGTAGACCCGAAAAGCGGGGGAGAATACCTCCTTGGTGCGGCTCCTTCCCCTGCATTGGTGCAACTCCTACGGGAGAAAGGGGTTGACCCTGTACATGTGGGAAGAAGCATCATCTCGGTGCATCGCCCCTTCGAGGCAGAAGTGCTTGCAGCAATGCATACCTTACAGAGTTCTTGGCAGGTGATACCCAACAAACGCAGTGTCATGTTGTTGCCACCGGGAATAGACAAGGTAAGTGGGCTACATGCAGCCCTTGATATGCTGCATATCCCATTGGAAGAGGTTGTTGGTGTGGGAGATGCCGAAAATGACGAGACGTTTCTGCGTATTTGTGGCTATTCCGTAGCTGTGGCAAATGCGCTCCCAGAGCTACAACAACAGGTTCACTATGTGACACAGCACGAGTATGGGGAAGGAGTCGTAGAGTTGATAGACAAGTTGTTAGCCACAGCGTGAGACGATGTAAGCGGGGGCAAGGGGGGGACTGGAAATCTGGAGAGTCGCTGCCGGCAGCGACTCTCCAACCCGGTTCTTCCTGGAAGGGGAAGAGGGGAACTAATGCCCTACTTTCGCCCTTCCCAATCCTGTAAAAACTTCTCAATGCCAACATCGGTTAAGGGGTGTTTCATAGCCTGTTGTAACACCTTAAAGGGGCATGTTGCTATATCTGCACCCGCCAGCGCACTCTCGACAATGTGGCGTGGGTGGCGTATCGAAGCCGCCAACACCTTCGTGGGTATATCGTTCATTTGGTAGATCGTGCTAATCTCACGGATAAGCTGTATCCCATCTACGCTAATGTCATCTATACGCCCAATAAACGGGCTAATCAGAAAAGCTCCCGCACGAGCCGCCAGCAGTGCCTGTATCGCATTGAAGCAAAGGGTAACATTAGTTCGTATCCCGTGCGTTGCTAGTTCATGCACCGCTTTGAGACCCTCTGTTGTGCTTGGTAACTTGATAACAATATTGTTATGCCATTGGGCAATCTCCCGACCCTCTTTGACCATACCGGCGGCATCAAGCGAGATAACCTCGGCACTGATGGGACCATCAACAAGGCGGGTAATTTCAGTAATGGTCGCCTTAAAATCCACCCCTTGTTCTTTGGCAATGAGTGAGGGATTGGTTGTTACCCCACTGAGAATACCCCAACTTGCTGCCTCGCGTATTTCGTCTATGTTGGCGGTATCGAGATAAATTTCCACGTTATCTAACCCTTTCATTTCGTTGGTACAACTGCCTATTGTTGTCTACTATACCGCCATTATACCATTGTAGGTAGCAACCTCTGATGGGCAAATGGTTTCTTTCCCGCTCCCCCCTGCCCCCTCGCCCTAGCGCATGGGAGCGGGAGCAGGGAGAGCGGGGGTATGTTGGGTGTTGTGGCTACTCGCTGGATTTCGTGTATCATGGGGCGATAGAGATATTCCGTTGCTTGGGCAGCGTTTTTGTAATCTGAGCTAATCAAGAGAAAGTATGGAGCAAGTACCATATGGAATTTATTGGGAAGACCGCACTGATTACCGGCGGGTCTCGTGGGATAGGGAGAGCTATTGCGATAGACTTAGCCCGCCGTGGAGCCGATATTATCATCAACTTTTTTCGCAACCGTACCGCAGCAGAAGATACGGCTAGGGAAGTTCGCGCTCGGGGACGACAGGCGTTTCTTGTCAAGGCGCATATGGGTGACGAAAAGAAAATAGACACGCTTTTTGAGGAAATTCGCTCTTTGACAGATGGGCTAGACATTTTGGTCTGTAACGCTGCAAGTGGGTTTCTCCGCCCGGCAATGGAGCAGGATGCGAAGGGATGGGATTGGACGCTCAATGTTAATGCTCGTTCGTTGTTGCTCTGTTCGCAACGGGCAGCACCATTGATGGAAAAGCGCGGTGGGGGCAGCATTATTAGCCTTAGCAGTTTGGGTAGTAGTCGAGTGTTGCCCAACTATGTCACCGTTGGGGTTAGCAAAGCTGCCATAGAGTCGCTCACGCGCTATCTTGCCGTTGAGCTTGCGCCAAGCAATATCCAGGTAAATGCGGTAAGTGCCAGCATTGTAGAAACGGATGCGTTACAACATTTTCCCGACGAGGGTCAGCAGATGCTAGAAGTAGGGTTGGCTCGCACCCCCGCTGGACGGCTCGTTACGCCATCGGATATTGCGCGGGTGGTGGCGTTTTTGTGTTCGCCAGCGTCTAGTATGATACGCGGACAAACGTTGGTTGTAGATGGCGGATATTCGCTGATGATGTAGGGGGACGTTTGTCACTCTCTCCCCCCTTTCAAGGGTAGGTCAAACGGGCAAATGTTTTCTTTCCCGCTCGCCCTGCCCCCGCATACAACCACAGGGGCTAGGGGGAGTTGCCACATTGGGCGCACCGACATGCGCTCCTACA
>CAZLKK010000453.1:0-2684 GCA_964559995.1 uncultured Chloroflexaceae bacterium
ACAACCATACCGCTGCCTTATGAGGTACTGTTTCAGTTTAAGATTATCCAGGTGACACGCGCTCCTGCCCGCTACTTTGTGATAACCGCGCTCTGTATGGCGGTGTTGGCGGCTATTGGCACACGCGCCCTGCTGTCCCGCTATGCTCCCTCTTTCCCTGCCCCCGCTCCCATTCCAGGGCGAGGGGGAGGAACACCTGCTCGCTCCCCCCTGCATCCTCTCCCATCCCAGGGTAGCTTTCTCCTAATAATCGTGTTGCTCTGTTTTGAACTATTGCCTGCGCCAGTCAATGCTGATCCTGCTGCTGCATTGCCGGCGTTCTTGACAGACGGGACGCTTGACCAAGCGGGGGCGTTGATGGAGTGGCCCGATGCTGGCAACCGGAGTATGTACTATGCTGCGGTGCATGAACACCCGGTGATGTATGGTGAGATGTCGCGGGATAATCCACCGGGACCGTTGCTCAACTACCTGCGAAAAGGACCGTTTCACGAGGAGATTATCGACACGGAGGTGACGTGGCGGTGTCTCACCAATGCCTACCACATCACCCATCTGATAGTCTACCACGATGAGAAATACCACAAACCATTGCCTGTCCAAGAGCGACACACCATCCAACAGCAGTTTTTGCCAACGCTAACGCTCGTCCAAGCAAGCCCCATTGCTACCCTCTACAAGCTACCAGCCGGTAGCAAGAAAGATACCTGCCTCACCGTAGGCAAGGGGTGGAGTGACCCACGGCACTTTGGACCGGATGAGCCGCTGTATCGCTGGATGGGGCAGCGGGGGACACTTGGGTTACACCGCAAAGAGCCAGGACGGGCATTATTGCACTTTCATGCCCACAGCTTCGCCATCCCGCGGCAGGTAGAAGTGATACTTCAGGGTGAGACCATTGCCACATTAACAATCAATGCGCGTGAACCCTTCACGTTGGAGCTAGATTTACCAGCTGGCTTGAATTGGCTAGAGCTGCGTAGCGTGGAGCCTGCCACTTCGCCGGCTGATTACGGCTATGATGAGACAGACCCGGTGTCTATTGGGCTATCTGAGGTGTGGGTAGAACTGTATGAGTGACCATAGCCCATCTCCCATTACAAAGATAGGTCTGCCGAGCAAATTCTCACTACAAAACCACAGAGACACAACGTCCGGGCAAGAGATTCCTGACGGAAACGCAGAGACGCAGAGACGCAGAGACGCAGAGAATCGAGCAACAAAGGGAGATGGGATTAAAGCATCCCGGTCTACTTGGATAGCCCTATTCCCCCACCTAGCAGCACTGCTCATATATGCGCTGTTGGCGGGTATCGCTACCTACCCACTGATACACCACATCACCACCCACCTACCGACTATCCCTGGCGAGATGGGGCAGGATGTTTGGCAGAACACCTGGAATGTCTGGTGGGTGCATCGGGCGTTGCTGGTTGAGCATACAAACCCCTACACCACTACGATGCTATTCTACCCGCAGGGGGCTTCACTCTATCTCCATTCGCTCATCCTGCCACTAGGCATTATGGGCATCCCCCTGATGACCCTGACGGGCAGCATCATCCCAACCTACAACATCCTCACCTTGCTGGTTGTGATGCTGTCTGGCTATGGTAGCTTCCTGCTGATACGCTACCTTACGGGACATGCGCCTGCTGCACTGGTTGGGGGGGCTATAGTGCTCTGTTCCCCCCAACGGCTCTTTGAGCTACGCGGTGCTCAAATGGCAACACTCAATGATTACGCGGTGCCGCTGGCGGTGCTGGCTCTGCTGCTTACCCTAGAGCGGCGAAGTTGGCGCATGGCATCCCTCACCGCGCTGCTACTGCTACTGAATGGGCTAAACAAGTGGTATCACCTCTTCCATGTGCTGCTTATCTTGGCTCTGCTGCTGGCATGGCGTGGGGTACAGGCGTGGCGACAGGGCAAGCGTTCTGCGCTGTGGTATGAGCTACAACCGTGGTTACGGGTGGGGGCTGTGACAACGCTTGTGCTGGTGCCCTTTTTGCTACCCGCTGTGCTAGAAGCCTTGACAACATCCTACGCGCTCAAGAGTGACGAACTGGTCATTAGTGCCGACCTACTCCATATGCTACCCAATACCATTGGGGGGGTGTGGCAGCAGGTGCCGCTGGAGTGGTGGTATAGCCATTTGTATAGCTTTGTGCCGCTGGTATTAGCATTGGTTGGCATTGCCCTTGCCCCAAGACAAACGGCACTTTGGGCAACGATTGGCGGGGTGTTGGTGTTGCTCTCATTTGGCCCACAGCTACGCATTGGCAATAGCGACACCGGCATACCAATGCCCTATGGACTCTTCCGTATGCTGCCCATCTTTGATATTTTCCGTGCGCCTGTGCGAATGAACCTTGTCGCAACGCTCATGTTTGGGATTGTCGCAGCCTTTGGGCTACGTCATATGGCGCAACGGCTGCCTATAGCGTTGGCTTGGGGGGGGGCATTGCTGTTGGTCGTGCTGATCGCCGGGGAGACGTTTCGCTTGCCCTTCCCGTTGGTAGATGGGCGGGTATCGCCCTTCTATGCACAGGTAGCCCAGGAGCAGGGCAAGTGGAGCATGCTGGAACTGCCCTTTGACCGCCCAGACCGTGAGGTGTTGGAGATGTATCAGCAGACGCATCATGGCAAGGATATATTGACGGGTCGTCCTGCCCGTAGCCTGCCGG
>CAZLKK010000454.1:0-2670 GCA_964559995.1 uncultured Chloroflexaceae bacterium
ATGATAGGGCACCTCACCGGTGCTGCTGGTGCAGTTGAAGCTATCGCTACCATTATGACGCTCAACAACCGCATCATCCCACCGACGATTAACCAAGAGTACCCCGACCCTACTTGTGATCTGGATTACGTCCCCAACATTGCCAGACCTGCGCCAGATATGCAGATAGTCATGTCCAATTCCTTTGGGTTTGGGGGGGTCAACTCGGTCCTTATCTTCCGTGAGATATATTTTCATGAGGAAATCTAGCGGGACTGCTACGTCTCGAACGAACGCCTAGCAAAAGGGAGGCTCCTATGCCGTGGGGTATTATTGGACATGCTTGGGCAACAACTGCGCTTGAACAGAGCATCGCTACAGAACGCTACGCTCACGCCTACCTCATCAACGGTCCAGTGGGGGTAGGCAAATCGTTGTTGGCACTCCGCATTGCCCAAGCCCTCAACTGTGAGACCACGCCGCTTGGTGAGCCGTGCTTGCAATGTCGCACCTGCAAGCGCATTGAGCGCAACAACCATCCTGATGTGCGTATTGCCAGTATGGAGACGCAGAGTGCCAACGCAACGGGTAGCCAAGCCACCCGCCAAAGAGACCTGAAAATCCATACCATACGCGAATGGCAGCGGGATATATCGCTCAAGCCGTATGAAGCACGGCGGCGAATCTTTATGCTGTTTGATGCCGAACGGCTCAACGAGGAATCGTCAAATGCCATGCTCAAGACGTTGGAGGAGCCGCCGCCCTTTGCCACGCTGATACTGGTAGCAAATACGGCATCCCTGTTGCCGACAATTGTCTCGCGCTGTCAGCAAATCCGGTTGCGCCCCATCCCACGGCAGGAGATAGCCGATGCGCTCGCGCAACAAACGAACCTAGACCAACCGACCATCAATACCCTAGCCGCATGGAGCCAGGGACGTGTTGGGTGGGCGTTGCACCTTGCCCACAACCCAGAGGAGATAACCAGTTATCAAGAACGGCTTGACCAATTGTTGACGCTCCAGGATCAGCCAAATGGTGAGACCTTTCGTTGGGCAGAAGATCGCAACAAAGCGTATCGCGCTGGCGAACAGGAAGAGGTGTTTTCGTGGCTGAATCTGTGGCAAACGTGGTGGCATGATGTACTGCTCACTGCTGGCGGTTGTCCAGAGTACGTTACCCACCCAGACCGCTTATCTACCCTACAAAAAACAGCCCAACGCTACCAGTTGCCAGACATCTACCAGTTTGTCGTGCAGCTTGGCAAAACAACGCAGTATCTCCGCGAAAATGTCAACCCGCAACTCGCGCTAGAGAATCTCTTTTTGCACCTACCAACAACGAAACCAACGAAACGCTAAACCTTATGCTACGATCTCTACGATCCCGACGATCCCGACGATCCCGACGATCCCTCATGACTCTTCTTGCGCTTGTCTTCTTGGCACTTGGCAGCATAAGCGGTTGTGGACCGTCGCTCTCCTATGGCAGCATCACCAATATGCAGGTACAGGCTCTGTTAGGGCAAGGCAAGGTTGAGGATATGGCGTGGTCATCGGACAGCAACACCCTAGCCATTGCCAGTTCGGTAGGTATTTGGCTTGCGAAACCCACCGAGCTAGACCAAGACTATGCCCCGCGGTTGCTCCAGGGGCTTGAAGCCAGCCAATGGATGCGTAGTATTGCGCTGAGTCCTGATGGCAGCACGATAGCCGCTGGCGACAGCAACGGCACTGTGCATGTGCTAGATGCGGCGAGCGGCGAGGAACGGGCAACCTTGCAAGGACACACCGGCTATGTTACCAGCGTTGCCTTTAGCCCAGATGGGGAATACCTCGTCAGTGCATCAAACTATATCTACGACCTGACTATACGGGTGTGGCAGGTCTCTACGGGTGAGCAGCAAACGCTCCGTGACCACTACCTATGGCCCATACAGAGCTTGGCATATAGCCCGGATGGGGCAGTGATTGCCTATGGCACAGCCGAGGGGACAATTCACCTGTGGAATCCAACAGCAGACGAAGCCCCACCTATCCTCAAGCCGGCAAATGGGGGGGAAATCCTCAGTTTAGCCTATAGCCCAGATGGACAGCAGCTGGTTGCGGGTGATAGCAAGGGGAGTATCCATGTTTGGCAATTGGCAGATGATGACAACCCTACCAACCCCACCACGTTGACGGGGCATACCCAGTCGGTTAATCGGGTGCGCTTTAGCCCCGATGGTACGCTGATTGCCTCCGGGAGCGAGGACGGCACCATTCGCTTGTGGCAAACTGCATCCGCCAGCGAACTGGCAACCATGCAAGCGCAGGCGACAGGTGGGGGGGCAGTTTCTGGTCTCAGTTTTAGCCCCGATGGAAGCCAATTAGCATCGGGGAGCAAAGATGGTAGGGTGCAAGTGTGGGATGTAGCTTCCCACACGGTCATAGCACAAAAGCGGGGGTCGCTTGCCACGAGTGTTGCGCTACATCCCCCCCAGCCGATGCTCGCCGCCGGGGGACAAGACAGCATTGTGCTGTGGAATACGGAGACGTTATCGCAAACGGCAATTCTGACAGGACACACCGGCAAGGTCCTCACGGTAGCCTATAGCCCAGATGGGATGTTGCTCGCTTCAGGCGGCGAAGACGGCACTATTCGGTTGTGGGATGTCCAGACTGCTACGCAACAGGCGGTGCTAGAAGGGCA
>CAZLKK010000455.1:0-2669 GCA_964559995.1 uncultured Chloroflexaceae bacterium
TCAGCCAATCCAGACGGTTGCGCTGACGACAGCATCCTACCTGCTAGGCTCTATCCCCTTTAGCTACCTCGTGGCACGCACTCAGGGGGTAGACCTGCGTACCGTAGGGAGCGGCAATATCGGGGCATCCAACGTGTGGCGTTCATGTGGCTTTGGCTCGTTTGTGGCAGCCATGCTGCTCGATGCCATCAAGGGCTTGACCATGACCTACGTTGCCAAGAATACGCTGCATATGCAACCAGCGGCAGTTGTCACCATTGGCGCGGGGGCTATGCTTGGACACACCTTCTCGCTTTTTATGGGCTTTAAGGGGGGCAAGGCTGTAGCCACAACAACAGGCGTGTTGTTGGCTATTTTTCCCCAGGGGGTAGCAGTGGGAGCACCGGTATGGGGCAGTATCATGGCGACAACCCGTATATCGTCGGTCAGCTCGCTCACGGCGGCAGCAGCAGTGATGGCAACAGCATTACTACGACTTACCCAACGCACCCTTGACCCTGTGTACGCTGGCTTTATCATTACCGCAGGGGGGGCTATATTTTACCTGCACCGCAGCAACATTCAACGACTCCTTTCTGGCACCGAAAACCGTTTCCAAAAATTAGTATGAGGGAGAATCTCTATGGAAAAACCGAGCTATACCTGTATCCAAGTCCACCAACGCAACGAAGAACCTCATGACAGACTTGTCAACGCTTGTCATCAAGCGGGGGTGCCAGAAGTAACATCGTGCCGTATGAATCGGCTCTACTTTCTCCAGGGAACGCTCACCCCTGAACAGGTAACATACCTTACTCAAGAGTTGCTTGTAGATGGCGTAATTGAGAGCTATTCCTTGCTTGCCTACAATCCCCCAACCCCGCAACATCCCGATCCATTAACTGAAGATACCCCATTATCTGATGAAGATGAATCAGACCAATCAGGCGATGAACCAAATGCAGAGAGCGAGCAGCAGTCTGAAGCGAGCGAGGATACCCCCCTCCCCCCAACCACTACCACTATGCCTGCTGCTATCCATTCCCCCGCTCCCCTCATTGGGGCAGAGGTGGGGGATGATGATACTGACCCACCCACAGAAGGGGCAGAGGTGGGGGATGGTGACACCGACACCCCAACGGCAGAGGCGGGGGAAAAGGCAGAGGATGGGGATTGGGAAGGTGAAGAATACCCTCTCCCAATGGCGTCCCCATCACACGACCCAGTGGAGCACACTGTAGATGTAACGCTGCTGCCGGGTGTGACAGACCCTGCCGCCGAAAACTTGCTGCGAGCCGTAGCAGAGCTAGGCATAGAAACGATTTCCCATGCTGCCACGGGGCAACGATACGTGTTGCATGGAGAACTGCATGAAGAGCAATTGCATACCCTCGCACGGACAGTCTTTTCCAACCCCGTAGTGCAACGCTACGCCATAGACCAGCAAATAGAGCCGCCATTTGTCCCCTACCAGCAGACCGATACTACCGTAGAGGTTATCCCGCTGCGTGTAGCAGATGATGATGATCTACGCGAGATAAGCAGCAAACGGCGACTCGCGCTTGATCTCAGCGAGATGCAGGCAATACGCGCCTACTATGAGCAGGAGGGGCGTGACCCCACCGACGCAGAACTGGAAACCCTCGCGCAAACATGGAGCGAGCACTGTGTTCACAAGACGTTTCGTGCCAAGATTTCGCTGACAAATGGCAGCTATGCAGGCGAAGATGGCTTAGGTGGCGAAATTGATGGTGTAGACCAACCAGAAGTTATCAATGGGTTACTCAAGAGTGCCATCCGTGCCGCCACCGAACGCATTGCCAAGCCCTGGGTACGCTCGGCGTTTGTAGACAATGCCGGCATCATCGCCTTTGATGACCAGTGGGATTTGGCGTTCAAGGTAGAGACTCACAATCACCCCTCAGCGTTAGAGCCGTTTGGGGGGGCAAATACCGGTGTGGGGGGAGTTGTGCGGGATATTCTGGGCGTGAGTGCTCGCCCCATTGCCAATACCGACATCCTCTGCTTTGGTCCACCGGATATGCCAGCAGATGATGTGCCACAAGGGGTATTGCACCCGCGCCGCATTGCCGAAGGGGTGATACATGGTGTTGAGGACTATGGCAACAAGATGGGCATACCCACGGTGAATGGGGCTATCTTCTACCACCCCGGCTATACCTCTAATCCGCTGGTCTTCTGTGGATGTTTGGGTATTCTGCCGCACGGCAGCCACCCCACGCAGCCCCAAACTGGCGACCTGATTATTGTCATTGGTGGGCGCACGGGGCGGGATGGGCTACGCGGCGCGACCTTCTCTAGCATGGAGATGGACCAGACAACCAGCGATATAGCCGGCAGTGCGGTGCAGATAGGTCATCCTATCCACGAGAAACAGGTGCTTGAGGTGGTGTTGCGGGCGCGTGATGAACAACTGTACCACGCCATTACCGACTGTGGCGCAGGCGGGTTGGCATCGGCGGTGGGGGAGATGGGACGACACCTGGGGGCGCATGTACGCTTGGAAACGGTGCCGCTCAAATACCCCGGCTTGCGCCCGTGGGAAGTCTGGTTGAGCGAGGCGCAGGAGCGTATGGTGCTGGCAGTACCTCCGCACCATTGGGAACGGGTACAACAGCTTGCCAATGGACAGAATATTGAGGCAGTCTGTATTGGTACGTTTACCGACA
>CAZLKK010000456.1:0-2668 GCA_964559995.1 uncultured Chloroflexaceae bacterium
CCACACACACACCACACGGCGCAAGGGGCATCCGATTCCCCCCGTGTACGGGGGAGCTAGGGGGGGAAATCACATGACACGGTGCGGGGGCAAGGGAAAGGGCGCGAAGCCTCATGCTGCTACCCTAGCCCATGCTGAATGGCAATAACCGCCGCTTGGGTGCGGTCTGCCACCCCGAGCTTGGCAAAGATACCACTGATATGATTACGTACCGTCCCCTCGGAAAGGCTCAACCGTTTCGCAATAGCCGCATTATTCATCCCCTGTGCCAACAAACGCAACACGCTTATCTCCCGCTTGGTCAGCTTATCCGTAAGAAGCGTTGCTGATTTCTGTTGCTGATCTGCCACATACCCCACCAGTTTTCCCGCTACAGATGGGTCTATAAACGATTTCCCCTCAACCGTCCCCCGTAGCGCATTAACTACCTCTTCGCGGGGAGTGTCTTTCAGCAGGTAGCCTACTGCCCCCGCCCGTAGCGCATCAAAGACCCACTCATCATCATCATAGGTCGTCAGCACTAACACCTTGACCGATGGATAATGCATATGTATCTGGCGAGTCGCCTCGATACCATTCATCCCAGGCATTTTCAGGTCCATTAGCACCACATCTGGTTGATGTTTTGCCGTCAAGTCTACCCCCTCAGCCCCATCTTGTGCCAATCCTACAACGTCAATATCCTGTTCCAGGGTGAGCAACATCTCTAGTCCATCGCGCACGATAGCTTGATCATCACAAATAACGACTTTCATATGTCATGCTCCTTTATGTGCAAGCGAATAGTTGTCCCTTGCCCAAGCCTACTGTCAATAGATAACTCTGCGCCAATCAAATCAGCCCGTTCTTGCATACCTTTCAAGCCAAAATGCCCATTGCCCACGATCTGTTGGGGATCAAACCCCTGCCCATCATCTGTTACCTGAATTAGTACCCCACAACTCATCTTCATCTCCACAAACACATTACGGGCATTGGCGTGGTAGGCAACATTCGCCACCGCTTCTTGCACCAAACGATAGATACATTGTTCTACCGCGGGGGATAGTGGGGGGAGTTGCTCCGGGAGCGACAACTTGAGATACAAGTTTGCCCGTTCTGCCGTTTCTGTTACCACCTGCCGCAGTGCCAACAACAACCCCAGGTCTTCAATCGGCGCAGCCCGTAACGACTTCAACGCCCGCCGAGTCTCTTGCAAACCAGCACGGGTCGCCTTGAGCGAGGTATCCAACAACTGTTGCGCTTTCTCGGTATCAATATCCCAATAGGCTTTGATCGCCTCCAACTGTACACTCAACCCACTGAGCGTATGGGCGAGGGTATCGTGCAATTCGCGTGCCATACGGTTGCGCTCCCGGCTAATCGTCAAGTCTTCCAGGGTAGTAGCATACGTGGTCAATTGGGTATTGGCTTCTTGGAGTTGGGTATGTTGTTCATTTAACCTTCGCATAAGCACACTAATGAAATACCCCACCACCAGAAAACTTATCGTTTGAATGAGCAGAATAACCATTGGGGGTTCCAATGGGGCATTGGGAGGGGAGTAGTAGAGATGTATCGCTATCGTTAGGGTAGCAATAATCGCATTAAACAGCAGCACGAAATACCACCCATATTGCCACGCCGTCAGAATCAAGCCCATCAAGAGCAAGGGGACTTGGCGCAGCATAATTGATGCGGGGTTTCGCCCTGGCACAAGGTGGAGTATGACTTGATGCGGGGTCAAGCCTTCTGTTCCCGACCTATTTGCTGGTGTGGATGGCGGCATAAGGACAATACTTTCGGTTAGCACTGGCACCACTGATATGCAAACGATAACCAATGGCACCAAAATACGGGTTTGCAAAAGGTCATACTTGCGGAGCAGGAGCACACAGACCAGCGCAATCAACCCGGTAGCCCCATTGATAACAAAGTAGGGGGTAGGTAACACCGGATCAGGATAGAGCGTATGGTCAATGATTGCCAGCGAGAGCAAGTAGGTTAGCCATAACCCTACTGTTAGGGGCAAGAAGTCTATTACATGGGGGAAAGATTCTTTGTTATGCATATGGGACTATTGTACCTTATAGAAGTATGGTTTGGCTAGTGGTTGTTGTCATGGACTACTTCTCCTTCCCCGTGACATTTGTCACATCACAGGATGATCATTATCATACCCGATTACCCCATTTTGATGATCAACAACACTAGGGCAAATTCCCCACATATGCTACGCTTATGGTACCACTTGCCCGTATCTCTGCAAGAGAATAGGCGTTATTCCCTCTTTTGTACATGTATATTGTTGGCTGTTTTCTAGCTCTTTCATACAGGAGAAAATCATGGTGCCGCTTTACCAAAATCTACCGTCTAGGCAAAATTGGATAGTTCTGTTGGGTCTTTTGATCCCTCTTCTTGGACTCTTGCTGCTCCCTTCACGCAGCAATGCTCAGACAACCCTATCCTACCCCGTTGTAGACACGGGGCAAACCGTCTGCTACAACGCGACTGACAGCATCACCTGCCCAACATCGGGCAGCAACTTCTCTGGGCAGGATGCCCAATACACCGGCAATGCTCCATCTTACACAACCAATGGTGATGGCACCGTTACGGATAATGCTACCGGTTTAATGTGGCAGCAGGAAGACGATGGCAATACTTACAATTGGAAAGAATCGCTGGC
>CAZLKK010000457.1:0-2652 GCA_964559995.1 uncultured Chloroflexaceae bacterium
ATCCGTAGGGGCGCACGGCGGTGCGCCCAATGTTCGGCACCCCCTCGCCCTGGCATGGGAGCGGGGGCAGGGGGAAGAGGGTGTATTCCGGTTATCCCCCCCAAGTATCCAGAAAACTTGCAAAAACCTGCCTGCATACGCTATACTAAGAATTATCGCAAAAGTTCATCGCACTCTTGACAGAACAGACTAAGATTCGCTAGACAATTTTTGGACCCGTCCCTTGCAGGAGGCTGTATGCAAGCACTCGTTTTCGATGGACAACTACGTTTTACCACAGACTACCAAAAACCAGAACTCCTCCCAGGAGAAGCCCTTATCCGTCCGCACGTTGTGGGCATTTGCAATACCGACATAGAAATAACCCACGGCTACATGGGATTTCACGGGGTGCTTGGACATGAATTTGTCGGCACCGTCACTGCCTGCGAAGATGCATCGTGGGTAGGGCAGCGCGTGGTGGGCGAGATCAACGCCGCATGCCGCCAATGCCCCACATGCTTACAGGGGGACGAATCCCACTGCCCCAACCGCACGACCCTGGGCATAGATCGCCGTGATGGGGCGATGGCTGAAACGCTCCAGCTTCCCACCTCCTGCCTGCTCCCTGTGCCAGCGTCCATCCCCGATGATGCGGCAGTATTCACCGAACCATTAGCAGCAGCCCTAGAGATACTCCAGCAGATTCACCTGCTCCCCACCGAACGAGTAGCCGTAGTTGGTGATGGCAAACTTGGCAGCCTGATTGTCCAAGTGCTACGGTTGTTAGGAAACGAAGTGACGCTCATTGGCAGACACCCGGAGCGGTGGGAGCTCTTTCAACGCCAGGCTATCACCTGCTGCACAACGGACAATCTGCCCACCACCCGCTTTGACGTAGTAGTAGACTGTACCGGGCAACCAGCGGGGCTAGACACTGCCCGGCAGTTGGTGCGTCCGCGTGGGCGTATGGTGCTCAAAAGCACCTTCCACGCCGACACCCAACTCAATCTGACAATGGTTGTCGTAGACGAGATTACCCTAGTCGGTTCACGGTGTGGACCCTTTGCCCCCGCTCTGCGGTTGCTAGAACGGGGGTTAGTTGAGACTGCGCCGCTTATCAGCGCACGCTACCCCCTCCAGCAGGGTATTGAAGCCTTCGCTGCAACCCGGGGACAGCTCAAGGTCCTGTTGGATGTTTCGTAATCCCCTTGCTTTCAAGAGGTCGTATAGGTCGCTGTACCAGAAAGGTAGTTGAACAATGGTAGAATTTTTCCGTTTTATGACCGCCGTTATGGTGGGACTTGTTTTCCTGTCAATCTTGGTTATTGCTCTGCTGACATCGCTGCTGTTCCCATCATTGCTCATCCCTGTTTTAGTCGTTAGTGTGGTTGTGCTTGGCATTGCGCTCGCCTTGTCCATAAAGTTTGACATCAACAAAAGCCTCATTGCCCTCACCCTCCTGATACCCTCGCTGGCAATCGCCTATGTGGGGGGGATGGCAGGGCATGTCATCAGCAAATGGCTTTGGAATGTTTCTAACCCTTTAGCCATTGTGTTTGGCATCTTGATTGGCTTTGGTATTGGCTATCTCCTCGTGCATCGGGTAATCCATATGCTCTGGAAGCAATACAAAGAATGGGATGTCCCATCTAATACCGTGATGGTGCTCAAAACCGCCAGCGGCACAGAAGTCTATCATGGTCCCACCCGACTCTACCCGCTCTTTGTCGTGTTTGAGTTTCCATTGGCAAAAATCCCCCTTGCCACAATGAACAGTGACTTTACCATAGAGAAAATCAATACCAAAGGGTTTCATGATATGGATGTCTCGCTCCAGGTCTGCTACAAATACACGATAGAAGGCAAGGGATGGGGCAAAATTATGGGCTACCCCAATCGCCGCAGTATCTTTGACCAGATCAAAAATGATCTCGGCGGTAAAGGGATGAATGATGCAGTTTTTTGGGAAGCAGCCTTTGGTCACATTGTTCAACTTGAAGCCGAAGGTATCCTGCGGGACACCATCTATGAAAAGTGGGAGAGTGCTGCTGAAGCCTACAAACAGCGCGAGCAAATTACCCAGGAAGTCCAACACGATTTGAACGAAACGCTCAATAAGTGGGGGGTAGACATCACCGAGGTATTGATACACACTATCCAAATCTCTGAAGAGAGCAAGAAGAGCTACCAATCAAAAGAGCGTCTCCAAAAAGAATCTGCGATGAAAACTAAATTGGATGCAGACTATGTAAGTACCGTGCATGCTCAGACCATCCAAAAGTCGCTTGAAGCCGTTGGGGTAGCCATAGACAACATTAAGAAGAGTGGGGTAAATCTTACTATCGAGGAAATTAGCGCGATTACCCGGGCGGCTATCCGAGAGATTGCCAATGTACTCCAACCCTTTGAATATGATGGCAGAGGAGACAAAAAATCTGCCCAAAAGCAACAACACGGCGTAAACTAACATCTAAGAGAAGGAATAGGCGAACGCAGGCGTACCTTTTGGTTGCCCTCTCCCCCCTGCCCTCGCTCCCATTTTAGGGCGAGGGGGGGCAAAAAACCCCTGCCCCCCGCGGTGGGGGAAGGGGCAAGGGATGGGCGGACTCTCAGGGGTAGGTCATGCCAATTCCGGGCAAGGTTTAACCATAGATGAACATAGATGCACAC
>CAZLKK010000458.1:0-2634 GCA_964559995.1 uncultured Chloroflexaceae bacterium
GGGAACCGTAGGGGCGCACGGCGGTGCGCCCAATGTTCAGCTCCCCCTCGCCCTGTATGGGAGCGGGAGCAGGGGGATGGGGGATAATCTAGGGGGCAAGATGATACCCGCTCCCCGTGCCTATGGATCGCATGGGGGTTTTTTCTTTTCGTGAATATGGTACTATAGGGGCAACATCTTCTTTTACATTGCAGTCTATTGTGGTTGGTTTGGTTGAAAAGGGAGGAACATTATGTATTACAAGGAGTGGATCGAACATTTGCCGGAGTATAAACCGGCAGAGTTGATTGGTCGGCAGTCCCAACGAATGGTGAAGTTGTCCTCGAACGAGAATGTGCTAGGACCATCGCCGCGAGCACTTGAAGCCTTAGCCCCGGCGATGTTGCAACTTAATCGTTACCCGGATGCATCATCGGCACTGTTGCGGCAAGCCCT
The DNA here is from genome assembly GCA_964559995.1 of uncultured Chloroflexaceae bacterium. GTDB lineage: Bacteria > Chloroflexota > Chloroflexia > Chloroflexales > Chloroflexaceae > JAAUSY01. The sequence continues at coordinate 436 of CAZLKK010000458.1, forward strand.
CGGTGAACATGCCCACCTGTCCCCAGACCATGTGATCTGTGGCAATGGGTCTGATGAACTCGTTTTTCTCTTGTGCGTGGCTTTTTTGCGCGAGGGTGACGAGGTAATCATGGCAAATGGGGCGTTTATCAGCTATCTGTTGCGAACAACGATTATGGGGGGGAAGGCGGTACAGGTGCCGCTACGCGAGTATACCCACGATTTAGCGGCTATGGCAGACGCGATTACCCCCCAAACCCGGCTCATTTTCGTGTGTAATCCGAATAATCCCACCGGTACCAGCAATGGTGCCGAGGAAGTGCAAGCGTTTTTGGAGCGGGTGCCAGAAGATGTGGTGGTCGTGATGGATGAAGCCTATGGCGAGTATGTCACCCGCAAAGACTACCCCGATTTGTTGCCAGAGCTCCGCAACGGGCGAAAGAATCTTGTCCTATTGCGGACGTTTGCGAAAATCTATGGATTAGCCGGGTTGCGCTTGGGGTATGGGTATGCCCATCCAGAGGTCATTAGCTATCTCAACAAGGTGCGCCCAATCTTCAATGTCAACTCGCTGTCGCAGGCAGTGGGGGTTGCTGCCCTGAAAGATGTAGTCCATGTAGCGCGGAGCCGCTCGCATGCCGAATCGTGCCGGCGTTTTTTTGGCGAGCAGCTTCAGACGATGGGATTACAACCGCTGCCAAGCGAAACCAACTTCTTGGCGGTGCATGTTGGGGATGATCTGCTTGTCACCAAGCAGTTGTTGAGCCGTGGGTTTATGGTAACACCGCTCACTGGGTGGGGCTTACCTGGATTTATCCGCTTTTCCTTTGGCACAGATGATCAAAACCAAGATTTTGTCGCTGCTCTGCAAGATTCGCTTCATAGCTAGGCTAGGTCGTGGTTCGGTTGTGGTTAGGTCGTGGCACGGGTTATGGACAAGTGGATGTATGAATGGGTTAGGGTATCGGGGGAACCTTCGTCAGCCTACCGATACCTCGTTTCTATACCAAAGTGTATGGGGTCTTTTGTGTTATTGGCACAGTTGGGGGGATAACCAATGCTTGTTGGTCGGTTAGCTGAATATGTCGCATACTTTGAGTCGTTGGCGTTGCAGCCTGCCAATCGGTGGGACGGGTTTTACTTGACAGAACAGGAAACAGGCAATTTTGGCTTGCGCTATCAGATTGCCCTGTCCTGTTTAGCCCTGGGGGTATTGTCGCTCCATCCAGACGCAGAGCCGCCAGAGCAGGAGCGGTGCTTTGCTGCAATGGAAGGGCTGATCGAGCGGATGATGCAGCGGCGGGTGTGGGCATACTGGGCAATGGAGGCGGAGCGGCGTGGGTTGAATCCTGACCCGTTGGCACAGGGGAATGTCCAATATGGCGGCTTGTTGGCGATGATGATGGGGGTGTTGGAAGTTGTTAGCCCTAATCGGCGGTTTGACGAAACGTTTACCCTGCTCTGGACTGGCAGCGAGCAGTTTCCCTATAACTACCATACCCTAGCCTATGGCATTGCCCAACAAATGGAGCAAGCCCGGCATTTTGGCGTAGAGAGTTTCCCTGGTCGGGTGCATGTTGGTGATATGAGTGCCGCTGTGTGGGGGTTGTTGCTGCATGATGCGGTGCATGGCAGTGAGTACCAGTCGTTGGTAGACGGTTGGCTTAGCTTCCTACGGGGCAATTTGGTTTGTGGGTTGCTTGGCAGTATCAGCGGGGGAGTTTTCCGGGCGTGGGACCTGCCCCGGTTGGGTATGGGGGTGCCGTTTAGTCTTGGGGTCATAGATGGGTGGACATTGGCTCTCTTGGCTGTCCTTGAGCCAGCGTGGGTTGAGAGTCTGTTCAAGCGGTTTGAACGCCGAATACGGCGGGTACAGGGGTCATCGTTGGCATTTGTGCCTTCTGCTTCCCTGCTCCGTTCACGGGAAATATCCGATGTGGGGATGACGACGGGGACGGCGTATCTGTTGGCGGTGCATCTTGGTCAAGCACAGATGGCAAATGATTTGTTGCGCTATGCTGATGCGTCCTTTCAGCCGGTTGAAGATCAGGGAAGACGCTACTACAACGGGGGGGCGGCTGCGCCTATCGTGACGGCACTGGTTGCGCTTGGTGAGGCAGGCGGTATGCAAACGCTGTTTGATGTGATGCACGGGGCGGAGCCACCACGCAACCCCCCGGCTGAGGTACAGGAGGCAGACGCGGGGGACGCGGGGGACAC
>CAZLKK010000459.1:0-2611 GCA_964559995.1 uncultured Chloroflexaceae bacterium
CCCCCTGCCCCCGCTCCCATCCCAGGGCAAGGGGGAGCCGAACATTGGGCGCACCGCCGTGCGCCCCTACGGATCGGTTTCTCCCGCGTAGTAGGACGCGGGGCAAGGGGATGGGGGGCTGCCGGTGATGTGAGCGGGGACAAGGGGGTTTCCCCCCCTCACTACTACTGCGGCAACCCCCACAACCGCACCGTCCCATCATCAGACCCCGATGCGATCATATTGCCGTCTGGCGAAAAGGCTATCCCCGTTACCCACGAGGTATGCCCCGCAAGACGGTTGATTATCTGACCTGTGCCAACATCCCAAATGTTCACCATCTTGGTATTCAGCCATGACCCCGTAACGAGAATGGTATTATCTGGCGAAAAGGCAATACCAGACACCCAATCATCCCCCTGCAGCGTATGGACAATCTCGCCTGTATGCATCGACCACAGCCGTATCGTCCCATCATCTGCCCCAGAAGCCAACAGGTCGCCATTTGACGAAAAAGCAAGGCAGCGGACCCAATCAGTATGATCTTGCAACTGATAGAGCAACGTCCCATCCTGCACCCGCCACACCAACACCTGCTTATCCCAAGAAGCCGAAGCCAAAAACTCACCATTGGGCGAGAACGCCACATCGCTAATCCGGTCTGTATGCCCATCAAATGTGCGAATAACCATACCACTTTCAATATCCCACAGCTTAATCGTTGGGTCATACAGCCAAGCCCCCGAAGCCAACATCGTGCTATCCGGCGAAAAGTCCACTGATGTCACCGCATCGGTATGCCCCTGCATCGTGCGGATAAGCGTCCCATTAACAGCATCCCATAACTTGATACTGTGGTCCCAAGAAGCCGAAGCCAACAACCGACCACCCGGCGAAAAACCAATATCTACTACCTGGTCTGTATGCCCCTTGAGCGAATGGAGCACGATACCATCGCGCACCCGGCGCAGGTGAATAGTCCCATCATAGGAGCCAGAGGCTATTGTCGTGCCATCCGGTGAAAAGGAGACACTCACCCCCTCGGCAGCATCCCATACCAGCATCCGTTGCATAGAACCATTGGTTATATCCCACAGCACCAGGGTGTTTTGGGTCGCGGTGGCGAGGGTTTGACCATCCGGCGAAAACAGCATCATTTCTCCCGCGGGACCATCTAGCCGCCTAAGTTGCTCGCCTGTGTGCGTCTCCCACAGCGTCACCACATTGGTTGTTGAACAGGTAGAGAGAATCTCACCGTTTGGCGAAAAGGCAACATAGGGTTTGCTCGCCGTAGTAATGACTCGCTGCATATGCCCATCTGACAAGCTCCAAAGCCCAACAGACCCCCCAGATGTTGCCGCTATGGTAGTAGTATCGGGTGAAAAAACTGGATTACCCGGTCCGACCATCGTGCGGCGTACCTTACCAGAAGGCACCTGCCAAAGCAAGGACATAGAGTAGGAATTGGCACCCTGTACCACCCGGCGGGCTTCAGCAGCGAGGGTCTTGCTATCTGGCGAAAAAGAAACATTGCCAACCCAGGTATAGTAGCCCTCTTCGTTCCAACCCATTGGACCTTCTAGGGTTTGCAACAACGTACCTGTTGGCAGTTCCCAAAGATTAACCGTCATGTCATTGGAGCCAGAAGCAAGATAGGTACCATCTGGCGAAAAGGCAACACTGTTGACCTCGTTGGTATGGGCTTCAAGCACCTGATACAATACCCACTCATCTTCATCAATGTGCCAAAGCTGAATGGTGTAATCAGACAAGGCAGCAGCGATGGTGGTACTGTCTGGTGAAAAAGCGACATCAAGGACGCGAGCCCCCGTCTCAAGCCAGCGGTGTTCGGCTAAAGTTAGCGTATCGTGCAGGTAAACTCCAGAGGACGAACCAATCGCTATAATCCCCCCATCTGGCGACCAGTCTATATCAGAGATATGCCCCTTCCCCCATCGGGCTAGTTGCACCACTTGGTCAGCATTATCTGCCACAATCACCGTTTTTGGCTTGGGGAGCAGCGTACCAGACGAAGCAATAACCTCATGGGTTTTGCGGATATAGGCAGGGTCTATCGTCTCCGTAGCCGGGAACGTTTGAGGAACATAGCTGGCTATTGGAGGCGAGGATGACGAAGATGGCGAGGATGACGAAGATGACGAAGATGGCGAGGATGACGAGGGCGACGAAGATGACGAAGATGACGAAGATGACGAAAACCCACATGCCCCAACAACAATCAGCGCAAGGCACAGGACGAGGAGCCCCCACCAAGAAATGTTCTGTATGTGTAGCTTGTTTCTCTGATTCATATAAATATTGTAGCACAAGAATACCCGCGTTCTATGGTAGAATAAAGAGCATAGAGAAAAAACCGGGGGTATCAACCCCCCTCTTTTGCTAAGATGCCTGTGTTCTTGAAGTGACGTGCAAGAAGGAGATACCAATGGCTAACAACCTGCGATCTTTGCTGACCTTTGGCAGGGTAGGGGTAGTGTTGCTCGTACTGATCATTGTATTTGTTGCTGGTTGTGGGGGGAACTCCGGGGATATACCCGCCTCCTTTCGGGTGATAACGCCTACCAGTGCGCCCACCGACACCCCAGCACCCACCGACACCCCAGCACCCACC
>CAZLKK010000460.1:0-2608 GCA_964559995.1 uncultured Chloroflexaceae bacterium
CGTAGGGGCGCACGGCGGTGCGCCCAATGTTCGGCTCCCCCTCGCCCTGGAATGGGAGCGGGGGCAGGGGAAGCGGGGAATAACTTGCCCATGCATGACATATCCCAAGAGCATGGTACAATATGGTGCCATGAAAGCCTATACCAATTTTGACAACCAGTATGCCTCTATCAATGGACTGCATGTACAGTATCAACAAACCGGCAGCGGTAAAACCGCGCTTGTCCTGCTACATGGCAGTTTTCTCGATCATACCTCGTGGCGACATATCATCCCTGCCCTAGCAGCAGACTATACCATAGTCGCCTTTGATCGTATCGCCTTTGGAAAGACCGAGCGTCCGCTCCCTTCACCCGATGTCACAGGGGAAAACAACCCCTATAGCCCAGAAGCGCAAGCCGACCTGACTATTGGATTGATGGACTATCTGGGGCTAGAGCAAGCAGTGCTGGTGGGCAATTCCACTGGCAGCACCATAGCCCTACTGACCGCCCTACGCCACCCCCAACGGGTGCAAGCAATCGTCAGCATTGGCGGGATGGTGTATAGCGGCTACCCCGTCAGCGAAATGCCCGACACGATGCGAAAGCTGCTCCCCAAAGGATTTGGGCCATTTGTCGTGCGGGAAATCATTGGGCGTGCCTACAACAAGATGATTCGCAGCTTCTGGCACGACCCGGCAAAGCTACCCGATGAGGTGCTTGCCCACTACCGCACCCTACTCCAGATGGAGCACTGGAATATCGCCGTCTGGCAACTGATCAGTGCTACCCATCACCTACACCTTGATGAGCAACTTCCCACGCTAGACCTACCAGTGTTGGTGGTCTCTGGTGAGCATGACCACACCGTACCCCTTGCCCAGAGTATTCGCCTTGCAAAAGAGCTACCCAACGCGGGACTTGCCGTTTTGCCAACCTGTGGACACCTTCCCCAAGAGGAGTGTCCCAACGCATTGCTGCAAGCCTTGACCCGCTTTTTGCCCATTGTACCCATGTCCGCAGAGCGCGGTCTTCATTCACGGTAAAGTTGAACAGGACGCGCAGGAGGGAAACCCTAGTGCCAAAACGAACAGATATACAAACCATTCTCATTGTCGGCTCCGGTCCCATCATTATTGGTCAGGCGTGTGAGTTTGACTATTCTGGCGCACAGGCGTGTAAAGCCTTGCGTGAGGAAAACTATCGCGTGGTGTTGGTCAACTCCAACCCGGCTACGATTATGACCGACCCAGACCTAGCCGATGCGACCTACATTGAGCCATTGACGGTAGATAGCCTAGACCGCATTATCGCCAAAGAACGACCAGACGCACTGCTCCCCACCGTTGGGGGGCAAACGGGACTCAATCTGGCGGTAGACCTCCACGATGCTGGTGTACTTGCCCGCCACAATGTCGAGCTTATCGGGGCTTCAGCAGATGCTGTGCGACTCGCTGAAGATCGGTTGCTGTTCAAGGAGAAGATGCTAGAGATTGGGCTAGAAGTGCCACGCAGTGGTATTGCCCATACCATCACTGAAGCCCAAAATGTTGTTGCAGAAACCGGCTTCCCGTCGATTATTCGCCCATCCTTCACGCTCGGCGGCGAAGGCGGCGGCATTGCGTACAATATCGAGGAGTTCCGCGAGATTGTCGAGCATGCGCTAGATATTTCGCCTATCCACCAAATACTCATTGAAGAGAGTGTCCTTGGCTGGAAAGAGTTTGAGCTTGAAGTGATGCGTGACCGTGCCGACAACGGGGTCATTATCTGTAGCATTGAGAATGTAGACCCTATGGGGGTGCATACCGGCGATAGTATCACCGTTGCCCCGGCTATGACGCTTACAGACCGCGAGTACCAGCAAATGCGCGATATGGGGTTAGCCGTGTTGCGGGCAGTTGGTGTTGAGACTGGCGGCAGCAATGTGCAGTTTGCCGTCAATCCTAGCGATGGACGCATTACTGTCATTGAGATGAACCCACGAGTCAGCCGCAGCAGTGCATTGGCAAGCAAAGCTACCGGCTTTCCCATTGCCAAGATTGCCGCAAAGCTGGCGGTGGGCTACACGCTAGATGAACTGCCCAACGATATTACCCGCGAAACCCCTGCCAGTTTTGAGCCAACCCTGGACTATGTGGTCGTCAAGATTCCCCGCTGGACGTTTGAGAAGTTTTCTGATACGAGTACCATTCTTGGTACGCAAATGAAGAGCGTGGGTGAGGTGATGGCAATAGGGCGTACCTTTGCCGAAGCCTACCAGAAAGCGTGGCGGTCACTAGAGCTTGGCTATGCGGGATGGGGCGCAGATGGCAAAGAGCGCATAGACCCCGAACGGCTGCGCGAGCGGCTCATTACCCCCCACCCAGACCGCCATTTCTACGTCCGCTATGCGCTGCAAAGTGGGATGAGTCCTGCCCAAGTTTCGACCCTGACCAAAATAGACCCCTGGTTTATTCATCAGTTTGAAACGCTGGTCAATTTTGAGGGACGGGTGAGAGCTTTTTCGCTCCAGACTATCCCTGCCGACCTGCTGCGTCAGATTAAACGGCTTGGTTATAGTGATGCCCAAATAGCCCACCTGTTACAGCCTGCCCCCACACCATCACGAGCAGCAGGTACGCCTG
>CAZLKK010000461.1:0-2593 GCA_964559995.1 uncultured Chloroflexaceae bacterium
TGCGGGGGGGATGGGGGAACACGGTTCACATGGTCGTGGGGGGGCTTGTAGAGACGTTGCATGCAATGGCTCTACAAGCTATCCTATGCTCCATTGTACGTAGTGGGCGCACGGTTATGCACCCACCTATCTCTCCACTAAGGTAACGCTTCTACTTCGATTGCATCCACACTAAAAATTCTGCTAGTTTTCGTATACCAAGAAAACCCACCATTGCTAAAGGTATCATCCAACAAAACGGTTTACCTGATCATTGCCAGTAGGGGAACGGGATGAGCGCAATCTTCCACATGATGGACGGTGCCAAGAACTTGCGGAGTGCTTGGCACCAAACTGCACGGTGAGCTACTCGCACGGTAAAAATTATTTGGTAAATTCCTCCTTAACTTTGCGTAGAGTTGCAAATTGTAGCCCCTTGAAATAACTGTGAATATTTATAATATAGTCGTAAGCCACCTCATTATAATGCAACTTTTTGGTAAGAACCTTCAATTCATCTACAAATTGACCAAGATTCATATCTTGAATGATGCCTTCAAGTGTTTCTTTCCTAATACTATCAGATATTGTTCCAAATACTAGTTTTGTTGCCCAATTTTCAGGTTGGTTTCCTATTTGATCTCGATTCTTATCTAGTATTTTTTCGCGCCTTGTTTGTGCTTGTGACAAATCTATTGTACCAATCTCGACATTCGAACGATGTAATTCCATTGGATATCCATCCATTTCAACTTGTTTGTCATATGCAAGTAGCATGCGAGCAACCATTTCAGAAACAGGAAAGCCACTCCCATCATATTTTAAGACATCCATTGCTTGTGCAATATTTGTACCTTCATCCAAATAGTGCATACAAATTGCTTCTGCATCTTCAGGTAATGGTTCACTTGTAGAATGTGACTTCTTTTGCGGAAAGTATGTATTTGCTATTTCATATGCTTGTCTTGATATTGCGAGAGGTCCCGGAGATTTAATACCGGGAACACCTCGCCAGACATGTTTACGATATAAAGTCTCCATTCCTACCAAAATCAATACTGCTACTATAATAATTGCTCCAACTGCCAACCAAAAAAAAGTTCCAACTTCCATACATCATCTCCTTAAAATTCAATATATCATTACTGTTTCTACCTGTTTCCCCCACCGCGCACAACACAAAAAAACGACACGAAGAACCTTCGTGCCGTCAACCGGTATGCAGTTGCATATTGCTCTTGCTACCAAGAGCCAAAAGGATCACATCAAGTAGACATAAGTATCGGGGGGAGGGGGGGGTAAAACATGATTGCAATGGAAAAAACAGGACTTTCCCTTCCCTACAAGACGCGGGAGAGTATCCTATGGTAGATAGCAACTGGAGTACCCCTGTAGGTAACATGTTCCACATTCCCAACATTAATCTATGAGATAGCCAACCGTAAAGAAAGGATATTTCAAAATAACGGTACTTGTACCTAAAAGACATTATACACAAGACAATCCTTCTTGTCAAGGGTTGGATAAGCAGAAAATTTACCAAATTTTAAATCGGTATTATATTCAAAGTCCCCCCAAGCTCGCCCGGTACGCCCGCTGCTGCTCATCGCGCCCCGCATCGTCTGTAATGCGCTCCCATCCCTCCTCCATACGCTGGATTGCCTGATCACGGCTGATTATCCCGCCGAGAAACTCGGTAAGCGATTTGTCCAAAATAACCTCCTCATAGCGGCGACTCTGGGGGATACGCAAATCTAGCGCGACATTCTCACTCGTCATGCTCTGCTCAACCGCCTGGAGATACCCCCGCGCAAACGACTCACTTACCCCCATAGTAACCAGTGTAGCCGTATCAGTAAACTGTGCGGTACGATAGGGGCTAAACGACACGAGTGATGAGGATGAGGGGGCAAACGAACTGTCGTGGCGCACCGGTTGGCTCAGGTAGGAGAGGAACGCATAACTGGCATCACGCACTGCTGGCGATGCAGCCGCATTGATAGCCCCGCCCCAACTACCCGATGCTGCGTAGGGGGCGTGGTTGATACCGTCTATGGCATAGGGGCAGGTTGTGGGGGTACACACGGTCATGGTCATATTCCCGCTTGTGCGGTCTAGGACGCTAGGCGAACCAGGCAGCATCACCACGCCTACGTTGTCCATAAACGACCTTGCCGTTGAGTTGCGGGCGAGCAGCGGCGTATTGCTGCGGTCAATCGTGAGCACACACCGCCCGGTAGCAAACAGGTTGCGTATGGTTGGGTAGTCCAGTTCGGCAGTGGCAGGGGGACCATAGGTGGCGATAGTGCGGAGCGTATCCAGTGCCAGCGCAAACCCATCATTGGCAAAAAGCGGGCGCATCGTCTCTGCGTCAAAGAAGATACCCTGCTGTGTCCCCTGGCTCTGGAGCATGCTACTCGCCACCGCCCACAGTATATCGTGGATGTTGTCGTGCAACGAGATACAGGAACCATAGTCATCGACACTATCGCCGTTGAGGTCGCGTCCGTGAAAGTAGCGGGCTATGGCAATGTAGTCTTCCCACGTTTGCGGCGGGGGGGTGTCTGCTCGGCTTCGTAGACGATGCCCATGCCTCCGACGCCGAGGAGTCGCC
>CAZLKK010000462.1:0-2572 GCA_964559995.1 uncultured Chloroflexaceae bacterium
CAATCCGTAGGGGCGCACGGCGGTGCGCCCAATGTTCGGCTCCCCCTCGCCCTGGCATGGGAGCGGGGGCAGGGGGGAGCGGATGAGCTCATACAGAGCCACGGCGTAGCAACGTTTTTTGTGATATGTGGTACAATAGGGAAAAGAGTATTCATGCATTAGTAGGACATGATCTGCCCCTGTGCTACGGAGCTAGAGCTAGGTAGGCAAAACCTACCCAACAGTGAGCAGAAGTCCTCGGTAGACACACAAAAGAAAGGAGTAGCATGCAACAACCGTTCTTTCCCAGAGGCACCAGTGGGCGAAAACCAAGTTTACTGGACTGCTGATGACGGGCTTCGAGAGGTCTTCGGTTGCGCTACCCACGTTTAAAAAGGCCCCCTGGGGCGGGTGGATGCGAGATAGGATACTCAGTCGTATACGGATAGGCGAGAGCAACCAAATCGTCTCTCTAGGCTATCAGTCCTCAACTGGTCGTCCGCGGTAGTGGCTACGTCGGGACGTAAAATACGCTTGTGGACTGCGGGTAAGTCCTTCGCCTGAGAAGGCAGTGCAGGTCGAAGCAGGAATTTCGGAACTGGACAGAGCGTACTTTCGAGTACATTTGAACACAAAGAAAGTAGCAGTACCGAGGCATCTCCTAATGCATTTTCAGTTTTTTTAAGCAGATAGGCGAGAGCAACCAAATTGTCTATCTAGGCTATCAGTCCTCAACTGGTCGTCCGCGGTAGTGGCTACGTCGGGACGTAAAATACGCTTGTGGACTGCGGGTAAGTCCTTCGCCTGAGAAGGCAGTGCAGGTCGAAGCAGGAATTTCTTTGGAATCAATAAGTGAGTACGTTTGAGTACTTAGAAAGTAGCAGGGGATTATGACCAGTATGGTATCCAACGGTGGTACAATTGCTGCGGCTTTTTTGTGCTGGATACCCCTTATCGCTGTTCTCGTGGCTCTGGGTGTAGCGTTTTACTATACCAATATCCGAGCTTTTTCACGGGACACGTTTCAGGGTAAGCAATATACTGGCGGAGCCTTCAAACCAGAGAACCAACGAGGCTGGCGCTGGAGGTAGAGGGCATGTGGCGATTTCTGCGTAAGTGACCCCGCACCACTTGGTTGTCTAGGTGGGTGCAGGGGTCGTTTTGTGCCTTACTGGATACGTTCTGCGAAGTATGGGCATACAGCGGGTTTTTGTCTTCGCAAGGAATCAATCACGCCATTATTTGCAATGATGAAGGGTTTAAGACAAGAGAAATGGATGTTATGACCAACGAAAACACAGATATGCAAGCAATAGAAGATGCAACAGCAGTCATAGACGAATTAGAAGAACTAGAAGAACTCGATACGGAAGAGGAAGTAGCCGATGTGGACATGAGTACCAACGGTCAGAAGAGCCTAGCTCCGCCCCCGTATCCCTTTACTGCCATTGTTGGACAGGAAGACCTCAAAATGGGGCTGCTGCTCTGTGTCGTAGACCCCACCATTGGCGGGGTGATGGTGATGGGACATCGTGGTACTGCAAAATCTACCGCAGTCCGAGCACTTGCTGCGATGCTTCCCCCCATCAAAGCGATATATGGTTGTCCCTACAACAGTGCTCCCGACAAACCCTCTGACTGGGTGGTCAAAAAGATTGAAGAAAAACGGTCTAAGGCAAAAGATAAGAGTAAGCCCGTACGTCTCAGCACCCGCAACATCCCTGTGCCAGTAGTAGACCTGCCGCTTGGGGCAACCGAAGACCGCGTTTGTGGGACGCTCGATATTGAACGGGCGTTGACCGAAGGGGTGCAATCCTTTGCCCCCGGCTTGTTGGCACGCGCCAACCGTGGCTTTCTCTACATTGATGAGGTCAACCTGCTGGAAGACCACCTGGTAGACGTGTTGCTTGACGTGGCAGCGAGTGGGGTCAACGTGGTTGAGCGTGAAGGTATTAGTATTCGCCACCCAGCGCGGTTTGTGCTGGTGGGCAGCGGCAACCCAGAAGAGGGCGATCTGCGACCACAGTTGCTAGACCGCTTCGGTCTGCATGCGCGTATCGTCACCATCATTGACCCTGCCGAGCGCGTGGAGATTGTCAAGCGTCGCCGGGCGTATGATGCCGATCCCTTCACCTTTGCTGAGGCATGGGAGAAAGAACAGACCAAGCTGCGCCGCAAAATCAAGGCTGCCCAAAAACGACTGCCAGAAGTGGTGCTGTCTGATTCTATCCTCTACAAGATTGCCAATCTTTGCGTTAAGCTAGAGATAGATGGACACCGCGGGGAGTTGACGATTAGCCGCACAGCTACGTCATTGGCAGCTTTTGAGGGGCGCAAAGAGGTGTGCGAGGATGATATACGCCGGGTGGCAATGCTCGCCCTGCGCCACCGCCTCCGCAAAGACCCGCTCGAAACCCAGGATGATGAAGTGAAGATTGAGCAGGCACTTGAAGATGTGCTTGGCTAGACTGTGCGTCGCACACAACGCGCAACGTGCATAACGGGGATTCCCGTTGGAACAACCCCGCTTGTGGGGGTATTGGCTGTATTGTCCCATGCCCCCACAAGGAATGTGGCTTACTGACAAGGAAAA
>CAZLKK010000463.1:0-2562 GCA_964559995.1 uncultured Chloroflexaceae bacterium
GGGAGCTGTACGGTCTCCCTTTTCCCGCGTCGTGGGGGAAGGGCAGGGGATGGGGGCTGACCGGTGATCTGTAATATGTTATGGCTCTACAACCTGAAAGTGGTACAGGGGGTGGGGGAATAGGCGGGGTAGGTTGTTGTACAACTGTCTTGTAGGGGTCAGTTGTCGGCACAGGCGAAATGAGCGCATGCTTGAACTTTGCTGCGTCCGCTTTTCCCTCTTTATCCCCCTTTTATTTCTTATAATCCCGCATACTTCTTTTTATTCTCCGGTTCGTGCCACTGCGAGCAGAAGGAATCTCTCCTATTTGCCAATCAATGGCGTTTCCCCTTCATACGTTGGTGAAGGTGTGGGTAGAGGTGATTGGCTTGGTTGAGGCGTAGTCGTGGCATACGGTACTGGTTCATATGTGGGAAGGGGGGTATACCAGGGGGTAGGAGTTGTGACCTCTTGACTCGTCGGTTGGGGGGTAGGGTTGGATTCCGTTGTTTCCCCCGTTTCCCCCGTTTCCCCCGCTTTGCCGGTGATGATAAACGGTATAGCACGCGCCCGCTTGCTGTCATACCCCTGCATCGTCATCACCCAACGCCCAGGTAGCATACTCTGCGGCGATTCCCATGCAAACTCCACTCGCCCATGCCGATTGGCTTTTTCGCCACGGGGGTTAGCAAAGAAAACCTGCCCGTTTGGGTCAGTTATCCAGTAGCTAATGCGTTCTCCCCGCTTAAAATCGTTGGCTGAAAAGGTGAAGACCATACCAGCGGTTCCCTCTGGTGGCGATACTCGTGCCATATACTGTGCCGTTGATGCTGAGCGACCATACACATCAAACGATACCCAAACAGGTAGCTGGCTTTCATCACCATAGGCAGTAAATTTCCATTCGCCATCTATCGCCTCATTGGGTACGTGAAACGTGAGTTTCACCTTGCCCTCACCATCTGCTTTGGTATATTCTCCCCGTGACACAGCCCCGGTGGGGTCAGTTGCCCAAGAGTCCACATCTTCATATTGGTAGAAGCCATCTCCCCAAAACCGTATTGTTTTTCCCGCTTCGACGCTAGGTTGGTCGGGGGCTAGGGTGATGTCTACCGCTTGTTGGGATTGAGCGGAATTGGGGGATAAGCATATGCTAACGGTAAAGAGTAGCATGATGCTGGTGAGGATACGTAGTAGGTATTTCATACCTAACTCCTTTCTATGTTGCTTCTTTCATTATACCGTTGGTTCATGGGTTTAGGCAATGGGTGTAAGGAGATGGTAATGTGTGGTGGGTGGTAGCGCAGGGATACGGGTTGCTTCATCTCTACAAGAGATGAAGTCCTTTTCTAGCTCTAGCTTTGCCTTCTTTGTGCTCAAAAGCCCCCCCACATACGCGGCACGAAAAGCTCCCCAAAGACCTTCAACGCATAGCGGTCTGACATGCCGGCGATATAGTCTACCACCGCCCGCTCCGCTGGTTCGCCGCGTTGTCTGTTGATTTGGCGCAGGTCTTCTGGCAAACTTGCCGCATGCTCCAAGAAGTGCGTATAGAGCATATGGACCATTGCCACAACCTTTGCATCGTCTTCTTTTGCGCGGCTGTTGGTGTAGATATGTTGGAAGAGATACTCGCGCAGTTCATTGGTTGCCTGGAGTATCGGGGGGGACATGGAGATGAGCTGTGGATCGGGTGGGGGGGTCTCGCCCGTTGCCCACCAGTTGTAGGTAATCAGATCATTGACCATCGTCTGAATACGCTCACCGTGGCTGCCGCCGAGCACCGCGATACACTCGGTAGGCAGGTCGCCGGGTTGGAGCAAGCCTGCCCGTAGCGCATCATCAATATCGTGGTTGATGTAGGCAATGCTATCGCACAGTTTGATGACCTGCCCCTCAAGCGTACCAGCAACTCCCCACCGCGTTGAAATGATAGTATCGCGGGTCTTGGAGTGAAAAAGAATCCCCTCCCGCACGGCGTTGGTTAGGTTTATCCCCGTCCCCGTATGCTCTAGGATGTCTACCACACGCAAACTCTGCTCATTGTGGCGAAAGCCCTGGGGATAGCTACTCGCCAGTGCTACCTCGCCTGCGTGACCAAAGGGCGCATGCCCCAAGTCGTGTCCTAACCCAATAGCCTCGGTGAGATCTTCGTTTAGCCGCAACGCTCGCGCTACCGTGCGGGCAATCTGCGTCACCTCTAGCGTATGCGTCAAGCGGGTACGGTAGTGGTCGCCAAGCGGCGCAATGAAGACCTGTGTCTTGTGCTTGAGCCGCCGAAACGACTTGGAGTGTAGGATGCGGTCACGGTCTCGCTGAAACGCGGTGCGTATGGTGCAGGGCGAAAGGGGGCGTTGACGGGTAGCAGCAGCACTGCGGGCGGCGAGCGGTGAAAGGGTTTGGTCTTCTCGGGTTTCTTGACGTTCCCGTATAGTTGACATAGGGTATTACATCCTTTCGCTTAGTGGGTAGTGTGGTCGTTATTCCTCATTGTGGTTTTGTGTCGCCTGTATAGCGGCTATGATTTTCTCAAACTCGAACTCAGAGACGAGATGGTCAAGGGTTTCTGCCAGCTTATCATCA
>CAZLKK010000464.1:0-2537 GCA_964559995.1 uncultured Chloroflexaceae bacterium
AAAGATTCGTTTGTTCATGCATCTATTATACGTCTTTTATGTGATTTGTCTATAATGATCGGGGTACCGTTATCATTGTATATCTCGTCCCCACCAGACGTAGCACTATTGCCCCAGAAGATGCTGTTTTGGATGGTTGGCGTGCTCACATCGATGTTGTACATACCGCCGCCTTCTTCTGCTGCACTATTGCCGCTAAAGGTGACGTTAGTCAGCGTTGGGCTGCCGGTTTCATTGTACATACCGCCGCCTTTTTGTGCTGCACTATTGCCAGAAAAGGTAACGTTGGTCAACGTGGGGTTGCTTTTTTGGTTGTACATACCGCCGCTATTGCGTTTTGCACTATTGCCCCTGAAGATGACGTTAGTCAGCGTTGGGTGGCTCTCGTAGTTAGTCATACCGCCGCCACTGTACGCTACACTATTGCCACTGAAGATGACATTGGTCAGCGTGGGTTTGCTGTTGCTGTTGTACATTCCCCCACCGTAGCCTATGTATTCTGTGCCGGTATTGCCAGAAAAGATGACGTTGGTTAGCGTTGGATTACTGTTGTTGCTGTTGTGCATTCCCCCGCCGTAGTTGGCGAGATTGCCAGAAAAGATGATGTTGGTCAGCGTAGGGCTGCTGTTGCTGTTGGACATTCCTCCACCATTGTCTATCATCATTCCATTCGCTTGCCCTGCGGTTATGGTGAAGCCGTCGAGGATAGCGGTATTGTCTACGCTGTCGTTGGAGACGACTTGGTAGCTATTGTCGCTGGCATCGTTTTCTGTGCCAATGTCGCCGCTCAAGGTGGTGACGTTGGATTCCCAGTCGCGTTCTGTCATCGTTGCAGCGTCATTATCTGTAGGAAAACCACCATAGATGGCGACACCACTCTTGAGATTGAAACTGATAGTACGGTCTGTTTCGTCCGTGGGGTAGTAGGTACCGGCTGCTACCCAAATTTCATTGCCGCTAGTGGCTTTGCCAATGGCTGTTTGGAGGTCGCAGGCGTTAGCCCAGTCAGCGCAAGTGTTGCTACTCGTGCCAGTAGCTTTGACGTAAAGTGTCCCCGCAGCATAGGCTGTCGGCGGGGGCGGGGCAAATAGCCCCATACTACTCACAAACAAAAGCACCAAAAAGACCGTCAAGGCGGACGCGGAACCAGCAGTTCGTTTCTGTGTTGATGTACACATACAATCCGTTCCTTTCATAAACATACTTGGTACGTTATCAAGAAAAGATGGTTGTACTACCAGCAACGATGCTTCAGTATCTTCTGCTCCATAGTCTCCGTAGGGTATGAGTTGGAGAGACTAGAGGTAGTATTGAAGTATGTAGGACAAAGAGGCAAGGTTATCTTACCACAATCTTGTCCAGTTTTCAAGGAAAAAACCTAAAGAATATTGGTTTAAAACATTTAACGTTTGGGGAAAAGGTATATATTTGGTTAAAAAGCATAAGAGAACGAACAAAACTTTTCTCTATCCCTATCAGCAGTTGCCCAACGATAAGCAAAGTAACGGTTTTTCTGTACCTTACTAGGGATTATCGTTACGTAGCATACATCGAGTAAATTTCTCCCTAGTACAAGTATGAAAGTCTGGTGTTTGGGGAGGAAAGACCGTGTTTAAGATGGTGAAATCTACCCTTGGAGGACAAGGGTTGAAACGAGTCTTCATAACCGAGGTATCTCCGATCCTATCCGATGAAGATATTTGGCTCTACAATACCACGTTGGTCTTGTACGTCTTGAAGTATTTTCAAGCCCGTGGTCGCTACACTCGACCATTTGGTTAGCCCCCAATAACACCAACAATCTAGCCGCCGCTCCCATCCCAGGGCAAGGGGGAACCGAACAACCTCTCTACCCATACGCTACTCATTCACGCTCCCCACACCACAATTTCGTGTCCATTGTAGGATTCCCTGCGAGTGTAGATTTTCTCCTCCCACGGTTTCCCCACGGTGCGGTCAAAGATGATCAGGTGCCCATCGGTAGTGCCACACTTATCCATATACTCCCACGTTTGCGGCAACCCCTGGGCGATAGTCCGTTCCCTCGTCCCATATTGGATTTTCCCCTCAATAACGACCCGCTGCGTCTGGTCACCGACGTGCCACACCACCAGGAGATCGGTGCGTTTGCGTCCCAAGCCATACTCACGCTCGATGCACCCGCCACCATTCACCACTCGTTGCAGGAAGGCTTGGAGTAGCAATTGCGGTCCCGCTTCTTTGTACTGGAACCGCTCCACCCAATGCTCCGCATGTTCCCGGAAAAAGGCTTGAAATTCGGTCAGCAGTTTGGGCATGTTGAGCAATCCATCGGGGGTCACATACCACGCTGGGGTGATGTACGACTCCAGCGCGATTTGGGTGACATAGCTCAGTTCGCGGGGGATGACTTCTTGGTAGAGAGCATTGGCAATCTGCAAGCCAGAGCTATCCCGTCGAATGAGACCGAGGTCTATCAGATATTGGATGTCCGTTTCTAGGGCGGATTGTTCCTGTAGACTTTCCCCTTGCAAGAGCAGTCCGATAACTCGTTGTAC
>CAZLKK010000465.1:0-2530 GCA_964559995.1 uncultured Chloroflexaceae bacterium
CTCACCACCACCGCGACCTGCCCGGTTGGTTCTGTATGCTGCAGCGCATTGTCCAACAGGATAATCAGCACTTGACGTAGGAGGATAGGATCACCCAACACCGCTACCTCTAGCGGGGTACTCGTCAAGGTGATACCCTGTTCATCCGCCAGACGGCCCATTTGCCGCTGTATATCAGCAAGTAACGGAGGCAAAAAGATGTCCTCACGGGCTACCTCTAGCCTACCAGCATCGAGCCGGGAAAGCAACAACAAATCTTCCACAAGCCGGTGCATATGGTCACTCTCATACAGCACATCATCGAGCAATTCGCGGGTATCGGTATCATCAGGTGGGAGATAGCGTTGGGCAACCTCAGCACTCGCCCGCAGCAACGTGAGCGGTGCTCGCAGCTCGTGGCTGGCATTGGCAATAAACGTTTGTTGTCGTTCCCACGCCTGTTGTGCCGGCAGCAACGATTGCCCGGCTATCCACCAGCTACCAAAGCCCATAATGAGGATACTCCCCCCTGCCAAGAGCATAATATAGGTAAGCACCTGCCACAAAAGGCGGTATTGATCATTCAGCACCCGTCCAAGTTGCAACGCGGCAGGACCATCGCTGCGCGTGAGGGCATAGGTCAGCAAACGCACCCGTGAGCCATCATCTGTCGTAATCGTTCGCAAATCATGCCCTGCTGCTAGGGCAGCTGCCAGCGATTCTTGGTGGGGAGCTATTGGTGCCGCTGCCAACCCTGGATTGTAGAGCAGTCGCCCATCGGCACTAAGCGACAACACAAAGATAGCGGCTAATTCGCCATCATAGGCAATGGTACTTTCTTGCTCTAGCCCCCATAATTGTTGGCTTGTTGGGGAGGTTGGTTGTGCTGTTGAAGCCCCTCGCTGGTTGCCAAAACGCAGAATAGACCAATCTTCATCGGCTTGTTGCAAACTCACCGGGATGGGCGCACCGAGCAGCGAAAACTCATGCGCCATTTTGTGGTAGAGCATCTGGTCTGTCGTCTGTTGAAAATACCAGCGGAGAGACTGGTAGATACCAGCCCCAAGTAGGGTAATCAAGAGCACGGATGCCAAGAGATAGAGCAGCGTCAGACGTAGCCGTAATCCCTTAAACACGGGATTCCTCAAAGCGATAGCCAATCCCGCGCACCGTGACAATGGGATCAGATCGACCTGGCATATCCAGCTTGCGGCGCAGGTAGGAGATATACACATCTACCATATTGGGCTGTACATCCCGATCATAAGACCATACGTAATCTAAGATTTGTTGTCGGGTGAGGGCTTGTCCACTGTGGCGCATGAGGTATTCAAGCAGGTTCCACTCGGTGGCGGTCAAGTCTAGCACCTGGTCCCCACGGCGTGCTCTATGCGAATGAAGGTCTAGCACCATATCGCCAAACCGAATCTCATAGGGGTCTTTGCCATCGGTAGCAAATCGGCGGGTAAGCGAGCGGATTCGGGCGAGCAATTCTTCAAAGGCAAACGGCTTCACGAGGTAGTCATCTGCCCCGCTGTCTAGTCCGCTTACCCGATCTTCTACCTGCCCCCGTGCGGTGAGCATCAGTATTGCCGTAGGATGGTGGGCACTTCGCACCGCTCGACAGATAGAGAGACCATCCCGTTCTGGCAGCATCCAGTCTATAATAGCCGCATCATAGATACCAGACATAGCCATGTCTAGTCCGGTAGTGCCATCGTGGGCTAGGTCTACCATGTAGTGTTCGGCTACCAAAACGCGCTTGATGAGTCGCGCAAGCCGTTGATCATCTTCAATAATAAGTATTCGCATGTCGTCAACTCTCCCAATACCTTAATTCCTGAAGTCAGTATACCAAAAGAAAATTGAAATGTTCTTGGAAATACCAAGATAGGGAGACCTTTTCCCAGAGAACTTTAAGACTTCTGGTGTATACTAAACATACTCACGATGGATGAGCAATGAGGAGTTATTACCATGAACCGACAAAAAACAACGATCATTATGAGCATCTTAGGAGTCATTGTGCTGCTTGTTGTTGCGGGGATAACGCTTATTCTTTGGCAACAAACACAGCTTTTGGCAAGCAATCAGATGCTCCAACAGACGATATATGCCCTTCAGCAAACGCCCCCCCAAAACAGGGCAACAGCACAACAACCGGGGGTATCCTTCCCTACGCCTTCTCTTCGCCCTGTCTATAGAACAACAATGCCTACCCCCACCCAGCCATTCCCAACCCAAGCACAAGAGCCTACCCAACCCATTACCCCAACAGATGAGAGGGAGGCTATTACCCGCGAACAGGCAATAGATGCTGCCTATAGTTACATGGGGGACAGCTCTCTCCGGGTTAAAGAGATAGACAAAGAGCAAGAACATGGAACAGTGGTCTATGAAATTGATTTTGTTGGTGGGGGCAAGATATATGTAGATGCTACAAGTGGGCAGGTTGTCTATGCGAATGTGCATCGGCAGATGCATAGAGAAGAGTATGACGACCACGAGGGTGACTACGAGGACGACCACGAGGGTGACTACGAGGACGACC
>CAZLKK010000466.1:0-1212 GCA_964559995.1 uncultured Chloroflexaceae bacterium
CGTGGTACGATGAGGAAGGGCAAAGGATACAGACCAATGTGGAGCAAGCCCAAGCTCGCCAGCAAGCCGAAATCCGCCTGCAAGCCGCCGAAGCCCAAGCCCGTGCCGAAGCCCAAGCTCGCCAGCAAGCCGAAGTCCGTGCTGAAGCGGAAGCCCAAGCCCGTGCCGAGGCGGAAGCCCAAGCCCGTGCCGAAGCCCAAGCGCATGCAGAATCCCAAGCCCGTATTCAGGAATTGGAAGCTATGCTTCGCAAGGCAGGCTTGGGGTAGGGCAAGGCTAGGTCACAGGTGAACGATAATAGCGAGGGGGAGCACCAGTGGTTGTAGGTGGTTGTTTCCCCCTTCTCCCGTTTGGGGACGGAACGGAGAGCCGTTGTATGCAACAACTCTCCAACAAGACGTACCCCTGAAAGCCGCTCTATCCTACGCTTCAACAGGAGATTGTTCTGTTTCAGTTGCCGCATCAACCGCCACGTAAATCTCCATATCTTTAGCACGAAAAGCCTCAGCCTGTTCTTGCATCCCTTCGGTTAGGGCTTCCTGTTCACTTATCCCGTGGGCTGCTGCATAGTCGCGCACATCCTGCGTAATCTTCATGCTGCAAAACTGTGGACCGCACATACTGCAAAAGTGGGTCAGTTTTGCCCCCTCTGCGGGTAGGGTCTCGTCATGGTAGGCTTGGGCAAGCTGTGGGTCAAGCGATAGGTGAAACTGATCTTGCCAGCGAAACTCAAACCGGGCTTTAGAGATGGCATAGTCGCGTGCATGTGCCGCCGGGTGGTTGCGGGCGAGGTCGGCAGCATGCGCTGCTATCTTGTAGGCTATCACCCCCTGCCGCACGTCTTCTTTGTCTGGCAATCCCAAGTGCTCTTTTGGCGTGACGTAGCAGAGCATAGCAGTGCCATACCAACCTATCACCGCTGCGCCGATAGCCGAGGTGATATGGTCATAGCCTGGGGCTATGTCGGTGGTAATAGGTCCGAGGGTATAGAAGGGAGCATTGTCACACCACTGCTCTTGGTTTTCCATATTTTCCTTGATACGGTTCAAGGGAATATGCCCCGGACCCTCATTCATGACCTGTACATCATGATCCCATGCAATACGGGTAAGCTCGCCCTGGGTACGCAGTTCGGCAAATTGTGCGGTGTAGTGCGCACGCACGGCTTCGAGCTCCAGAACCTCCGCCGCCGACTCGACGGCTTCATTCTCA
>CAZLKK010000466.1:1222-2525 GCA_964559995.1 uncultured Chloroflexaceae bacterium
GGCATCGGCTATGGAGCCGGGGCGCAACCCATCACCAAGCGATAGCCCCACATCGTAGTGGGACATAATCTCGCAAATTTCGTGAAAATGGGTGTAGAGGAAATTCTCTTTGTGATGGGCAAGGCACCATTTCGCCAAAATAGACCCGCCTCGTGACACAATGCCGGTGAGTCGCTTTGCGGTGAGCGGCACATAGCGCAGCAGCACACCAGCGTGTATGGTAAAGTAATCTACCCCCTGCTCTGCTTGCTCAATGAGCGTCTCACGGAATAGCTCCCACGTTAGGTCTTCTGGCTTGCCACCAGCTCGCTCTAGGGCTTGGTAAATAGGTACGGTACCAATTGGTACAGGGGAGTTTCGCAAAAGCCACTCGCGGGTCTCATGGATATGCTCCCCGGTAGACAGGTCCATCACCGTGTCTGCCCCCCAGTAGATAGCCCACACCAGTTTTTCCACTTCCTCAGCAATAGAAGAGGATAAGGGAGAAGTCCCAATATTGGCATTGATCTTGACTAAGAAGTTGCGCCCAATGATCATCGGTTCGCTTTCGGGGTGGTTGATATTGGCAGGAATAAGAGCGCGTCCGCTTGCCACCTCTTGACACACAAACTCCGGCGTGATGGGAGTGGGTATTGAGGTATGCCCAATATATTGGGCTTGTTCTTGGATAGCCTCACGCCCCAGGTTCTCGCGTATGGCGATGTATTCCATTTCTGGCGTGATGATGCCACGGCGAGCATAGGCAAGCTGGGTGATATGCTGCTTGCCCCGCAGGATGATGCGATGGGCAGGTATGGGGGTTGTGGTGTTCTTCGGCTGTTTTTCGTCATATTCGTCCCGCTCCTGTATCCAACCAAGCCGCGTTGGGTGAAGCCCTTGCTCTATGTCCACAGTAGTATCAGGGTCGGTATAGGGACCGCTGGTGTCATAGACGGGCAGTGGGGGGTTATGCTCAATGATAGAGCCATCCGAGGCGCAAGTGGG
The DNA here is from genome assembly GCA_964559995.1 of uncultured Chloroflexaceae bacterium. Classification (GTDB taxonomy): domain Bacteria; phylum Chloroflexota; class Chloroflexia; order Chloroflexales; family Chloroflexaceae; genus JAAUSY01. Next base: position 2,207 of record CAZLKK010000466.1, read on the forward strand.
GCTAAGAGCTATTTCACGCATAGCAACATTGATGTCTGGGCGTGACCCATTGATAGTAATTTTACGTGATGACGGAAAGCGAAATCGATTGAGGTCGAGCGTATCGCGGGTAGGGAGAGATACGTTCCTATTGGTGTGTGCCATAATACTACAGGCTCCTTTTCAACATGTTGGGCTATTTCGCGCAAGCCCGTTGGCATACACGGGGATGAGATGAAAGGGGACATTGCCTGGAAAGTACGGCGTAATCATTCCCTGCGCTGGTATAACCCAGATCAGGTTCAGTCGGTCGGAGGCGGATTGTCCTCCCTCTCAGCCC
>CAZLKK010000467.1:0-2523 GCA_964559995.1 uncultured Chloroflexaceae bacterium
CGGGTGGTCGTTGCGCCAACGTTCCGGGCGTGGGGGGGGGAATAGCTCTCCTACCAATTGGGTACCAAACTTGCAACAATGATGTGCTGTACAACCAAAAGGGTACTACGCCTGTGATAGTGCCACTTTGCCATGACCCTCACAAACTCGCTCATTAACTACCCTCAGTCCTTATCGTCGCCGTACTCTTCGCTCACGACCACGACTTCGTGTTCCAGTCTCGACGGTTTCTTGTAATTGCTTATTTAAGCCTTCCATAAAATCTTCAGCACTGCCCCAAAACACGTTTATATCGGCTCCCTCAAAGTAGGTTTCCAGGTAGCTCCGGGCGCGGTTGGGGTCGAGAGTGCGATCTTCACTTGGGTTTATTTGTGCTGCAACATGGGCATACCGTTTGCGTCTGCTGCGCCCTTCTTGGTTCATCAAGGTGCGATAGAGTACCCGAAAATCCCAGTCTTGCAGATGGAATCCAAGAAAGAGTAATCCTGTGTCTGTCAGAGCGTGACGGACAACAATAGGGATGCGGTCTTTGTTGACCGAGATATTGATAAGAAAGTCAAAGTAGTCATCTTCAGTTAAGACTAGGGTGTCGAGATTGTCCATATGCCCAAAGAGATGGAAGATTAGGGGTTGTTCTGGGCTAGGTTGATAGTCAGGGTTGTTATCATAGACAGAAGGCAACAGCTCTAGGTCTTCATTCCAGCGACAGATTTCTATTTGGGGGTCTTTCCCTGCGGCTTTGAGGGCTTCCGCCAGGAGGTTTGTAAAACTGGCGGTAATGTAGAGCGAAAAAGGTTGTGCCGCCAAGACGGCATAGGGGTCGTTCGGTTGCTGGCTGCTCTGATGCTTCCATGCCGCAGTGAAGAGGTCTGAGAGCGGGAGTGAACTATCGGGAAGGTGCTCACCATAGCGGGTAATGATGTTTCGCCGTAAGTATTCCAGGAGTTCTTCCCGTGGGAAGAAACTATCTTGGCTAATGGAGAGGTATTGGGCAACTGGCGGGAATTCCTCTTGTTCATGGGGTTCTAGGGGGAAGTTGTAGGTTTGGGCAATATTGCGGGCTATTTCGCGGATAGAGTCTACCAATGATTCATGAAGATGGGCACCAATGATGGGGGTACAATTGCCACGCTGGATGTTGCGGATAAGAGCGGGCCACTTTTCAAAGTCTTGCCCATCTTCGCCAAAGCCGGGGATATACCAGATACGCCCACTCTTGAGCCGCATAAAGAGCACGGGCATCCACCAATCGGGGCGGTCTAGCACGATTTGCCGGGCTGTTGCCATAGCCCGGTCTATCATCCCATCGCGTTGGAGTTCTGCAAAGAATGTAGACATAAACTCTCCTGCGGTCTTCATGGTGATGCTGCCTTGCATAGCGATAACTGCCGGGACACCGGCTTCTACAAGGCGCACTGGGAGCGAGGCGTGCAGGGGGGTGACATCGGGGTCATCGGGGTCTTCTTTCTCTCTCGTCATATCAGCAACAATGCCGCTTTGACATGCTGCAAATATGACGAGCCGGGGGGGAGCCTGAAGCTCTTTAATGCGTTGGGTTAGGTCTCTGCCGTTGGTTACAGCGGCGTTCCCGTCTTCATCCTCTAGCCATAGGAAGGGTTCGCCATTGATAGTCGCTCCATGCGCTACTATGTAGAGGATGTCGTAGCCTTCGCGTAGGGTTTTGATGATAGTAGTGAGGTTTGGCGGGGCTTGGTGGTGTTGGGACAAAACCGTTGTGGTTATCCCTTGCATGTGTTCATGCGCTTGGGCAAGTTCGCTCTCTATATCTATCGCCGCTAGGGTAGCACCACCGGGGGCATACCGTTCTAGGTTGGTGGGGTTGGCAATCGCTATGAGGGCTTGGAGATCGGTTTTGGGGCGTAGCCGTATTGGTCGCCAGTCACTGCTGCTCAGATAGCGTGAGAAGAGGATATGGGTATTTGTCAACAAGGGTTCATTGGATTCGGTGCCGGGGATATGGAGCGTTTCCCATCGCAAATAGTGCAATTCGGGTGTGCCAGCACCAATAAGGAAGCGAAATCGTAATGATACGTCAAGCGATTGGGCGGCGGTATGGGCTTGTTCAAAGATGGTTTGTACTTGTGGGTCTGTAAAGAGTGCTTGAGTCAGAAAAGCCCCATAAGCAGTGGGGTCTAATTCCAGAGTACGGAGGTGGTTTAGGTCAAATTGAGCAAGGGGAGGGGTATCACTTTGTTGTATACGTACATCAGCATCACTATCTGGATGATTAAAGCGCAAGTCTAGGGCATATTTTGCGGTATCATAGCGATATAATCGAATCTCAAGGTCTGCATAATCCACCATAAGCATACCATTCTCTCATAATCCATACGATAGTTAGGTAGATACTAACTGTACAAAGATAGCATAAAAGTATTTCAGAGAATTTATTATAGCATAAGATAGTATAACAGACAATAGGTTTTGTTGTTGGCAGGGGGCTACGTCAACGTCCGAGCAATCCCCCCCCTATCCCTAATCCTTATCCCCCTGGGGGAGAAA
>CAZLKK010000468.1:0-116 GCA_964559995.1 uncultured Chloroflexaceae bacterium
ACCAAAGCACCCAGAGCTTTGCCAAAGGAGAAGAAGTTGGGAAACCTTATTGAGTATGAACATACGTTTGTTCTTGAACGACCTGCTAGTGTAGATGAAATCGTGGGTACCATTAA
>CAZLKK010000468.1:274-2516 GCA_964559995.1 uncultured Chloroflexaceae bacterium
AAGGCTGCACCGCATACTGGGCTATTGAGGGAGTCCAGTTTGGGCATTTCAAAGAGCGAAAGCTCGACATCATCCCGATAGAGTCTTTGGAACAGGGCAGTCCCATCGGGTATGGACCCACCCGAAAGTTTCCTATGGAAGACATTGTTACTCGTGGAGATGCTATCTACCCAGAAGAATTTATAGAGCACGCAGAAAAAGACCCCGACCCCGAAGTGCTAGAACAGCTAGAAAGCACCCAAAATGGGGCTATTCTCTGGCACCCCAATCATAGCATCCATATTGATCGCGTGTGGCACTATCTTGCCCGCAAACAGGGGCTACTAGCCCAACGAGATATAGAAGCCTATGCGATTGGTTGGTGGCAAGAACGTAGCCCATATAATAGCACTTCTACTGGTGCCGTCTACTTAGCGTTTGATACGCCGCAGCGGTTGTGGGGATTTCACCATCCGCCCGGTCTCACACGGGCATCGTGGATATACTGGTATGATTGGTTTACCGATATGAAGCCGCTCCCCAAAGCAGCGGGGCAAGCAACGTGGGCAGTGGAATATGTCCGCAAGGGGGAGCAACCCACCTTGCAGACAGTTGATCTCGTATCCCACATCCCGCAACGCTCGGTAAAAGCCATCTCGCGCAACCAACAATTGACCGCAGCACAAATCGCTTCTGTGGGGGGGGACATAACAAAGGTAAGCCCACAAGCAGAGTCCATCCTCAATTTGCCCATACGAGAATTAGCTGGTATCTTTTGGAGTCAAGATGTTGATACCATCGCCCGGCAAGCCTGGGAATGTGCCTTGTGGGTGACACAAAACCCCGTTGAAGGGGAGCCATTCCCCGCCGCGGCTAGACGCTACCACGTATCGCGTTGGGAGCGGGGAGACTATGGATAAGTAAGATGTGGGTATAGCGGGGACTATTTCCCCCTTATGCCAAAGCAGAGAGAACTTTGCCAAAGGAGAAGAAGTTGGGAACACTAATTGAGTATGAACATACGTTTGTTCTTGAACGACCTGCTAGTGTAGATGAAATCCTCATAATGAGTGGTGAGGTAATAGATCGCTGGAAGAGCCAATGTGGTCTATGGGTTATTGGTTGGTGGGAAGTGTGGAATTGGGGCGAAGGTATTGGACGTAGTCCAGCATATATTGCCTGCCCTGAAACAAACCACTATATTACCCGTGCTAATGATAAGTGGTTGTATACCGAAAATCGGGGGCATTGGTTGCGTCCGCCACCTGAAGGAAGTACCGCATACTGGGCTATTGAGGGAGTCCAGTTTGGGTATGAGAAAGAACGACAAGGTGCTCTGCTCCCGATAGAAACGTTGGAGCCAGGCAGTCCCATTGGGTATGGTCCCACCCGGATGTTTCCTATGGAAGACGTTGGAACCCACGGCTATACTATTTACCCAGAAAGGTATGAAGAGTACGTCGAAAAAAGACCAGACCCTTATGTGTTAGAACAATTGCAAGCCACACCAAATGGGGCTATTTTCTGGCAACCTAGTCATAGCATCCATATTGACCGCGTGTGGCACTATCTCGCCCACGAGCAAGGACTCCTTGCCCAACGGGATATAGAAGCCTATGCGATTGGATGGTGGCAGGAGCGGAATCCGTATAGTCCAGCTGTTGGTGGGGTCTACTTGGCGTTTGATACGCCGCAGCGGTTGTGGGGATTTCACCATCCCACTAGTCGCTCAAAAACAGCATGGATGTATTGGTATGATTGGTTTACCGATATGAAGCCCCTCCCCAAAACTGCAGGACCGGCAGTATGGGCAGTGGAATATGTCCGCAAGGGGGAACAACCCACGTTGCAGACGGTTGATCTGGTATCTGAAGTCCCGCAACGGCTTGTACATGACATTTTCCGTAAGCAACATTTGACTGATGAACAAATTACGTCAGTGGGGGGAGATTTGGCTTTGGTAAGCCCCCAAGGAGAGGCAATCCTCCAGTTGCCCATACGAGAATTGGCAGGGATGTTTTGGAGTCAAGATGTTGATGTCATAGCCCGACAAGCCTGGGAATGTGCTTTGTGGGTGACACAACATCCTGTTGCGGGAGAGCCTTTACCTGTCTCTATGAGAAGGTATCATGCTTCGCGGTGGGAGCGGGGAATCTACGGGGCATAGCGTATGCTGCTCTTGCCCCCCCGCTCCCGCTCCCATCCCAGGGCATGGGGGGGTAAGGTAGCCCACGGTGGGGGCGCACGGCAGTGCGCCCCTACC
>CAZLKK010000469.1:0-2496 GCA_964559995.1 uncultured Chloroflexaceae bacterium
TGGCAGCCTTGCTCTGGCGCAATACCCTGCAACGTTTGGGGGGAGAACTGCCCATTCCCACAACGCTGTATATCTGGTTTGTCTCACAAATAGTCCGCTATGCTCCTGGGAATGTGTGGCACCTGCTAGGAAGAGTCTATCTGACCCAACAACAGCGCATTGATACTCGCTCGTCTAGCCTGAGTATGATGTTTGAATTGCTGCATGTGCTGACCTCTGGGCTACTAGTAGCAACGGTGTTGTTGTTGCTCTGGTGGCGGGATACCCTCGCGTTTGCGGCTCTCTTGTTGCTCCCCTTCCTCGTGTGCTATCTCTTCCCCCAACTGCTGCACTATCCCTTGACGTGGATTATGCGTCGCCGGGGGCAGGACATCCCCAACCTACACATTCGACGGCGTGATCTGGTTGCGCTGCTACCGGGCTATGTAGCGGTTTGGCTTATCTATGGCGGCAGTGTCTACCTGCTGACCGCCTCGGTCTACCCCGTATCACTCGATGCCTTACCAACGCTTACAGGGATGTATGCGTTGGCGTGGGTGCTAGGGTTTCTCAGCTTTATTACCCCTAGTGGGCTTGGGGTGCGTGAGGGTATTTTGAGCTACATGTTGAGCTTTGTTGTGCCAGTGCCAGTAGCTATGCTATTGGCGTTATTGTTGCGGGTGTGGATGACGGCGGGGGAGTTGCTCAGTACCGCGGGGGCAGTCTGGCTCAAGCCAAAGGGGTAGCTGTATTTCCCTTGCCCCCGCTCCCATTCCCGTTGGGCTCACCGCTGTGCGCCCCTACAACCTGTTCCCCCCTCGCCTATGCGAGCCGCGAGTATCAACGAGCGGATGTGGCGAGGGAAAAATATCTGCCGCTCCAATTCTGTTCCCGTTCTTGTTTGTGGCGAAAGACTATGGTAGTATTGGCACAATTCTATGAGCGTCTCAGCGTTCATCTCTCCAAAATCGTATTTTTAGGATAATGGCGCATAATACTAGAAAGTAGCAGGATATGAGTACAGCCCTAGTGATTGGTGCGGGTATAGGTGGGATTGCTGCGGCAGCACGGCTTGCCCGTGCTGGCTATGATGTCACCCTCTTGGAAAAAAGCAGCAACTCTGGAGGACGCACCAACAAAATTGAGAAAGACGGCTTCCGTTTTGACACCGGACCAACCCTCTTTTTGATGCCAGAGGTATTTCGGCAGACCTACGCCAGCCTCGGTGAGCGTATGGAAGACCACCTGGAGTTGATACGGCTAGACCCAACCTACCGGGTTCACTTCCATGACCTCTCATCCATTGATCTGTCGGCAGACCTCGTGAAGATGCGCGAACGGCTCGATGGTATAGAACCGGGGTCTTTTGGGGCATACCTGCGCTTCTTGAGCGAAGGTTATCGCCACTACTATGTTTCGCTAGACCGCTTTGTTGGGCGCAATTTCAAGTCGCTACTCGACTACTTTAGCCCTGCTAACCTACCGCTTATTGTGCAGTTGAAAGCCCTGATGAAGCACTACTCCAACACGTCTACCTACTTCCGCGATCCCAAACTGCGGGCGGCGTTCACTTTCCAAAACATGTACCTGGGGGTCAGTCCGTATGATGCGCTGGCGACCTACTCGCTGCTGCAATACACCGAACTGGCAGAGGGGATTTGGTTCCCCCGTGGCGGGATGTATCGTGTTATTGAGACGCTGACTGCCATAGCCGAGCGTAATGGTGTGACCATTCGCTACAACACCCCTGTTGCCCGTATTGAGGTAGACGGTACCCAGGCAAAGGGTGTGGTGTTGGAAGATGGCGAATTTTTGGCTGGCGATGTGGTAGTAGCTAATGCTGATTTGCCCTACGTCTATCGCAATATGCTACCGGATGATGGCACTGCTGCCTATCTCGAAGGGCTAAAATACACCTCATCGGCGTTGATGTTCTACTGGGGGGTTGAGGGCAGCGTAGACCCGCTCCTGCCCCACAACGTCTTCCTAGCAGACAACGAGTACAAGCTGTCGTTTGATCGCATTTTCCGTGATCTTACGTTGCCAGATAGCCCATCGTTCTATGTGCATATCCCAACACACATTGACCCCACCACCGCCCCATCGGGCAGCAATGCTATGATGATCCTGGTACCTGTGGGGCATATCAATGATTACCAACCGCAAGATTGGCACGCTTTGCAAATGCGAGCACGCTCTACGGTGCTTACCACGCTAGAACGGCTTGGCGTAACCAATCTGTCACAACGTATTATCTCGGAGTCTACCATCTCGCCACCAGACTACCTCAATATGAATCTGGTCAAGGGATCGGCGTTTGGGTTGAGCCACAACTTCTGGCAGGTGGGGTATCTGCGCCCGCAAAACCGCCATGCGAAGTATGGCAATCTCTATTTTTCGGGGGCAAGTACCCACCCCGGCACGGGATTACCCATTGTGTTGCTCTCGGCACGGCTCGCTGTAGAGCGCATTTTGCAGGAGCAGACCGCACCTACCCGCAAGCCATTTCCCTCTGCT
>CAZLKK010000470.1:0-2466 GCA_964559995.1 uncultured Chloroflexaceae bacterium
GTCTATTCCCTAAGAGACTGTCTGAAAAGGGTAGCAGGGATACCAGAACCCTGGTTTTGAGGGGCAAGAACCTGTCAAAACTCGCCAAAAACCCTGGTTTTGGGTCGTACAGACCCATCTTGAGACAAGGGTTGACCCCTTTTCAGACAGTCTCTAAAGGATATTCCGGTTGTGCTACCCCCCTGCGACCATGTTTCATGCACATTTTGCCTTTACCAAAGGCCTCTAGGGAGCATTTTCCCTTTCCAAACGACGCTCCCCCCGCCCGATAGAGGTGGCTACCCTTTTTTTCATTAAAAAATCTGATGGTTTTCATAACCGTAGGGAGAGCGACCCCGATCATCCATTTCCCCTATGCCCCGCTACCCCTTTGTCTTCTGAACATGTCTGTCCATCATTCCCCCCTCGTATCTTCGTCTTTGTTTCCCCTACTTCTGAACACGTTCCAAGAGCTAGAAATTATCTCCCCTATTGCTTGCTACAACTGCTCTGCACGCCACATCTCGCGCAACAGCGTATTGCTCCCCTGCTCATAGCCAAACATCATCAACCGATTGGACAACATGAGTAGCGTTATCCCCCCCTGCACCGCTGCCATCCCCACGACCGGGGGGATTGGTCTTGCCATTGCGAAAAATCGGTGGTCAAAACAGCTTTCACCTGCGCCTGTTGCAGCGAATCTTGGGGGAAGGTGAGGAAGATAATCTGCCGAACGGGGAGTCCTGCGGCATTAACCCACATCTCGTCCTGTCCCGTCATAGCAAGGTAGCCATCGGCGGTTTCTAGCGTGATGCTAGGAGGAAGACTCCCATGCTGGTGCAGGTGGTCGTTCATCAGTTGGCGCATGTATTCGGCAAAGGCGGGACCGTCTAGGTCAAAGGTGTAGTGGGTGAGATCCATACTTACCCGTTGTGTCTCGCCCAGGTAGGTAACGTTACGGGCCGCGACAAGGTAGGAAAGCGGATCGTTGTCTGGGGCAAAGAGATCGTGGATAGCTTCGGTCTCTTCCCATGCGCTACCCGCAATGCGTCCATAGGTTTTGCCATTTTCAACGCGCAATTCTAGCCCCTGGGCAGCGGCGATACGACCTCCATTGCTCCACATACGCATATGCATTGTGGCATCGGCACGGTTGACCTCGCCTTCAATGTAGGAGCGATCAACGCGGTGGCTCAAGCCTACGTTGTCTAGCGTGTTGCTTGGCTGGATCGTTTGCTCTAGGGTTGTGGCGTAGTGGAAGGTTCCATATTGGGTAGCTTGTTGCCAGACTTGCTGGATGGTCGCGTAGTCTTTCCCTTGCGAATAGGTTGTCCAGGGGAGAAGAGCTAGGGTGATGAGCAAAATGGCGATAACAAGCGTGATATGGGCAAATTTACGGGCGGGGGGGGTGTGTCGGTTCATCGTAAGACCTCATACATCTTTCTGCTAACGCAACTCGTAAGGAACAGTGGACAATTCAAAGATCAAAGCGATATGAAGGCGATACCCAAAGCAGCAGAGCAGGGGGGTAGCGTTTACGAAAGAGCCTGGAACAGGAGACCAGGAAAGTTACAGTATAGTTGCTAGTACTATCAACTATTTTAGGATGTGACAAGGATTTGTCAAAGGGGGAACATATTTTTATCTCAATCGGCATTATTCAGCGAAAACCCCTAGTAAGGTGCAGAAAAAACGGTAATTTTTCGTATTGAATGGATACAGCTTATAGTAGAAATACAGGAATAAATAGTTAAAATATTTACACTTTTACCTATTTAGTAACCTTTTCTAAAAATCACTAAATTTCAACACGATATTCTTTAGATTCCCCCTTGAAAACTGGACAAATTGATGGTAAGATAATCTTGCCTAATTTGTCCTACATACTTCAATATTACCTCAAGTCTCTCCAACTCTTACCCTACGGATGCTATGGAGCAGAAGATACTGAAGCACCGTTGCTGGTAGTACAACCATCTTTTCTTGATAACGTATCCATAGTGTGTTTATGAAAGGAATGGTTAATTATGTGTACATCAACACAGAAACGAACTGTTGGTTCCTCATCCGCCTTGACGGTCTTTTTGGTACTTTTGTTTGTGAGTAGCATGGGGCTATTTGCCCCGCCCCCGTCGACAGCCCATGCTGCTGGCACCATCTATTACGTGAAAGCAGGGGGAAGCGGCGATTGCTCTAGTTGGGCAGCTGCCTGCGGCGACCTCCAAACAGCCTTGACAGCAGCGAGCAGCGGCGATGAAATCTGGGTCGCGCAGGGGACATACTACCCCACCAGCGACACAGACCGCACCATCAGCTTTGCGCTCAAGAATGGCGTAGCTATCTATGGCGGCTTTGCTGGCGATGAGACTAGCCGTGACGCACGCCACTGGACTACCAACGTCACCACCCTGAGCGGCGACATTGGCACACCAGACGATGCGAGTGACAATAGCTACCATGTCGTATCTAGCAGTGATGTGGTTAGCA
>CAZLKK010000471.1:0-2457 GCA_964559995.1 uncultured Chloroflexaceae bacterium
TTTTCCGGCGTGTGTCCTACCGTTGGCTCCACTGTCAGCGGCTTTGCCCAGGGAGACGGTCCGGGCGAGTATGACCCATCAGTTGGGGATATTCTCATTAGCGTAGCAGACACGCAGCACCATCGGCAGCTTATCTGGGAGGGGTTCCCTGGACGGGGCGACGAGACGGCGGTCTACGTTTTTTACTACGTGGCGTTGAATGGCTATACGCCCGGTACATCCCCCCACGCTGCACCTATGACCAAGCCCCCACACCAAACAGCCTACTCTCTGCTAGAACTGTTTGAACACTATTTCATCTTGCACCATACCTACAAAAAGCCGGGACCAACGTTTCGGCATATCAAGCCGCTGTATGGCTACATACCGGGGCGGCATACAGTCAATGCCAATGATATACCCCTATTGCAGGGAGTCTTGCCTATCGGGGACTCGGCGGCACAGCAAAGCCCACTGACCTACTGTGGTTTTGGGTCGCACGTCCGCAACCTGCACCGCACGACAAGCCTGCTTGCCTATGCGCTTTCGCATAACCTGCTCACCCCCAAACATCTCACCCATATCAATGCGTTTCAGACCAACGTCTCGCTCAATTGGGTGTTTAGCCGGTTTATGCAACCCTGGGGCAACCCAGACAATGTAAACGAACTGCAAAACGTCTTTCTCGGCTCGCTCAACGATTTGGGCATCCCAATAGCCCGGCGGTTTTTCCAAGACCGTACCCGTTGGAGCGACTACAACAACATCTTGGGGACAGTGCTTCGCCGCTATCCCATCATCATGAACCAAGCATGGAGCGTACTCAAGCCATCAGGCATTAGGCAGTGGATACGCGATTATCTTCGGTTCACGCTTGAAGCCAGTTATGCTGCTTCTGCACGGGCGGCTGGACCATCGGTGGAACAGGCGTTGTATCGCCTAAGCGATAGGCTATCGCCCACGCAGAGCTTATCTATTCGTGCCAAGTATGCCGAATGGCATACGATGAAGTGGTTGGATTCGTCCCAATAGTATTGCTGTGTATAGGGTAATCCCTATGCACATCTAGGAAATTTGTCACTAGCTAGAAGGTAGGTTTTCGTATGAAACCACAAATTCTCATCCTCGGCGGAAATTTCGCAGGACTGCACGCAGCGTTTGAACTCCACCACACCCTGGGAGATAAGGCGGATGTGACTATCATCGCGCCAGAAGACAACTTTGTCTTTCTCCCATCGCTCATTTGGGTTGTCACTGGTACGTGTCAACCCAAACGTATTCAGTTTGATTTGCGAACAGCTATCGAACATCGCGGTATCAACTTTGCCCATGAGCATGTCTTGCATGTGGATGTGGAAAAGCAAAAAGTCCAAACCGATATGAATACGTTTTCGTATGATTATCTGGTCGTTGCTACGGGTGCAGAACCAGATTGGGATGCGGTACCGGGCATGGGTCCCCACACGGGACATACCCACTACGTTTGCTCTGTTCCCTGGGCAACCAATGCTGGCAGAGCTTGGCAAAAGTATCTGAAAGACCCCGGTCCAATTGTCGTTGGGGCAGCACAAGGGACAGGCTGTTATGGTCTTGGGTATGAGATGGTCTTGAACCTAGAAAGTTCACTCCGCAAGAAGGGCAAACGCTCGCAAGCATCCATCACATTTATAACTTCGGAGCCATTCTTGGGACACTTGGGTATGGGCGGTGTCGGTAAAGCTCCCAAAAAGATTGAAGAGGTCTTCAAGAAAAAGAATATTGACTGGGTGGTCAATGCCTCAACAAAGGAGATTACCGAGAATGAGGTGCGGCTGGAAGATGGGAGCGTTTATCCCTATAGCTACTCCATCTATTTGGCTCCTTTCAAGGGGCGCAAGTTCGTGTTTGAATCGCCGGGCTTGGGCAACGAGAAGGGGTTTATCCCCGTCAATGATCGCTATCAGCATGTCAACCTGCCAAACGTGTATGGGGCAGGTGTGGCAGTGGCGGTGAAGCAACCAGAAAAGACGGCTATTCCCGTTGGGGTGCCAAAGACTGGCTATATGTCAGACGTGATGGGCAAGGTGGCAGCACAGAATATCGAGGCGGAGATTATGGGCAAGCCGCCGCGTGAGCTCCCCTTCCCAGAGATTAAGCTGCTATGCGTGATGGACGGCGGCGATATGGCGGTATCGCTCATTTCAGACCGTATCTTCCCACCGCGCAAGATTGGCTTCTCCAATGCGAGCGGCATGGGACACCTCGGCAAGATTATGTTCGAGAAGTACTATATGTGGAAGGTACGGAACGGCTTGATTTACCTGCCATAGGCGCAAACCCCCCTCCCCTCTCCCCGCGTCCCACCGAGGGGAGAAGGGGAACCGCGGCAGGGGGGGAGCTTACAAGGGTAGAAGATATACCGGAACATTCCGGGCAGGAATAAACCATAGATGCACACAGATGCACACAGATACCGGACAGGATTTCCGGGCAAGATGA
>CAZLKK010000472.1:0-2422 GCA_964559995.1 uncultured Chloroflexaceae bacterium
GTAGGGGCGCACGGCGGTGCGCCCAATGTTCAGCTCCACCCCCCCCGCCCTGGGATGGGAGCGGGGGCAGGGGGAGCGGGTTGTCGCACTCTGGGAGCGGGGACAGGGGGAGCGGGTCTTTGCAGCGCAAAGCGCAAAATAATTCCGAGCAACCGGCTAATGCATGGGTTCCCTACTAACGTTTGCGGGTAGCCCACCCGATAACCACCCCGGCTCCAATGGAAATGAGCACCAAGAGCGGCAACCGTTTGCGAATAAACGATGGCTTACTGGTCTCTTCGTCTAGGTCGATGGCTTTCTCCCGAAGGGTATGAGACATCGTGTTCATATGGGAGGCGAGGTCTTCCATACGGTTCCCCAAGCTGTGCAAGGCTTGCTCAACCCGTTCATCCTTGCGAACATTTTGTACCAATGCTTGGTAATCTATGGATCGCAGGTCTTTGATGAGATCATTTGCCTTTGCTGAGGTATCTTCAATATGGGGATGCAATAGCCCGGTAGACTGGTGAAAGCGCGAGCGCATCGCTTCAATAGCGTGTTCGGCTCGGTCTAGGGCTTCCTCCCAAGTGTATTCAGCCTCTACTCTGGCATGCTTACCAGCTTTCTTCACTTTTCTGAGATAGGCTTTGGGGTTTGCTTGTTTCTTTGGCATACGGGTTTTCCTCCTTTGCCATGCTTATCTTGTCGCTTTTCGTAGGGACAACAGAGAAATGGTGAGTGCCTATTCCCTTGCTTTTTTGTGTCTACGAGGTAGGTATATCAGTCCCCTTAGATTACCAAGTAGACAACGAACATACCGATCAAGAGGAGAGCACTCCAAAAGGTAATACGTATAAGTTGACGGCGCACGAAGGCATAGTCTTCGGAATAGTCTATGACTTCTGCCACAGCACGGCGTGATGCGCGGGTACTTCTCCGGGTGTTGGTGTGGGTGGTAGTGCTGCTGCTGTCTCGCCGGCGGGATTGTTGCCTATTTGATCGGCGTTGTGGTTGGTGTGGTGCCATATAGTCTGCTACTTTCTTGCAAAAAGGGGCGGAACGATTAACCCCGCCCCATTTCCCCTGTTTGCTCGTGATGTGCTAGATAGCCAGATTACGCTATCAGGATGAAGGAGTGTCTGCTTCTGGGGAAGCAGCGGTGGAAGCCCCTTGACCTTCATCGCCATAGATTTCTTGAAGCAAGCTCTTTTTCTTGGGCTTAACCTCTTGCTTCTCTTTGCGGCGTGCTGCTTGGGCTTGTCGTTCTTGGGTGGCTGCCAGACGCTTCATAAAGCGATCTACCTGACCTTCGGTATCTATAATAAGCCGCTGGTCGCCCGTATAGAAGGGGTGACAGCTGCCACAGATACTCACCCGTAGGTTGTTTGTTGTGGATGCTGTCTTCCAAACGGCACCGCACGTACCACAGACCACATCCAATTGGTAGTATTCTGGATGAATACCCTTTTTCATGATCCAAAACTCCCTTTATGCTTCTGTTGCAGCCGGTAGCACGCTGACCATTTTTTGGGTGCGTGAGTAGGGTTGAAAGTGGACGGTACCCTCTACCATAGCATAGATGGTATAGTCACGTCCTAGCCCCACGTTGTTGCCCGGCTTGATTTTTGTTCCACATTGGCGAACGATAATAGTGCCGGGGATAACGTGCTCCCCACCAAAACGCTTGACTCCGCGCATTTTTGGCTTGCTATCACGTCCGTTGCGGGTACTCCCGCCCCCTTTTTTGTGTGCCATACAGTTCTGCTCTCTTTCGCTTTAGCCCTTATTTACTCTTATGCAACAACAATCTCATTGATTTTGACTTGGGTATAGCGTTGGCGATGACCGGTGCGGCGGCGATAGCGTTTTTTGTTGCGATAGCGAAAAACGATAATTTTCTTGCCTTTGATATGGTCTACTACTTCGGCACGCACGCTGGCACCACGCACAAGGGGGTCGCCAACCTGCACAGTATCACCACCGACGAGCAGGACTTCCTCAAGGGCAATCTCGCTCCCCTGCTCTACATCATCACGCAAGGCAATGTTGACGACTTTGCCCGGCTCGACCCGGTATTGCATGCCTCTATCTCGTACAATAGCGTACACAGCTTTTGCTCCCTGATTGCTCGGCACGATTATCTGTTTTGCAACGATGCCCGTTCCGTCTCAGCTTCTTTTTTAGAGAAATACGAAATCCAGAGGTGATTTGTGCCACCTCTACAACAGAAAGGTATTATAGCAAAGCATACGGGATGCGTCAACTGGCAATCGTGTGGTTCCTCGTGGTTGGGGCAGATTCTTTTCCCATCTTTCATTTTGCCCCCTTCGGGGATGGCTTTCAGGGGTAGGGCAAATGGGCAAAGGCTACTAGGTTATTCCCCGCTCCCCCCTGCCCCCTCTCCCATCCCAGGGCGAGGGGGAGTCGCCCCCCGCCGCTCCCC
>CAZLKK010000473.1:0-2408 GCA_964559995.1 uncultured Chloroflexaceae bacterium
ATCGGGAATGTTGGCAAGTGCTGTGTCTAGGTCTGGCTGCCCGTACCATGCATCGTCTACCCCTGCCAACCAGAAATCTGCCCCATGCCACTGCATAGGGCGATTTTCGTTGATCAGCATAGGGATACCCACAGATTGTAGGGCTATGCGGATGTCCTCTACCCCTTCCCAATGATCATGATTGCCAGGAACAGCATAGACCCCAAGCGGGGCATAGAGGGATCGCAGCAGATTTGGGAGCAGGGAGATAGCCCGAGAGAAACTCACAAAATCCCCGGTTAGCGCGATGAGGTCTGGCTCTTCCTCCGCCATACGCTGCACAGCCCAACGGGTGTTTGCCAGGGTATGGGGAAAATCAAGGTGCATATCGCTGAGGCAGCCAATGCGTAGCCCATCAAGGGCGGGGGGCAGCGTTGGGATACGAACAGTGACACGTTCCAAGACGGGGCGGCGTGGTTCAATGAGCGTTGCATAGGCTGTCCCGGCTATGCCCATCGTCCCCAGGGCAGCAAAGGTGGGTACACGATGGCTTTTCCAGCGGGTAAGCATGTAGGTGAAGAGACTCAGGAGCATACCTGCGCCAATCCACTGGCGAGAGCAGCGAAACTGGAAAAATTCATGGAGAGCGATGTTTTTGGAATCGGTTATTGTAATCATTATTATTGGTGTATCCTCATTGGCAAAATACCCGCTGGCATTATAGCACAGGTTTGGGCTTTGGGGGCAGAATACTCCCAGGATTACCGGTCTCTAGCGATCTTCCCTTCATTCCTTCATTCATTGGACGGAGCCGTAGCATGCAACGGTTCTCTCCGTTGGGCGCACCGCCGTGCGCCCCTACCTACACCCACAACCCCTCTCCCCCCTGCCCCCGCTCCGCTCGTTGACCCTCACGGCTCGTTTGGTGGGACGCAAGGGGTAGAGCGTGGGATTGCATGGACGTTGCTATTGCCCTGGTTTCTTGCCATAGTGATCGCAAATTGGTAGAAAAGAGCATTGCGTAAGGATACTTCATCTGATAGAATCTCATAGGAAAAGATGTGGTACAATCGAAACCATTGGAAGAATAACCACGCATAGTCAAAGAGCGGGATATTACCAAGATAGTCCGTAAAGCCCAACAGGTTTAGCAATGGGAAAAAGGGCTTCCCTCGCTTCAGCCGCTTTAGAGGGAATTGCGTAAGTATGCTTCATCTGATAGAATCTCATAGGCGGGAGCACCGCCTTCAGACACAACCGGTTTCCTTCGAGACCGTTGTCTGAGAAGCTCAATCCTTGAGGATTGGGAGTTGGTATCATCACATGCACATTCCCGCTCAACCCAAGTCATACGGGTTTTTAGTTGTATGGAGAGAGGATTTGCTATGGCTACAAAGAAGAAAATAGGCGTACTTGCCGGACAGGAAAACACATGGTTGTTTTCCTTTACAGATGAAATCAATCGTCGGGAGGACAACGCAATAGCTCTCATGGTGAAGCTCGGTGGCACGCGCCTTGCTGAGTTGTGCGAGTATGATGTGATAGTAGACCGTATCAGTCACCATATTCCGTATTATCGAACGTTTCTCAAAGCCGCTATGTTGACGGGAACAAAAGTTATCAATAATCCCTTTTGGGCAGATAGCATTGATTCATTTTTTATTGCCAATATGGCAACACGTATGGACTTAGCCTATCCTCGCACTGTTGCCCTACCGTCCCATTCTTACCAGGTAGGTGATGATTCCCTCGGTAATCTGTTATATCCCATACCCTGGGATAAGCACATTGAGTATCTGGGGGGATTCCCCATTGTGCTACGCCCAACCCAACGCAATGGAACATCGCAGATGCGTCGGCTCAACTCCTATGATGATCTTTGGTTTCTCTACAACCAGACTGGTACTGCCAGTATGATGCTCCAAGAGCATCTGGAATGGCAAAAATACATTCGTTGCTTGATTGTCGGTCAACAGACGTTTCTGTTGGGATATGAACCCTACGCTGAGGGGAATGGACGCTATATGCGTGAAGAACCTCGCCTGACCGCAAAGGAGAAAAAGCAGGTTGTGGACAGTGCAAAGAGTATGAGCATCGCGCTTGGTTGTGATATGAGTGCTATAGACTTTGCTTTTGTAGGCGATAGTTGCTATCTCGTGGATGTTATCAATCCGCTACCTGACCTAGACGCAAATCTCCCCTTCAGTACGTTTGAGCAATTGGTGAGTGCTATGGCGGATTTGACCATAGATATGGCAAAGAAAAAACGCCAATCGCTCGATGATTTTAGCTGGAGCAAACTGGCTGAGGCAACCACAACAACGAAAAAGAAGACGACAACGCGCAAAAAGACTACGACGAGCACGAGCACACCAGCCAAAAAAGCGACGAGCAATGCTACGACTAGCAAATCCTCAACGCCTGCTACC
>CAZLKK010000474.1:0-869 GCA_964559995.1 uncultured Chloroflexaceae bacterium
GGTGCGCCCAATGTTCAGCTCCCCCTCGCCCTGGCAGGGGAGCGGGGGCAGGGGGGAGAATAAACTAGGGGATTCAGCCCGGCATTGGTTGCCTACGAAAAGATGTCTGTTAGCAACAGCTCTTGTGGGAGCATATCCATACTGCACATCAAGCTATCAGCCAACACCACATCATCTGGACCTAGCCCGTAGCGGGAAACCAGATCGCGCAACAACCAACGCAAAGCAGCTACCTGTGGCTCAATACCACTCGTGGTATTTCCCGTCCCCTTGCTCTTGCTCTTGGATGACGATGGGGCTTCACTGCCAGCATCATCTAGGCGTGCAGGCATCCCCTCTAGCGTCACCCCAATGCTATAGCGGTTTATAGCAAACCACAACCCCCCAAAGGTCATCATCCCCGTATGCCAAGCAGCATACTCCTCGTCTACCAGTAGGTAGATAGTGCCGTCTGTTGTGATATAGTAGTTGGTAGATTGGCGAGTGCCAAAGGTAGTCATCCGCTCTAGGGCTTGCTCTGCCGGGGTAGTATCGCCGTGTATCATGACCAGAGAGACGGCGGTTCCTTCGCGGCTATCAAAAGCAGGCGATGCGGGGGAATAGTGCAAAATATCATAGGCAGGCTGTTCTGGCGGCTCCCATGTAGCATCCTCGGACACGACCCCCCAATCCTGCTGCAAGCTGAAGGATGGCATACCCTTTGTATGGGCGAGGTCTTTCAGTCGCCTAACTTCGCTCCACTTTGGCACGATATTGTAGAGGGCATCGGTAGCATACACCTGCATAGAGTAGGTCGTACTGCCTATTGTGACCTTGAACGACTCACCGAGCGGTGCGCCAATGCCGGCACCCTGCTCCAACGTGTGCGC
>CAZLKK010000474.1:900-2407 GCA_964559995.1 uncultured Chloroflexaceae bacterium
TGAAATGCCCAGTCGGGGTGGTAGGTT
Organism: uncultured Chloroflexaceae bacterium; assembly: GCA_964559995.1. GTDB lineage: Bacteria > Chloroflexota > Chloroflexia > Chloroflexales > Chloroflexaceae > JAAUSY01. Next base: position 928 of record CAZLKK010000474.1, read on the forward strand.
GCCCCCCCGGCTTGGTACATAACCCCAAGCAGGGCTTCGCGGATGGCTGCACTTGGTTTATCTTTGGCTAGGCTAATACTGCTCAATTGGCGTACATCGCCGGCACTGGAAACGGGGCTATAGAGCGTATCTAGCGCAAAGACTTGGTAGTAGTATTCTGTGCCACCAACGTTGATACGCCCACTCTCTGCCATTGGCGGTCCTAGCGTGGCTTTCATAGCGAACTGGTGAAATGCCCAGTCTGCATGGAACGTTGCCCCACCAGCTTTGTAGGTAGCTTCTAGCAACGCCCGTCCCACGCCGCCGGGGGGGATGCTGCCACCGAGCAGTTCGCTCAATCGTTGCACATCGCCCCATTTGGGGATTTCACAGAAGAGCGTGTCTTTGGCGAAGGGTTGATAGTTGTACTCTTTGCCATCTACGGTTATGCGGGTGCTCTTTGCCATCGGCATGCCCATACCATTTTCTACGGCATACTGATGAAACGCCCATTCACTACTGTAGCCTTCCGCACGGCGACCATAGCTCTCGTCGAGGAGTCGTTCTATCAGTTGCTCTTCGTCTGGGGTGGGGCTACCAATCTCGCCTATAGCCGGGGGGGATGGCGGTTTGGCGTTGTTGGTGTAGGCTGTCACCTCACCCCATACCCACTCTTTGGTGATTGCCCAGCCGGGGCAGCTTTTGGATGAGTAGTCGCGGTGGAAGGAGATAAACTGTTGTGGGGGAACGCCTACCCGCTTGGACAACTCGCCCATCACGGCTTTTGCCTGTTCCCACAATACGCCACTAGGTCGTTGGGAATCGTAGTTTCCCACGAGTTCTAGCCCAATAGAATACCACCATACGCCATTGGACGTGCCGGAGTTGCCACTGCCCGCATGGATACCGACCTCGGACATGGGGGTAGCCAGCCAAATTTTGTCTGGACCAACGTAGATATGCGGAGCTGCCGTCCAGCCAAGCCCACGATAGTAATTTTGCATCCCTTTCATAGATGCAAGACCGCGCCAATCAGCTACGGTAGGTTTCCACGTATGATGCAAAACGAGTTTTGTTGGAGGGATAGGACCGAAGTCATACGAGGCGACATAGGATTTCCACTCTGCAATAGAGAGTCCAACATTGATAAATGGCGGCATGCCACTTGCGGTATAGGCCATGTACTTCCTCACTTTGGTTTATCACGAGCGATGCTTATTAGAGATGAGCACGTATGTTGTTGTTGTACCACGTTGCTTCTGGACTTTTCTTAGCGTTATTGTACCATAATTAGGGAAGTGTGCTGTGTAGGGTAGTACAGTCCGGCCCCCCCATCTTACAAGGGTAGGTCAAACGGGCAAAGTCCACTATGGTATTCCCCGTTCCCCCTGCTCCCTCTCCCCTGCCAGGGCGAGGGGGAGCTGAACATTGGGCGCACCGCCGTGTGCCCCTACGGTACCCCTTCTCCCGCGTAGTAGGACGCGGGGCGAGGGGGAGCTGA
>CAZLKK010000475.1:0-2392 GCA_964559995.1 uncultured Chloroflexaceae bacterium
GCTTGCCCCAAACGCTTCAGCCAGCTTTTGTGCAACGACTACCAGCGAATAGGAATCGTTGCACTGCCCTGCATCAAGCACCCGCGGTATACCGCCTATATCCCCAAGCGGCAGCTTGTTGTAGCGATACTTGGCACAGCCTGCCGTCAAGATGACCATATCATTAGGTAAACCCTGGGCAACATCGGTAAAGTAGGTACGTGAGGAGTCGCGCCCATCGCAGCCTGCCATCACCACAAAGCGGGAAATAGCCCCACTTTTGACGGCATCTACCACCTTGTCTGCTACACTCAATACGCTGTTATGGGCGAAGCCAACGGGAATTTGCCCACTATCAATGGGCTTGGGTGAACCGCCACACTCCTGCGCCTTTGCAACGAGTGGGCTAAAGTCCTTCTGCTTGCCTGGCTCACGGTCTGCAATATGCGGCACATCAGACCAACCTACGTGTCCAGTGGTGTAGATGCGATCTGCGTAGGCTGCCTGGGGCTTTTGCAAACAGTTTGTCGTAAGCAAAATAGACCCATTGAACATGGCAAACTCCCGTTGTTGGTCCCACCACGCGCCACCATAGTTGCCCACGAGGTGGGGGTATTTTTTGAAAGCAGGGTAGGCATGGGCGGGCAGCATCTCGCCGTGAGTGTAGACCTTCACGCCGGTACCCGCGGTTTGCTGCAAGAGTTCATCGAGATCGCGTAGGTCATGCCCACTGATAAGGATTGCTGGTCCCTCTTCTACCCCAATATTGACCATTGTCGGCTCTGGGTGTCCATAGGTGGTGGTATTTGCTTCGTCAAGCAGAGCCATCACTGCCACACCAGAGCTACCACAGCGCATACAGAGATTGACCAAATCTGCGACAGGCATATCATCGTCTAGCGTGGCAGCCAAGCCTTCTTGCACAAAAGTTGCCAACTCGTTGTTGCGATAGCCCAAAATGTCGGCGTGGTCAGCGTAGGCAGCCAAGCCTTTTAGCCCATAGACCAGCAACTCGCGCAGCGAGCGTACATCTGGGTTGAGTGTGGTATCTGCCATCACCCCCACCTCTTGCCCTTTTTGGATAAGCGTCTCTTGGCTGCCATCCCACGCCCATGTTGCGGGGGTTGGCAGGTGGTGCAGACAATCGCCGCTGTCTGCACTCGGACACCCTTGCATCACGGCATCGCGGAGCTTGTCCCGCAGCGTCATCGCCTGTCGTGCCAAAGCGACAAACCGTTCTGAGTCAAAGTTGACGTTGGTCACGGTAGCAAACAACGCCTGCATGACAAACCGATCTGTTGCTTCGTCTTGTATCTCCAATTCTCGCGCCCGTACCCCAAAAACGGCGATACCTTTCACGAGATAGAGCAGCGCATCTTGCAATGCGGCTATTTCCTCATCCTTGCCACATACCCCACGAATGGTGCAGCCGGTATTTTTGAGCGTCTCCTGACATTGATAGCAAAACATATAACGAAACCTTTCTGGTCAATAATCATCATTATCATCATTGTTCGTTCAATAGTACAGGAAATATGAGAAGGTGTCTTTGTTCTAGCGCAAACAGGGGGGCATATCGGGCGGGGTTTTGCTGGAGGTAGTGGGCAGGTCTTCGGCTATCGTCACCAGCATGTCAGGCTGGCGAACTCGTATCCACTCGCGCCCCGTCTCCACAATGCCGCGCTGTTCCCACTGACTCAAGGTGCGGCTAACGGTATAGAGGGTGGTACCGGTCATTTCTGCCAGTTCTTGGCGGGAGAGCGGCATATCAATAAGCACTCCGCGCTCTTGCTTGCGCCCTGTCTGGTCTGCTAAACGCAGCACGGTACGGGCAATGCGTCTTTCTACCCGTTCGGTAGCCAGTTCACGGTAGCGGTTTTGCAGCTCAACAAACCGCCCCGCTATCATTTTGAGCGTGTGGTAGGCGATAATCGGGTAGCGTTCCATGAGCCATTGAAACGTGGTACTATCCCAACAGAGCAGCGTACATGGTTCTGCCGTTTGTGCAGCGAGGGGGTAGATAGCTTGGGGGATGGCGGCGATAATGCCGACCCCCTCACCTGGAGCGATAAAGCCGAGGATAACCTGTCGTCCATCTTCTGTCACTTGGGAGAGGCGCACCCGCCCCTGGATGATGACAAAAAAGGTGGTCGCAGGGTCGCTTTCGTGAAAAAGAAAGTGACCTTCGGGGTAAGTCTGGGTGGTGGCAGCTTGGACAATAGTAGTAAGGGCGGCTTCGTCAAGGTTTTGAAAGAAGATGCCTTGCTGGAGGAGTGGTATCGGGTTCATACGCAAGCCATTGTACAAGGAGAAATAGGAAACCGCAAATAGCGACCCCTATACTGCCCCCATACCAACAGGGCAAAGTCCGGGCAACCCCCCCCCTCGCCCTGGCAAGGGAGCGGGGGCAGGG
>CAZLKK010000476.1:0-2377 GCA_964559995.1 uncultured Chloroflexaceae bacterium
AGTTCGCTAGTCCTAACTTTCTTTTTGCCTCTGCCTCTGGGCTAGACGCTAGGAACTATTCCCATAGTGCCCATAGTGCAGATACTTCTTAGTATACCAGAGCACGGCATCTTTGCCAAACGTTTACCGGTATTGTCCCGGTTTTCTGGTTTCATTGCTGTGCTAGTCGGAGTCTTGATCTGCAGAAGCATCTTTCCCATTGCCCCGATGGGCGAGCATACTGGCGGCTGCTCGTACCCCTGCGACTACCCCAGAAACGCGAATGATAGGTGAAGCGACCTGCTCAGCGACAAAGACGGTAGTCTCGGTTGCGGTATCTGCCGAATCGCGCACCCGGCTGGTGATGGTCTTTGAGATGTCGAGCAGTTCGTTGACCTTTGCGATCATGGTGTTCATCTTTGGGACAACTTCTTTTTGGGTTAGGTTTTGAAGAGTCTTGACTGCATACAATACCGCAAGGAGCAGGATTATTACGAGGATTGCTCCTATCATCATGAAAACTGCCAGAATAACGATGGCTATATCCCGCGATATAACGCGAAATTCTGGAAAGAGTGCCGCCGCTACGATAAAGGCAATGGCGATCAACGCTACAAGTGCGACCCCAATACCTATCCATTTTCCTGCCTTCCCCACAAAAACGCTCCTTGTCCTGTATCTCGTTAGTTTGGAAACCGAGTCCTCTGCTTTGCCATTTTGCTAACAAAGCAGATTATATCACACTCGTAGTCGTGAGGCAATGAAGAGGCATACCCACGCGGCAATGAAACTCTCTAGGATAGGGACTCCCGCGGGGGTGGGCAAGGTTGGCATAATGCGGATGTTGGCAAAATAGCCAATGAGACAGCCACAAAAAGCGGCTAGGATGTAGAGGGGAATTTGTCGCCAACGCTTGCCCCACAGCGTATGGACCAGCGCAGCACTAGCTAGGGCTATGAGGGCTAGGAGCAATAGGGTCGGGGATAGATGGTATATCATAGGTGTAACCTCGTTGCCATGTTGCTGAACAAGAGCCCGATACCCCCTGCTTTTCCCCCTGCTCCCCCTGCCCTCGCTCCCAGAGGGTGAGGGGGAGCCGTACGGTCTCGCTTCTCCTGCATCGTAGGGACACAAGGACAGGCGGGGGGACCAGACGTTGCTATTGCCCTGGGGCTTGCCCTAGCGATCTCTCATTGGCAGCGTTATCGATTACTTATGGGTAGTATCGCTGCTATGTCCTGGGAAGAGCTTGGCTGAAGGGTCTACATAGGTTTTGGCACTATTGACGGCTATAGCCGCCTGCCCAAACCCTACCGCTATCAAATCCAGTTTGACGGATGTACCCGCAATATCGCCCGCTGCATAGACCCCAGGCATTGAGGTTGCCTGATTTTCGTCTACCAAGATGGAGCGTTTGGCAATAGACAATCCCCACTCCTTAATTGGTCCCAAATCCGCCTTAAAGCCAAGATTGAGCAACACATCATCAACCGCGATCTCTTCGGTCTGCTTTGTTTGGTTGTTGATAATGGTCGCCCCTTCTATATGGTCTGTCCCATACACCTCATGCAATTCATAGAACACTTTGATGTCTACGGGGGATGCTCGCAACGCTTGCATGCTGGACTCGTGAGCACGGAACCCTTCACGACGATGGATGAGGGTTATGTGGTTGGCTATGGGGTGCAGGTTGAGCGCCCAGTCTACAGCACTATCGCCACCGCCGACAATCAACAAGCGTTTTCCCGCAAATGCCTGCTTATCTTTGACGAAGTAATGCACCCCTTTGCCTTCCATTTCTCCTAATCCAGGGACGTTGAGTTTATTGGGAGCAAACGCTCCCACACCGGCAGCGATAAGGACGGAACGGGCTTGATAGGTGTTGCGTGTGGTTGTGATTTGCAGGATGCGGTGGTCTTCGTTCGTATAGCCGAGGTCTAGCACCTGCTCGCCTAGCTGAATAGATGGGTTGTGCTGCATAGCCTGGGTGATAAGGTTTTTTGCCAAATCTTTCGCTAGGATTTTGGAAAAGCCGGGGACATCATAGATGTACTTTTCCGGGTAGAGGGTGACGAGTTGCCCTCCCATTTCTGGCAGTGCGTCAATGATAAGCGTGTTCATGCTTCGCATACCAGCGTAAAACGCCCCAAAAAGCCCCGCGGGTCCTGAACCAATAATAGCAATATCAAAAATTCCGTCTTGTGGTTGTTGCTCCATCTCGCTATATCTCCACTCTTCTTGAGGTATCAATTTTGGATAGGGTTATAGAGATTGATTATGATGCTTTGCTGGTCGCATACCTGCTAACTGTATCATGTACCAGATTGACTGTCAACTTGGGTGTGGCAGATCTTTTTCCCCCGTTATAAGAAAGAGGTATAGCCCCCGTTTTCCCCCC
>CAZLKK010000477.1:0-1838 GCA_964559995.1 uncultured Chloroflexaceae bacterium
GCGGGTGTAGGGGCGCACGGCGGTGCGCCCAATGTTCGGCACCCCCTCGCCCTGGGATGGGAGCGGGGGCAGGGGGAGCGGGTTGTTATCGCCCTTTTAGGCGAGGGAAAAGAATCTACCCGGCACAAGGGGCAAGGATTCGCCTGGCTAGTCTACTGGATATGCTGGAGATCAGGGTTATGCCCAACAATACGCCCCACCTTTGCCAACGGATACCATTCCCCCTTGACCTGCACCTGCACCACATCGGCAGTAAAATCATTGTTGGTTCCCTCAACCCCGCTGTTGGAGAAGAGCGATGAACCAACCCCGTAGATGTCTACCGGCACCCCGAGCTCCTCAAAACGGCGAATCTTCTCAGGACCAAACCCACCTGTAACCAGTATCTTGACCTCATGGCACCACTGCCTAGCGCGATCCTGCCACGCTGCGGGTATATCCCACCGCTGCCATGCTGTATCTACTGCTTGGCGCAGCGCAAAAACAAGCCGTGGCGTGACCCCCATGTCTAGGTCTTTCATCCCCAAGGGGGTAACACTAACATCACGCAATGATCCACTCGTATCGGGACGTACCGCAAACAACTTGTAGCGTGCTGCTAGGTCTTCACGTCTTGACTCGACCAGTTCATAGTAGCGGGCAAAGAGCGCGTCCATAACCTTGAGCGTGGTACCCACACAATCATTGTCAAAGTCCACAAGGGCAACTCGTGGCACCTCTTCTGGTTGTGTTCGCGCAAATGCCAACATTGCCTCAACCGTATCACCGAGAAACGCTGCAATACCCGCGTGGGCTATCGTGCCCCCACCTAACCCCCCCCACCAATCCCCCTGGGCATCGGTGGAAATGAAACTATCCAGCGTATGCTGATAGTCCTGGTTGAACCGTTGAATAGCAATACGATAGGCATAGCCATCTGCCGCCTGTACTTCGTGGGCATCAAAGCGAGCAGGAAAAAAGAGCACGGGTTTACCGCGTGCTGCCCGCAACACATTGTAGACATTGGTGGCTATGCGAGTGCCACGGGTGAGTGCGCCGAGGGTAGGGGTTTCAAGCAAGGCAAAATCACGGTACCGCCCGCGTACCTTGATCACCGGCTGCACCTTGAGCGGGTCGCCATCATATTTCACTTTTACCCCATCATGCACCGCTTCTACCTCTAGCTCATGGTAAGTATTGACGAAATGTCCTGCCTCATCGTAGTAGCCCGTACACCCTTCCAGCATTGCTAGGGCTTTATCTACCCCCGCTATAATGGACGAGGGGGAACGGCGGGTAAACCACTGCATCTCAACTACAATGTTCCCTATATCTGCACCAGCCGGGTTGACTCCCAATGCTTGCAGCAGAGGAGATTGCCCATGAAACTGGTAGCTCGACTGCGTAAGCGATTGGAGAATACTCACGATAACATCAAAGTATTTGTCTGAATACCAACCATTCCGCATACGCTCTAGGTCGAGCTTGAAGGTGTCGTTGGTTAATCGTTGATTGTCAAAAATACTCATACCCATGCACTCCTTTGTACACCTGCACATCTAAGCAGCACCATACCACTTAGTGTAATTATGACACTAATTATACACGAGCAAGGGTGGGTTGTCAATAGGCACAGGGGGAAAGGAGTTTATTGTAGGGGTGTACCCCCCTGTATTAAGTGTAGGTCTGTGGGGCTAAGGATGGGAGCAATGTAGATTTTGACGTAGCCCTGGGTAACGAGGAGTATAATAGACCGAGGAATAGCTACAAATTACGAATATACGAATAGCGGGAGTAAGTAATCAATAGTTTATGGAACACATTACCATCTTAGGGGTGCCAATAGCCAATGTTACCGA
>CAZLKK010000477.1:1848-2376 GCA_964559995.1 uncultured Chloroflexaceae bacterium
GGACGAAGCAATCGCCCATATCGCTACCTTGCTAGAGCAAGACGGCGCACACCATATCGTCACGACCAACCCAGAGTTTGTGATGGAAGCACAACACAATGCTACCTTTTGGCAGGTGCTTGAACAGGCAGACCTTTCGGTACCAGATGGGTTTGGGCTTATCCTGGCAGCACGCTGGCAACGAACCCCCCTACGCGGGCGCGTCACTGGTGTTGCGCTCACTCACCGCATCGCTGACCTTGCAGCAAAACGAGGGTATCGCCTCTTTTTGCTCGGCGCAGCACCGGGGGTAGCAGAGGAAGCGGCGGCAGTGTTGGAGCGGCTCTACCCCGGTATCACCATTGCTGGTTGTTTTGCTGGTACCCCCCACCCTCGCCATGAGCCTTTCTTGCGGCAGTATATCACGGCAGCAAGACCAGATGTACTACTGGTTGCCTATGGACACCCGAAACAGGACCTTTGGATAGCCCGTAATCAACCCGACCTTCAGGTACGACTGGCAATGGGGGTTGGTGGAGTTTTTGACTA
>CAZLKK010000478.1:0-543 GCA_964559995.1 uncultured Chloroflexaceae bacterium
GCTAGTGGGGAAGATGTCGCGGGGTGGGTGCAGGCTGCCATAAACTCAGTAGCTGAACCCGTAGCTGAACCCGTAGCTGAACCCGCAGCTGAACCCGTAGCTTCGGCACCAGTGGGGGACAATTTCCTAGATTACCGCGAGGATTTTGACAGCGCAGTAATCCAGCGCATCCTCCGTGGCGGCGTTGATGTCGTAGCGGCTGAGGATGGGCTATGGTACTTCATTGACGATGGGGAGCGTCTCAGTGCGGGTTTTGCAACCGAAGAGGCGGCTATTCTTTGGCTTGAGCGGGCTATGGTGTAGGTTCCCTCTCTCAAGTGTGGGGGGGGAAATGTTCGAGTTGTATGTGCGGAGCGCGGGAAAGCGAGACAGCTATTCCCTATCCTCTTCACCACGACGTAGCACACCATCGCTGAGCCACAACCGTTGCCAGACTTCATCCGACCACATACCCTCGCGCACCGCTGCATCTGCCCTGTGCAGCGCGTGGTAACGGGTATGTGGTTGAGCCACCAGTGCATTTGGTTGTCCATCCTCGACAAC
>CAZLKK010000478.1:553-2365 GCA_964559995.1 uncultured Chloroflexaceae bacterium
CTTAATACCTTTATAAGCATTCACCAGGGTGACGTTAATTACGGATGTATTGTCCCCGCGACCCTCAGGGCCATCCGGGTGGCAATGGATTGTCCACGGGTATTCGCTCACCGAAGCGGCCGATTGCTCCGGGTACCAGATCGACAGGTTTTTAATTCCCGACCCCCGGTTTACTTTAATGAACGGTTCACCCTCTTCAATGACCAGCACCCGCGCAAAGTGTTGGCTTTCGTCAATGTCATGCGAGATAAACAGGAGGGTCGCATCTGCCCACTGCTCGCGTGCCTGTGCCAACAGGGTGCGCCGTTTTGCGCGATCCAGCCCACGGAATGGCTCATCGAGAATAACCAGCCTCACACCCTCACGCTGCATCGCACGCCCTAGTCGCACCCGCTGCCCTTCGCCGCCAGAAACCAGACCGCCTCCCTCACCGAGTACCGTCTGTAACCCATCGGGTAAGCGTTTCAGCAATGTATGCAAATCTGCTTGCTCCAGCTTGAGACGATGGTCTTGTTCGTTGCCTGACTGGTCAGGGATATTCCCATAGCGTAGGTTTTCTAGCAGGGAACGGTTCCATATCTGCACCGATGGGTCTACCCAGACTGTTTCACGGCGAAGCTGTTTCAAACGGTCATGGTGTAATACATCATCGTCTACGCAGATATGCCCTTCGGCGGGACGATGCCAACCGAGCAACAGCCCCACTAGACTAGACTTCCCTGCACCAGAAGGCCCCACAATTGCCACATGCTCACCCGGCTGTATCTGGAGATTGATGTCTGCTAGGATAACGTGTCCCCCTGCTCGCACCGTCACCTGGGCAAACGAGAGCGCGATGCCATGAGCCGAAGCCATTGGCGCGGTCTTCGTGGCGGGGGTCTCTGGCGAAGCAGGCGAGGGTTGCGGAGAATCCTCTTTTTCTTCTGGCGTGGTAATCGGCTCCAGCAAACGCAATACCAGATTGCGTTGCATAGGGTATTGCAGTATGGTAATCAACAGTTGGCGACCAATGCGCGGTAACACCAGCACCCAGAAAAAATAGAGCAAGATACCCGCTCTGGAACCACCCTGCTGCATATACAGGAAAAGCATCACCACGGCAAACGACATACTGGCAACCAACTGGATAGCCAGCGAGACCAAATAGGTTGTGAGAAAATCATGGTTGGCGCGAAACCATTTTACCAACAGCCCTTCATGTTCACGCCGCATCGCATCCTCGGCACTATGGGTACGAATGGGTATGATGCCAAGCAGGGCATCGAGGTAAAAGCGGCTCAACGCTCCAAGATGGGAACGTATGCACAAATCACGCTCGAAGAACAGTGGTTGGGATAGCAACACCACTGCCGCGATGCTACTGGTCATCAGGATAGCAAAGGGCGCACCACTCAAGTGAAGCCAAACAAGCCCCACGGTAGTTAGGAGCAACTGTGCTGTCAATGCCACCACACTACTGAACAGAATGGGCAGCATCCGTATCTGGCGCAGCGTATGTACCCGTTGGATCATATCCGAGATGAGGCGGCTCTGGAAATAGCGGTCATTCAGGCGGGGAATCTTCTCAAGAAAGCGCAGATGAAAGCGGGCTTCCAGATTGCGTCCGATAGAAAGCAGGGTGCTGTCATTGAAAAAATCTAGTAAGAATATCCCTATCAGAAAAAAGATCAACGCCCCTGCTATTGTCAGGCGCAGATCAAACGAGACTCTTGCCCAAAATACGTCTGTCAATCCACGCAGCATAAATTGCTCAATCGTTAGTCCAACGCCGATAGCCCCCAGAGCCAACAACACCATCACCACAGCACCAGA
>CAZLKK010000479.1:0-2348 GCA_964559995.1 uncultured Chloroflexaceae bacterium
GTGACGGCAGAAGTCACCCGGCTAACCTTGCGCGACATGCGGATCAATGCGCTCAAACTGCTGCACCGCCGTTTGACAGGTCTTGCCACCCGCATCAGCTTATCAGACCAACTTGAACCCACACCACAACCCTTGCTTGACTGGATACAAACGACCACAGAGCTTATCGGTGAGCCTGCCCAGGCAGCACTCCAGCGCAATTTGCACGAACCCTGGCGACAGATGATCAACCTCATCTTGTTACGGCTACCGTTGGAAATCAGCGGCACAGAGACGCTCCATATGCAAGATGAAGTGTACAACTATCGCTTTGCATCCGAGCTTGCTCAAGATATACAGACCCTCTCTACCTCGCTGCTAGACGTAGGCGCACACCGCATAGCTCAATTAGACGTGTTACCGATTATGCGTATGGTGCAGACATTTGGCTTCCATATGGCTTCGCTGGATATACGCCAAAATAGCCGCGTCCATGATTTGGCATTAGCCCAACTGCTTACCGCTGCTGGTATGCCAGGGGATTTTCCCGCGTGGGACGAAGAGCAACGGCTTGCCTTGCTCAACCAAGAGCTGCAATCGCCACGACCCTTCACCCGCCGAGACTCCTCGTTGGGCAAAGAAGCAGACATTGTGCTGGATTGCTACCGGGTCGTTCGTAACCATATCCAGGCTTACGGCAGCGATGGGATTGGTTCGTTGATCATTAGCATGACCCGCAACTTGTCAGATTTGCTCAACGTCTATGTATTAGCAAGGGAAGTGGGACTGACCATCAATACTCCCGATGGATTGGTCTGTCGTGTGCCTGTCGTGCCGCTATTTGAAACCATAGATGACCTAGAGCGTAGCCCCGACATCTTGCGCGATTTCCTCTCCCACCCGGTGACGCAGCGTAGTCTGCATTACCAACAACCTGATAGCGAGCAGCCAGTGCAGCAGGTGATGGTGGGATACAGCGATAGCAATAAGGATGGCGGCATCTTTGCCAGTTTGTGGACCCTGTACCGGGCGCAGGATGCTATGTCAGAGGTAGGGACATCTTGTGGGACACATATTCGCTTTTTTCATGGGCGTGGGGGGACGATTAGCCGTGGGGCGGGACCGACCCATCGGTTCTTGCGAGCATTGCCGCCGGCTTCGCTCAATGGCAACCTGCGTATGACAGAACAGGGCGAGACGATTGCCCAAAAATATGCCAACCGGCTCAACGCGGTGTACAATTTGGAGTTGCTCTTGGCAGGCACAACAGAAGTTACCCTGCGCCACCAGTATGCCCCGGAGTCGTGTCCTGTCCTAACGCCTATCCTTGACCAGTTGGCGCATACCAGTCGCCAATTTTACGAAACGCTCTTGACTACCGATGGCTTTTTGACCTTCTTTCAGCAGGCAACCCCGCTAGATGCCATCGAGTCGAGTCACATTGGCTCACGCCCGGCACGAAGGAGTGGGCAACGTTCCTTTGAAGATTTACGAGCTATTCCCTGGGTGTTTAGCTGGAATCAAGCCCGCTACTACCTCTCCGGTTGGTATGGGGTTGGCAGTGCGCTAGACGATTTGGCAAAAACCCAGCCAGAAGGGTTCCAATCGCTCTGTGCCAACATTCAAGCCGAGCCAACCTTCAAATACATCTTGAGCAATGTTGCCACGAGCATAGCCACGGCGGATGTAGAAATGATGCGGGCGTATGCTGAATTGGTAGAAGACGAAACAATACGGCAGCGCATCTTTGATAGGATACTCCAAGAGTATGAGAAGACGCGCCATATGCTTGAGCGCATCTATGATAGCTCATTGACAGAACGCCGCCCACGGTTGTTGCGAGCACTCAACCTGCGCCAAGAGGGGTTGCACCTGCTCCATCGTCAGCAAATCACGCTGCTGCGAAAGTGGCGCATGCAAAAGCAAACGGGGGAGCAGGACGAGGCAGACCAGGTGTTGCAGCAGCTACTGCTGACGGTCAACGCCATTGCCAGCGGTCTCCGCACAACGGGATAGAAAGGATGCTATATTGCAAATCATTAACGCGGTTATTTGGTTGTTTGAAGCGTTTATGGGGATTATCCATTTGCTCGACCACCTCATCAACAAGTCCAAGAACCAACAAGATAGCACAGAGTAACCAACAGCAGACAACTCCGACAAACACTGAGTGAAACCGGTTTTGATCTGGCATAACGAGCCGTGATGGGCAACGAGCGGGGGTATGTTCCGGGTAGCCCCCATCCCCTCGCCCTTTACAGGGGTAGGTCATGCCAATTCCAGGCAAGGTTTAACCATAGACATAGATGACCATAGATACCGGACAGGATTTCCGGGCAAGATGCTACCGCATAGCCCCATTTTGCCCG
>CAZLKK010000480.1:0-1464 GCA_964559995.1 uncultured Chloroflexaceae bacterium
GTTCTAATGGAAAGGAATACATATGCCAGGGTTTCGACAAGAAGTATTAAACGTTTTGCTTGCCCAAGTACTGGTTGAGCGCGGGGTTGTAGCCGCTCCAGAGAACATCTTGACCACAAGCGCAGGTAGCCGCAAGATGCCCGATGTGCTGGTAGAGTATCAAGGGCTACGGGTGATGATAGAAGGGGAAATAGCGTCAACCCAAGCGCAAGCCAAAGCCCTACATGCTGCAAGCAAGCGGGTTGAGGATGGTATTGCTCATATCGGCGTTGCTGTCGTGTATCCGCTTGGGTTGCGCGATGCGAATTTCGCCACCGTCAAGGATGAGCTTATCGCCAGTACGCTTGACATTGCCATCATCACCGAGTCTGACAATACTGGCTTTATCCAGGGAGATGTAGATTACCTGGAGCGAGCGTTGCGAACGGCGTTTGATCACCTCGTTGAAGAAGATGTGGTTGAGCAAGCCGTTGCCGCCATTGATGCCGGGGTTGAGTACTTCGCTGCTAGTATTGCCCCTTTGCCGGGAAGCATTGGGCGTATTGCTGAGGTGTTGGGTATCCAAATGGATATGCAACATGTGACCCGCGAGCAGCGAGCGGCGGTGTGCCGTATCGGGGGACTTGTCGTAAGCAACGCCATGATCTTTCAAGAATTACTCTCCCAAAATAGCAAGCAGGTTGATGCTCTTACTGTTAGCATAGCGCATGGAGACATTGATCTTGCCAGCGAATTGTGCAAACATTGGGACTTTATCATCCAAAATATCAACTACTACCCAATATTTCACCTAGCCCGCCTAGTCTTAATGCATATTAGCGCAAATATGGAAGTAGAAAAAGCCCTAAAACGGTTTGCAGATATAGCCCGAAAAGTTGTTATACAGCGAGCCGCTCTTCGCCACGATCTGATGGGACGTATCTACCACCGGCTGCTGGCAGATGCCAAGTATCTCGGCACCTACTACACCCGTATCCCCTCTGCTGCCCTGTTGCTCAAATTGGCATTGTACAAGGCGAATGGCGGGGTATCGTGGCACGATCTTGATGCAGTGGGCAATCTACGCATAGCTGACCTCTCCTGTGGCACCGGTACGCTGCTAACTGCGGCTGCTGATGCGCTGCTCGACAACTACATCCATGCATCGGTTGATAAAAACCAACCGGTAGACCTAGACAGCATCCAAAAAGTCTTGTTGGAGCAGGTGCTCTATGGCTATGATGTGTTGCCATCAGCCATTCACCTGACCGCCTCAACGCTGGCACTCCGCGCTCCACAAACGACCATCGGGCGAATGTGTCTCTATTGCCTGCCCCACGCAGGCGAACATCATCGGCTTGGCAGCATTGAGTTTTTGAAAGGCACCTCTATTCAGATGCATATGGATTTGTTTGGTTCCTTACCAAAGGTGCAACAGGTCACTGGGCAGCAGGATGAAGAACTGCCGGATGCTCCCCTGCCGCT
>CAZLKK010000480.1:1474-2341 GCA_964559995.1 uncultured Chloroflexaceae bacterium
TTCTCTTTTTTGATCAAGTATCCATTGATCTGTATTTAAAAATCATACCAATCAATTGGATTAACAATATTACATGCTCCACCCTTCAAAGTTTGTTTAAACTCATTAGGATAGCCATATGCAAAAGGATTTGCAAAAGCTCGTGCAGCAGCAGGGGATACAAGCGAGCATTACCGCCGGGTTGGGGTCGGTCTTCATTGCGCTTGCCGATAGGTATATCAAGCCGGGCGGGCGGTTGGCTTTGGTTATCCCCAAAGCGTTGTTGTCGGGTATTGCATGGAAAAAAACCCGCGCTATTATTTCCCAGGGCTACCATATTGAGTTTCTCATTACGAGTCAAGACCCACAACGTTGGAACTTTTCCGAGAGTACCAGTCTCAGTGAGATTATGCTGGTTGCGGTGAAACACTACCCAAAGCAGCGGGGCAATGGGGACAATGGGGGCAACGGGGGCAACGGGCATACCGAGGGCAATGGGCATACCGAGGGCAACGGGAACAATAGCATAGCCAAACCAGACAATGGGACGAACAATGGGCATACCGATAATGCTACTCCTGATACTCCCCCCGCTCCCCCAACAATCGTCATCAACTTCTGGCACAATCCTGATACCCCATTTGAGGCTATGGCGGCAGCACGGCAGCTTATCATGCAAGATGCACCAGACCTAGAGACGGGGCAGGGGGCATTACATTTGCGGGTTGGGAAGCACAAAACTGGCGAAGCCCTCTCGGTTTCTGCCCAGATTATGCAACGCGATTGGATGCTCCCGTGTACCTTTGCCCAGAGTGATCTCATTCGCACTGCCTACCATCTGCAACAGGGCAAACTCAACAAGCATGAAGAAAAGATATGCTCCATACA
>CAZLKK010000481.1:0-2340 GCA_964559995.1 uncultured Chloroflexaceae bacterium
CCCAATGGGGACGGGGGGTAAAAGGGAGTTCTTGTGGCTCGCCCTCCTGTGCAATGACCTTGTTGTGGTCTTCGTCGGGACCGTCGGGGATGTCTGCATGGGGGAGATTGCGTATGGAGAGCAACGCTTGCTTGTGGCGTTCCTCCACCTCGGCGACCTCGCGGTCCATCTCGGCGATGCGGTCACTCACCCCACGCATCTCGGCGATGCGCTGCTCGCGGGATGGCGCATCTTTCATCTTGCCGATTTCTTTGGAAACGGCGTTGCGTTCCGCTTTGAGGGCTTCCACCTGCTGGAGCAGGGAGCGGCGTTCTTCGTCTATGGCAAGCACTTGGTCTATTTCGCTGCCATCGCTGCCGGTGCGTGCCAGTTGGTCTTTTACCCAGTCGGGGTTGTCTCTGATCAGCTTTATGTCCAACATTGTTACGATAACTCCTTTGGAAAAACGTATCCTATCTATGATACCATAAAGATGGGGATTAAGTCGGTTTTTTATAGAGATAAATCCAATGTGCCCCCATCTCCTGCATCTCCAGTCAACCCCATCCCCTGCCCCGCGTCTCACCAAACGACCCGCGAGGGGCAACGAGCGGAACGAGCCGCGAGGGGCAACGAGCGGATGGTACGGGAGCGGGGGGCAGGGGGAGAGGGTGAGCAAGTGATACCCCCACCCTCCCCTATCCTAGATATTAAGCGAAACCTCTATTTCCCGTGTCTCAACCATCAGCATCAGCTTTTTCTCATGGCGTTCGTGCAGGTGATGCTTGATGTTTTCCCGTATGCTGTGTAGAGCCTCTTCCTCGCTGGCTCCCTCGCCTTGTGTGCCAGGGACGGATGCACAGGTTGCTAGGTAGGTCCCGTGTTCGTTTTGATAGAGCGTAACTGGAAATCGCATAATCATTTCTCCTTATTCTTGTGGGAGCCTCATACCCCCCCAAGTACTTTAGATTCGTTTGACATGCCAGCCCATCAGTACGCCCTGGTGATAGGGCATAACCGCGTGAAACTGGCGGGAGTCGTCGTCAAACACCAGTGGGAGAAAATAGTGATCGCCGGGCCACATGTTGAGGGTTGGGATGTCTGCTAGGTTGATCCACTCCAGCGTTCCCTCTGGGTTGTGGGTGTAGGGTGTGCCGTCCCATCCCTCAATACGGAAGATAAAGCCAAACCAATCCTCCCCTTGCTTCCCAAAGCCGTTCCAATTAATAGTACCACGTAGGGTAAGGGTGTGGGCAATAATGCCCGCCTCCTCCTGTATCTCGCGCTGCATCCCGCTGACAATATCTTCCTGGGGTTCTAGCTTACCACCTAGTCCATTATACTTGCCATAGTGCATGTCGTCATGGCGGCTATGGCGATGGACCATCAACACCGCCTCTTTATCGTGCGACAGGACATACCCCAGGGTCGCAATGATGGGGGAGTATACCATAATTCGGCTCCTCACTGCTTCATCTACGGGTACCACAGCTTGGTTATCGTCTTGGCTTCGGCTCCAGGTCTACTATCTGCCATTCGCCACAGAGGTATTCGGCAACATTGCATCGAGTACCAACATCAGTGTCCATTGGTAGCGCGGTAAGGGGGAAGGCTTTGGCTGTCTCTATCTCTATATCGTGTCTAGGGGCATTGGGGGCAGTATCTGTCGTGCAGACAAACACGACAATAGCACTTTCAAAACACCAGTGTCTGGCATAGAATACCCCATGCACCCGTTCAATCTGGACCGCACAGCCAGTCTCCTCAAAGACTTCGCGCACAATGGCTACGTCTAGGGACTCGCCGGGACGTACACCGCCACCCGGCAACCCCCAGGGATAGGGACCACCCCGATGCTTTACGAGTATGATGTTGTCTCCCTGTATCACGAGTGCTCGCACGCCTGGGTCGCGGTGCTTGAGACACCAACGCAGCAGACAGCGCAATTGCACCGCTAGGTTATAGCCGATACGCAGGAGTAGGTTTTCGAGTGTTGCCAGTGTTGTTGGCATGTTGCTGTAGCGCATACCTTGCTATTGTGACTACTCCCAACCCTAAAGGGTTGGGCTTCTCGGGGGTATCCCCAGGCTGTGTAGCCCCACAGCCAGAATGTTTAGCGCGGCGTTGAGATCACGGTCTAGCTCAAGCCCACAGACAGGACACTGATGCACCCGCACGGACAAATCTTTCTTGACCACCGTTCTACAACGGCTACAGCGTTGCGACGTGCCGCGTGGGTCAATCTCGATATACGGGCAACCAGCCTCTTCCGCTTTGTAGCGCGTATAGGTAGCGAGTTGATTCCACGCAGCATCCGCAATACTTTTCGCCAGACAGTGATTTTTCAACATCCGCGTGATG
>CAZLKK010000482.1:0-2305 GCA_964559995.1 uncultured Chloroflexaceae bacterium
TACGCTAAGTGTCTTTGTAATATTATACACGATACGCTACAATAGCCAAAATGAACTAGGGTTTCATTGCTCAAGGAGTATATAATTTGTATGGATGTTCAATTAGCAGTTCTTTCCGGTGATGGTATTGGTCCTGAAGTTATGGCAGAGGGTTTAGCCGTGTTGCACGCTGTTGGGACACGGTTTGGACATCAGTTTGTCACCCGTGAGGGATTGATTGGCGGCATTGCGATAGATACCACTGGCACAGCCCTACCAGAAGAGACGGTAACGCTGTGTCGTGAGAGTGATGCCGTGTTGCTTGGGGCAGTAGGTGGTCCAAAGTGGGATAATCCCAACGCGGCTGTTCGGCCTGAGCAGGGGTTGCTTGGCATACGCAAAGCCCTTGATCTGTTCGCCAACCTGCGTCCTGTAACGATAGTTCCTGCATTGGTAGATGGTTCTCCCCTCAAGGCAGATCGCCTCCAGGGAGTAGATATGGTCGTCGTGCGGGAGCTCACTGGCGGTATCTACTTTGGGGACAAGCAGCGGGAGCAGCGCGAGGATGGCGAGTGGGCAAGTGATGTGTGTGCCTATTCGCAGGGAGAGATTGAACGGATTGTGCGGGTGGCGGCAAAGCTGGCGCAGCAGCGGCGTGGTAAGCTGACGTTGGTAGACAAGGCAAATGTGTTGGAAACAAGCCGCCTTTGGCGCAGCATCACTACCCGCTTGGTTCAAGCCGAGTTTCCTGATCTTCAGTTTGACGTGATGTTGGTTGATGCTTGCGCTATGCACCTGATACGTCGCCCGTCGGACTTTGATGTTGTGGTGACGGAAAATATGTTTGGTGATATTTTGACGGATGAGGCTTCGATGTTGGCTGGCTCTATGGGGATGTTGCCGAGTGCCTCGCTTGGTTCGGCTGTCAGCGATAAGCAAACCCGTATGGGACTCTATGAGCCTATTCACGGCAGTGCGCCGGATATTGCGGGGCAGGGTAAGGCAAACCCTATGGCGATGATCTTGAGTATTGCGCTGATGTTGCGTCATTCGCTTGGGCTCGAGCAAGAAGCCCAGGCGATAGAGGGGGCGGTGTATCGGGTGATTGAGTCGGGTTGTGTGACTGGCGATATTGCCCAACCGGGGCAGCAGGTATACAGTACGCAGCAGGTGGGTGCGGCTATTGCCGAGCAGGTGCAGGCGTAATTGAACGCATATCGGGGAAAAGCGGGCATTGGTTCCGTAGGCTTGAAACGTCGAGCGGGGATGGTGCATCGAATAGCAGGTGGAGCTCATGCTATTCCTGTTTCCTGTATGGATAAGGTTACGGTACAATGGCTCCAAGAACTAGTATTGAATTGAGAGGAAGGGTTCCTTATGGCACATGTGGATATTACTTGGGTAGGCGAGCATCGGTATGTGGCGGTAGATAGTTCCAACCATTCTGTGGTACTCTCCCCACCAAACGACATTGGGATGAAGCCGTCTGAGATGCTGCTGGTGGCTCTTGCCACTTGCTCTGGGTATGATGTGGTCAACATTATCAAAAAGAAGCGCATCACGCTGGAGCGGATGAACATTCATGTAGAGGCGGAGCAGGCATCAGAAGCTCCCTGGGCATACCAGCGTATTCACCTCACCTTTGATGTGGCGGCAGATAAGCTAACCCAACCCCAGTTGGAGCAGGCGATAGAGCTATCTATGAACCAGTATTGCTCTGTGCGAGCCACGCTCTCGCCAGAGGTGCAGGTGACGTTTGAAACGAAGTTGGCAACGAGCGAGAGCGCAGGATAAGAGCCATTTTGCCCGTTTGACATCAGGATTTCGCAATACTGCGAGGTCCTGATGCACCCAATGGGTTAGGCAGTGAGCACAAACCCATACTCGTATTGTTGGTTAGTTCCTTCTGTTATCATTTGGATAATTTCCATTTTTACGAGGCTTTGATAGGCTTCGTCTTTTGTTTTTCCCACAGCGACCATGTTAGGTTTGCCTTCAAACTGTGCTTCCCATTCTCCATCTTGTGTTTGTGTATAAATAACCTCAGCAGACATCTCGTTTGCTCCTTGTCTGGTTCTTTCTGCTTGTCTTTGCCATAAAACGCTGTGTGTCCCCACTGTTCACCCGCTCCCCACGGCGAGTTGCCCCCGCTCCCATTCTAGGGCGAGGGGATGGGGGCTTGCCCGATAGGGCGCACCGCCGTGCGCCCCTACATCCGCTCGTTGTCCCTCGCGGCTCGTTTGGTGGGCGAGGGGGAACCGCTGACCTCGAAACGTGGCTATGCCCCCTCCCGCAGCAGCATATCGGCACGACACGCGGCATTGCT
>CAZLKK010000483.1:0-600 GCA_964559995.1 uncultured Chloroflexaceae bacterium
TCATCTCTTTGGGCAAGGCACGGGTGGCACGGGCTTTCTCTATCGTCTCCGCCGTCACCATATCTCCCACGCGCACAATATTCTCGCCGGCATGCACCGTCACCAACACCGGGTCAACCCTATCACGGGCTTCCTGCTTGCGCTGTTGGGTAGCCACTTCGTCTAGTGTCCGATTGACCCGCAAGAAGGACGAGGTAAAAAACAACGCCAACTCCTGATCTTCGGAGGAGAGATTGCTTGTCCAGTAGGGCAATGTGCGTTCGCGTAACCGGGTAAGCGTATCCTCGGTTATCTCAAAAGCATTTTGGGCTATTGCCCGGTCATAAAGCATAAAGACCCGGTTTTGGAGATTTTCCCATTCTCCCTTGTTGAGATCAAGAATGTTTTGTCCAAGTGTACCAGTTAAAACCACAGTTGGGTTAGAGAGGTCTTGCATTTTCTGCAACCGCTCTTGCTCCTCCAGGGTCGGGTCAGTACGCACACTGGTAATGGCATCAAACAGATTTTCGAGTTTCCCTCGCTGCTTAGATGGCAAATCAAAGTCGGTAATGTAAACGAGGTTTTCTGGGCGACTTTCGGCTTGGGCGCGGGCAGCAGCGG
>CAZLKK010000483.1:610-2296 GCA_964559995.1 uncultured Chloroflexaceae bacterium
CGTACTTCGCTGATGAACTCGGCACTGTTGCGGGCGCGAATAGACACAGAACTGGGCGCACCAATTTCTAGTACCCCCGTGTCCGTAGTTTTCCCTAGGGGTAACGTCAACGCAAGCCATAGCCCCAACATCAGTAACACACCAGCTACCGGGATAATATGCCGCTGGAGAAACTGCCACAGGGTTTTGGGGTCTTGCTTATCTCGCTGCTGCTTTTTTCTCCTTCTTAGCCAATTTTTCACCATAAGAGATCACCTCTTTATTCCCCCTGGAGCAATTCACGCGCAAGCTGGCTCAACAGTTTTCCATCAGCTTGCCCCTTGAAACGCTCCATAAGTACCGGCATGAGTTTGCCCATAGCCGCTGGACCACTCAAGCCCATTTCAGTAATGAGTGCTGCAATTTGCGGGCGCAGATCCTCTGCCCCAAGCTGTGCGGGCAGGTATGCTTGCAAGATACGGGCTTCTGCTTCCTCACGCTCTGCCCGGTCTGTATGCCCCGCATTGCGGTACATATCGGCAGACTCCTTGCGGCGTTTGACTTCCCGTGAAAGAACGTTGGTGAGGGTTGCTTCGTCTAGCTCAACCTCAATACGGGTACTGACTTCTTGTTGCTCTCCCGTAGCATCATACTGCTGCTTGACCGCCTCAAGACGGGCTTTCTGTATGGCATCACGGGCTCCTCGTATAACATCAACCCGCAAAGAGTCGCGGGCTTTCATCGCCTGCTTGAGGTCTTGCTGCAATTGTTCTTGAATACCCATTGTGGGTACCTCCTTACCTTATATTAAATGGAAATGAGCGAGTAGATTAGAGCACAATGCGCCGGGGGAAGACCCGGTGCTTCTCTGCGGTAATAATCGCTCGTATATGTCCAACGGTTTCATCGAGTCGGTCTGCTTGGTTGATGACCACATAGTCAAAGTCAACCGCACGGGCAATTTCTGTTTCTGCTAGTGCCAAGCGTCTCTCTATTTCCTCCCGCGAGTCAGTGCGGCGTAGGTAGAGCCGATGACGCAGTTCATCGAGTGACCCTGGCGCAATGAAAATGAGGATAGCTTCTGGGGCAATCTGCTTGACCGTTGCTGCGCCATCTACGTTCACCCGCAAGACGACATCTCGCCCACTGGCGAGGGCATCGCGGACTTCCCACTTGGGGATACCCCGATACTGTCCATACACTTTTGCCCATTCTAATAGCTCTTCCTGCGCGATCATGTGCTCAAACGCTGCTGTGCTGACGAAGTGGTAATCTACGCCATCAAGTTCGCCGGGGCGTTTGGGGCGACTATTGGCTGTCACCACAAAGTGAAAGGGAAACCCTAGCTCACGCATCCGCATCAGCACGGAATCTTTCCCCACACCAGAGGGTCCCGACAGCACGACCAACAGGGGCTCTGGCGGTAATCCTTTGAGCAAACCATTTACCGGAACATCTCTCATCACGATCTATGGTATCCTATCTACTATGTACTTTGATGCTTTGACTCTTACAGCAGTTGCAGATGAATTGCGGACAACCATCTTGGGGGGGCGCATCCAGCGAGCCCTCCTGCCAGACCCATTGAGCATTGGGTTGGAAGTGTATGCTCATAAACAGCGGTACCAACTTCTGGCTACAGCCCACCCCGCCCATGCCCGTGTGCATTTGATTGACGGGAAGCTCTCTCGTGGGGTCGAACAAGCC
>CAZLKK010000484.1:0-2296 GCA_964559995.1 uncultured Chloroflexaceae bacterium
AGATGCCATGGCTGCCTCTGTTGTGGAAACTGGTACTTTCACTGGCGCTGCTGGTGTCGCCGCTGCTTACGATGCTATTTCCGATAAGGAAGTGGAAGCCTATTATGAAGAACACAGGGAGGTAAATGGGACGACATGCTCTGGCGTTCGAGTAAAAACTTCACCCCCCCGGTCGATGTCATCGAACTGGAGGAAGATGTTCACACGCTTCTCCAGGCAGGACGGTTATGATCGTCGTCAGCAACACATCACCACTCACCAATCTTGCAGCTATTGGGCAATTCCATCTCTTGCATCGTCTCTACAACCAGATACACATTGCCTATGGGGTATGGGAAGAACTACAAGCCGACGGACAACGCTGGACTGGCTATGATGAGGTTGCTTCAGCAGATTGGATTGAACAGCATACGGTTCACAATCTCGCTCTCGTTAGGGTACTCCAGCGTGATTTGGATATTGGAGAAGCCCAAACCATTGCATTAGCCCTTGAATGTGGGGCAAACTGGGTATTGATGGATGAACGCGAAGGACGACATGCAGCTCAACGTCTTGGACTTCAGGTTATTGGCATTATTGGCATATTGTTAGAAGCGAAAGCACAGCATCACATAGAACAAATCGTTCCGTTGCTAGAAAAGCTCCGCCATAATGCAGGCTTTTACATCAGCGATGCGCTCTATCAGAAAGCGCGTGATTTGGCTGGCGAAAATGAATAGAGCACACATTGACACATTGATTGTTGTGCCATGCAGGTATGCCATTATGACAATAGTACTGTATACAATGGGGCGGGGGATGGAGGAACCGTGTGTTCCCCCATCCCCCGCGTGGTGTGGGTTGTGGTAGAATGAAACCAACACGCGCCCCGCTCATGTCGGTTCTTTGGCGAGTGCTGCTCGCACCTCTTGGAGCGATACTGTCGGTTGCGGTGTGGGGTGGGGCAGGGCAGCTATTTGGGCATCTACCGTTTCCATTGAGAGTATAGGCAAATCAAACGCTTCGTGAAACCATGTGACCAGTTGGCGGAGGTCTTCTGCCGAGGATGCGGCTAGAGCAACGGGGGACTTGCCATAGCCGATAATAGTCCCATCTTGCTCATAAAACACTTCTCGTATGGAGTAGCGATTGGTTGTATCTCGAAATACGCGATAGGTCCAGAGCATTGGTTGTCTCCTTAATCTTTACGAAAGAATACGTTATTGTTTGGTTTGTACCCTATCCGTTCAATATGGACAATTGATACTTGGTCGTCAACATCATAGAAGACGCGAAATGCACCAACCCGTAACTCCCATGGAGCAATATCGGGAGGATTTCGTCGAAACCGATTGGTGGTCTCAACAGTGGGTTCATAAACAAGCTGTGAGTCAATTGCATCTATTATGATATTTTGCTCATACTTACGAAATGAACGTAAGTCTTTGAAAGCAGATGCGGTAAATGCTATTTCATACATCGTTGCACCATTGATTTGATTGCACCATAGGAGACTTCTTTTCAAGGTAGGAGTATTGTACCATACTTGTCGTGGGAGAGATAAACGTAATAAATAGGGCTACGTCCGGTTTGCCCCCCATCCCTTGCCCCGCCCACCCGTCCCACGGGAGCAGGGGAGAGCTGCCCGATGTTGTTCCCCTTCCCCCGTGTAGTGGGAGCGGGGTAAGGGTCTACCCGGTGAGACGGTGCATGCATCGTCTCTACAAGCCCCCCCACGACCATGTGAACCGTGTTCATCCATCCCCCCGCGTAGTGTGTATGGTTGTAGTAGAATGAAACCAACAACACACGCCCCCCCCACCGCGGGGGATACGGGCAAACCGGACGTTGACGTAGCCCTATCCCGTGGCTTTTGACAGACTCCCCTATGTGTGCTATGCTTCATTCACGATACAATAAACGAACCTTCGGGGCAGGGTGCAAATCCCTACCGGCGGTGATACGCTACTGGTTAGCGTCAAGCCCGCGAGCCGCAAGGCACGATCTGGTGTGATTCCAGAGCCGACGGTATAGTCCGGATGGGAGAAGGTAAATGAGCGCATATGGCTATGTGCCCATCATAGGGCTATACCCTACGGTGAGGTGTGCCAGTTTAGCCATACCTGCATGTATGTAACTCCATGCTCCCCCCCGAAGCGTTCTGCTCAGGGGCTTTTTTATTTGGTTGAGAAGGAGTTTGTATGCAGCAGATATTGCCAGCACAGGCACAAAAAGCTATCTCGTCCACCGACGCAGCCACACCCCGGCTGCCGCTTACCCGTCCGTCACTTCCCCTCCACCATCTAGGGTTGCCGCT
>CAZLKK010000485.1:0-2280 GCA_964559995.1 uncultured Chloroflexaceae bacterium
TTCTTGCAACAGCTCAAGCGGCTGAAGCAGAGAAAGCCCTTTTATCCCAGGGCTACAGCTCCTGGGCTTTACGGGCTATTTCTGTAATCTTCAAAGAGTTTCTCTAGGAGAAATTATAGCATAGAGTTGGTCAATATCATCGCTTGATACCAGACAAAATGGCAAATGATATGGATTATAGCCTTTTTTGCTCCCGCTCCCATGCTCCCTTCAAGGGCAGGGCTGTTGGGCAAAGGCTACCTTTTTATTTCCCCCCCGCCCCCATGCCAGAGCGGAGGTTACAACCACTCGTTGACCCTCGCGGCTCGTTTGGTGGGGGGAGGGCAGGGGATGGGGGATGACCAGACGTTGACATGTCCCTGGATTCTGGTATTTGGGCATGAAATAGGCAATTTCTTGTGGTATGATACTACTGTATGTGCTTCTGTATCACAATCCAAAAACCAAGCACAAACGCATGGAACAGATCCAAACCCCGTTTGTTGTCTGTCCCGTTCATCTACCATCAGGAAGGAGGCAAGAGGAATGAGAGATACCATAAAAGATATTCTTCGCATTATCCCTGGGTATGAAGGATATGAAGCCAAAGAAAACCGCCGTGATGCTGACCATACCCTACGCACCACCCTAGCGCGAAAATTCACCGAAGAACAACAAACCATCACCCAACTGACCAAGAAAGCGGTAGACCATGCCCGCTTTGAATACCTAGATCGTATAGAAGAAATCAACCAAGCCCTCGGACACTTCATCGCCCGCTTGGAGACCGCCCCTCGCGGCTATGCGGGGTGGTTTAGCGAGGCAAAAATAGAGGAAGCCGACCTTGACCAGATATATGAGTTTGACGCAAAGCTGGCAGACAGTTTGCCACTCCTGCGCGAACACGTTGGCTATGTGGAAAAAGAATTTCGAGATGGTATCGAAATTGACGAAGCCCTCAATGAACTGGAAGCCTTTGTCAATGGACTACATGACCAATTCAATGCGCGTGAGGAATTTGTCGCTCGTGGGAAGCGACCTTCTGCTTGAACCTACGGGCAGAGCACGAGAAGCAGTAAGATGAAAGGAGCCACTTATGGCACGCATTATTGATGTTGTTGAGTTTCTCGATCAAACCGGTGAAGAAATTGTCCACCGTGAGCCTGAATGGGGACCTGGCGATTTTCGTTTTGGCTCGCAGGTTATCGTACGGGAAAGCCAGACTGCCGTGTTCTTCCGGGATGGCAAAGCCCTTGATGTCTTTGGTCCGGGGCGACACACCATCACTACGGGCAATATTCCCCTGCTGGCAAGTCTGGTCGGTCTGGCAACAGGGGGCAAGACCCCGTTTCAGGCAGAAGTCGTCTTTGTCAATATGAAGCAGTTTATAGACCAAAAGTGGGGGACATCTGAACCCATTTGGTTTCAAGACCCGGTGTTGAGCATGGTACGTCTCCGTGCTCGTGGGTCCTATTCCTTCCAGGTGAGTGACCCCTCGCTCTTTGTGAATAAGATTGTTGGGCAGCAGGGCTTGTTTGAATCTCGCCACATCGAGAACTACATGCGCGGGTTTATTGTGCAGAAGTTTCTCGATCTCATCGGTGAGATGAACAAATCGCTCTTCCAACTGCCCTCTATGTACAATGAAATTAGCGCGGGGGTAAAATCTAAGTTGGCAGGAGACTTCTCCGCCATCGGGTTGTCTATTATCGCCTTTGCGCTCCATGCTATCACCCCCACCGAGGAAACGTCTAAAGCAATGGAACAGCGTACCGTTATGGGGGCTGTTGGCGAATCAGACTTTATGCGCTACCAAGCTGCCCAAGCTATGCGCGAATCGGCAAACAACCCCAGTGGGGGCGGCGAGATGGGCAGTGGGGTTGGTATGGGGGCAGGGATGGGCATGGGGATGGGGATGGCACAGATGATGGCAAACGCCATGCAACCCCAACAGCAGCAGTCTCAACAACAACAGCAACCCCAACAGCAGCAGCAACCCCAACAGCAGCAGCAACCATCTGGTGGTGGCAGCGGCGAGTTGACGGTTGAGAAGGTCAAGCAGGCGATTGACCATTTGGATATGCGCTTCTCTATGGGCGAGATAGGCGAGGAAAACTACAATCGCCTTATGAGCAAGTGGGAAGCCAGGCTCAAGGAACTTGGCGGTTAAGCAGAATCCATCAGAATAGAATATAGCGGGATTTCCCCTGGGTCATGGGCAAAGTTGCCACAGGAGTATTGCCTCGCTCCCCCTGCCCCCGCTCCCATTCCAGGGCGAGGGGGAGCTGAACATTGGGCGCA
>CAZLKK010000486.1:0-717 GCA_964559995.1 uncultured Chloroflexaceae bacterium
CGATGATTCGCGTAATGGTTCGTCGATTGGCTCATGAGTAACCCTTTTCAAACAGTCTCTTAGAGATACGTCCCTTCTTGTTACGTGGCTTATCTACTCCTACTCCGCTATTTCTAGCATCACCGGCGCAAACCCCACCTGCAAATTACTCTGCCCCGCTATATCTACCTTTGCATACCCCGCTTCTGGACGATCTACGTCTGTCCCAAAGGTATAGACGGTAATCGTATTATCGGGTATCGGCACGGTAAAGGTCAACGTATCGTTTGACCAATAGATATGGTATTCGGTAGTCCCCTTGCGAAAGATGTAGCCCTCTTGGGCAGTACTATCAAGGGAGAGTTGTTCTTGAAATGTTGCCCCTTCTAGCGTCTTGGAGAGAAACTCTAGGGTATAGGCAGCAGGACGTGGGGTTGTATCTGGGTTGAGCAAGCCAGCATCGTGCCAGCCGGAGTGGTTGAAGGTATACCACGCTGTACCGAGTATATCGTTTGCCCAGACCCGCACATACGCCCGTACGAGGTAGTTTTGCTGGTCTTGCAAATAGCCCTCTTGGACACATACCGGGTCGCCTTCCCAACACAATAGCCCTATTTCGTTGGGCAACAGCGGCTTGGAGACATTATACTGCTGCATCACCTCGCGCAAAAATGTTGCCTTGCCCAAGATAGCCCCGCCACGATGCACCCAAGATGGATGTTGCAAATCCCAGTCTTT
>CAZLKK010000486.1:739-2275 GCA_964559995.1 uncultured Chloroflexaceae bacterium
CTCCCAAAATGCGTAGCCGTGATAGGCTATCACATCAAAGAAATCTGCCCCGCCCTGTTGCAAGATGCCTTCCAAGAATTTGGCAGGCTTGCAATCTTTGCCTTCAGGCGGAGATGCCGGGTCACAGTCTAGCAACAACCCCCCAAGCACAATACGGACATTGGGGTCTGCCCCACGCATAGCCGGCGCGACTGTTTGGAGCATCTGGGCAAAGTAGCCCCCGCCATAGTAGGGGTCATTGTTGTTGCCCCAGCAACCAAAGGGCATCGTGTCTTCTATCAGCAAGAAGTCTACGTCTGGCTCATTACCCATTTCCCAATAGTGGATGTTGTAGGGAGCAGCACTATACCGTTCAACGACTGCCTGCATAAACGAGGCAAAGGCTGCGAGTTTGTCCTCTTTGATAGGTCCACAGGAGGAATCTACCTGCTGCGCCCAAGATGGAGTACCACGGATAATCACCACTGGCTCAAAACCACGCTCGCGCAAAAGCTGGAGATCGGTTTCTACTTGTGCCAATGTTGACCAGTCTCGTGTCCCCTCGGTAGCTTCTACCTCATGCCAGACAATGCCATTGTAGCGCACCCAAGAGACGTTGGTCTTTGCCAAGTGATCTATACTGCGTTGCACATAGCCCTTGTTGATTTCTACCCCAAAAGTCGTTAGCTCATCAAAGGTGGTGGGTGAAGAGGGGGAAGATGAGGTTGGCGTGTTGGTTGGCGTGTTGGTTGGCATGTCGGTTGGCATATCGGTTGGCGTGTCGGTTGGCATATCGGTTGGCGTGTCGGTTGGCGTGTCGATTGGCGTGTCGGTTGGCGTGTTGTCCCCTGTTTCTGGCGTGTTGGTAAGCGTAGGTATGGGGGTGTGGGTAGGCGTGTTGGGCGTATTCTCCACTATTGCTTCCGTCACCATCACTGCTGTTGTTGCATCAAGGAGCGGTTCCTCCTGCCCCGCTTCCTCGGTGACAACCGGCTGTGGGGCAGGCTGTGTCGCCGTAGGGGTATGGGATGGTGTGGGTGGGAGGGTATTGGTTGGCAGGGGCGTTGGAATACTTGTAGGTGCCATTGCTACTTGGGTAGGCACAGCGGTTGGTGCGGGTGGGCTAGGGTATGGCTCTTGGAAGGGGGTCACTGTGATAGGTGGCGAAGGTGGCTGAGGTGTCCCAAACAGCATATCGCCTATCCCTGCTGTTGGGGTAAGCGAATCTGTCCCTGCCATAGGCTGTGGGCTTGGCGGTGCATTGGTGGCAGTTGGGGTTTTGTCGTTGGTGTCGTCCTGGGATGAGAAGAGTGGCTGTTTAATCGTTTGTGCTGCTACTTGAGCAGCGACAGCCCCGACAAAGCACAGCATACTGAGAGCAAGCAGCATGCCCGCAGCAAACCGCTGCCAGTTGAACCCTTTAGGGTCTTTTGCAACAATCTTAAATTGTATGTAGCGCATAGCTCTACTCTTTCTCTCCAATGAACATCGTTGCTTGCAATGGCTCTCCACGTTTTGCGCTTTGCGCTTTGCGCTTTGCGCTTCAAAGACCCGCTC
>CAZLKK010000487.1:0-2262 GCA_964559995.1 uncultured Chloroflexaceae bacterium
CCTACGGTTCCCCTTCTCCCGCGTAGTGGGACGCGGGGCGAGGGGATGGGGGGCAAAACAACGGTTGGGTTCAAAAAGAGAGATTTCCCCACATACTTTGTGAAAAAAATCCCAGATTTCCTCTACACAAATGCATCACAATGTTCTATAATGGAATCAAGGGTTATGGTTATCCTGCAAAGATGGAGCCATGACAAGAAGGATATTTCAATGAAGCAATCAACACTCCGTCGATATATTGGGACGATAGTAGCCGTACTTTTTATTACCGCTTGTGGGAGTATTATGGGGAGTACAGTCACACAAATAGTCCCAACATCTACAGCAAGTGCTACTACTATTATAGGCGACCCCGAAACCGGGCGAGCTATCTTCAATGGCGAAAAGAAGATAGAAGCCTTTGTTCCATGTAGTACCTGCCATTATGAAACCCGTCACCGTTTCCCACGCTTGGGACCAGATATGGCTGGCATCGCAGAGCGAGCCGCAAAGCGTGTCCCTGGAATGTCAGCGGCAGACTACCTCCGCGATTCCATCAGGAACCCTGATGCCCATATTGTAGAAGATTACCCTGCTAGTACTATGAATCCCGGTTATGCAGATCGACTCACTGATCAAGATGTAGATGATCTCGTTGCCTTTTTGCTAACTTTGTAGTACGGTTTTTTGCTGTTTCTTTTCCTCTCTCCTCTCTCATAAAGTAGCCCCCTTTCTTCTCTTGGAAAGGGGGCTACGGGCTTTGTTGGCTTTGTTGGCTATGGTTGACTATGGTTGTCTATGTTGGTTGCGCTGACGTGCGCTGACGTATGACAACTACCAACACCCCCATCAGCAGGCACAATCCATACAACGATGGCGTAAGCAACCACAACCCCCAATCCATATGCGCTACCCGATAGACTACCGGATGACTGTTGCTCCAGCGTGGGGGGATACAAAGCAACCCCACGGCTAGGACAAGCCAATTGCGGATGGCATCATTCCTATGCTCTTCTAAGGTGCGTACCAAGCCAAGTATGGGCAGCAGCAAAATAACGAGGTTGTAGTAGCCGTTGGTCGGCAGTAGCAGCATCATGCCGCAAAGCCACACACTAAACTGGAGCAAGCGAGTAGTCGCATCCTCTGCCTCTCTCCCCACCCACAGACAGACGGCTAGTACCATGATTGTACAACCGATAATGAGGATATGGGCTACCAATGGGGCATGCGTGATGGGGATAACATGGGGATTGTCGATGAACATACGGCTCCAAAAGCCATAAATGGAAATGTTGTGCTC
The DNA here is from genome assembly GCA_964559995.1 of uncultured Chloroflexaceae bacterium. Taxonomy (GTDB): domain Bacteria; phylum Chloroflexota; class Chloroflexia; order Chloroflexales; family Chloroflexaceae; genus JAAUSY01. The sequence goes on from CAZLKK010000487.1 coordinate 1,280, forward strand.
AGCGGCATAGGGGTAGACTCCCTCACGCTCCACATTGGCAAAGACTATCGTTTGAATGTACAAGAGATAGTGTTTGCCCCCATACACCAACAGCGAACTGGCAACCAGGACGCTTCCCCAAACCATGCTCCACCAAGCGACTCGGCGTGGGGGTGATAACAAGTAGGCAATGCCCAAGAAAGCGGGGTTGATGCGGATGAGGCTTGCTAGTGCCAGTAACAACCCGGCAATGCTGGCATTGCGGCGTTCAAGCAGCAACATAGCGGTGAGCAATAGGGCTATGAGCAAGCTCACCTGCCCAAGCTGGAGGCTGATACGGGTGGGGGGGGCTATCAGCATGACGAGCAGAACTATGCCCCATGCGCGTTGGGCATAGTGCGAGCGACTGGCTCGAAGTGCCAACCCCACAAAGCCTCCAAACAGGAGCGTATTAAGCACAAACCAGAGATATTGCCCATCGGTATGCTGCAACAAGCCAAATGGCTGGATAAGGTAGACGAAAAAGGGAGGGTAGAAGTAATCTTTGCGGGTGAAGTAGGGGTTATCATGGCGAAGTAAATCAACTGACGCTTGCCAGTATCGCTTGAAGTCATCCAACGCCGGGTCTAGGGTTTGGCTGATGACCACAAGCACCCCTAGCGTCAGGATAACCGCTGCCCTATTCACCATGCGCCATTGTTGTTGTGATACCATAGCTTCTTATGGTATGATAGTTCCAAAACCATAGAAATCTATGGAAATGTTTATGCGGCAAGCCGCAACGGGTGAACGACGCACCCTCTACTCCCGTGCGAAAACGCATCAGGAGCTACTTTTCGGATGATGTTGTGCCGCCATCTGTGATGATACTAGTCCCTGTGTCCAGTTGATAACCAGAGAGTTTCCCTGCTTTCCACCAGAGCCACGCGGTCTTATACGTTACACCCATCTTTTTGGCATAGTCTCGTAATCTCATAAGAGAAGTATACTATAAAAGACCATGA
>CAZLKK010000488.1:0-2254 GCA_964559995.1 uncultured Chloroflexaceae bacterium
AGCGGGGGTATCGGTTATTTCTGCCATTGTTGGTGCCGCCGATCCAGAACATGCCGCTCGCCAACTACGGACCGTTATAGATAGGGAAAGAAGCCATAATACAGGAGGAAAGACCAATGCTTAATACCAAAGCCGCAGATATTCTGTCCCGCTTACGGGAACAAAAACCGCTGATTAACCACATCACCAACTTTGTGGTGATGAACGACACAGCCAATGTTACCTTGTTTGTTGGCGCACAGCCGATTATGGCGCATGCGCTGGAAGAAGTCGCAGAGATTACCGATGTTGCCAATGCGCTTGTCCTCAATGCTGGCAATGTTACCTGCCCTGATTGGAATGAAGCCATGATCCTTGCTGGTCTGCAAGCAAACGCCAGTCAGAAGCCGGTGATTATGGACCCGGTAGGGATGGGCGCAACGAGTATGCGTAGTCGGATGATCCGCCGGCTGCTGCAAGAAACCCGTATACAAATTATCCGTGGCAATGCTGGCGAAATCGGGGTGCTTAGTGGGCTAGGGGGCAAGGTGCGTGGTGTGGATAGCGTAGAAGCCGCTGGTAATCCCACAGACATCGCCAGCCATACGGCACTGCTGTACCAAACGGTTGTTGCACTTTGCGATAAGCATGATACCATATCAGATGGGAGCCGCATATTCCGCGTGGAAAATGGGCATCATTGGCTCACCACGCTCACCGGCACCGGCTGTATGGCAACGTCGATTATTGCTGCGTTTGCCGCGGTGGAACAGGACTATGCGATTGCTGCGGCAAGTGCGCTGGCAGCCTATGGTTATGCTGCAGAACGTGCCGCAGAACAGGCGCAGGGTCCTGCTAGTTTTCGGGTTGCGCTGTTTGACTATCTCTACCACATGACCCCCGAAGACCTGGCAGCCGGGGCGCGTATTGAACAGATAGACCGCTAGGATATTGGGGGGAAGGAGCACCTTATGCGTATCATCTTTATGGGCAGTCCAGCATTTGCGGTACATCCATTGCAAGCCCTCGTCACCGCTGGCTACACGCTCGCCGCAGTCATCACCCAACCAGACCGCCCGGCGGGGAGAAAGCGGGTGCTCACTCCCCCACCCGTCAAAGTTGCAGCCCTCGATCTTGGTATTCCCGTTCTCCAGCCTGAAACGTTGCGTGATCCAGCCGTTATCCAACAGCTTAACGACCTTGCCCCAAACGTAGGGGTAGTTGCTGCATACGGCGAGATTTTGCGAAAAACGGTGTTGGCTATTCCCCCGCTGGGCTACCTCAACATTCACCCATCGATCCTGCCGCTCCATCGCGGACCGGTGCCGGTTGTTGGGGCTATTCTCGCCGGTGACACGGAAACCGGCGTATCTATTATGAAGCTCAACCGGGGGATGGACAGTGGACCATTGCTCGCGCAAGAGCGTATCCCTATGCCGACAGATGCCCGTGCTGGTGATCTCAACGATCAGCTTTTTGTGCAGGGGGCAACCATGCTGCCAGATGTGCTGCGCCGCTATGCCAATGGGGAAATCATCCCACGCGAGCAAGACCATAGCCAAGCTACGGTTACTCGCCTACTCAAGAAAACTGATGGACTCCTTGACTGGTCGCAGGCGGCAGTCTTCCTAGAGCGATGCGTTCGTGCTTACGACCCTTGGCCCGGGGCGTATACCCACTGGCATGGGCAGCAGGTGAAGGTATGGTCAGCCGCGGTGCATACGGATTGGTTAGGGGCAGAGGATACCCTCCCCGGTACTATCATTGGTGTTGATACCAACAATCATCCGCTGGTCGCCACAGGCAACGGGGCATTGGCACTCCTGACGATACAACCCGCTGGCAAGCGGGCGATGGGGGGCAAAGATTGGTTAGCGGGGCAGCGCGATGTTGTCGGGCAACAGTTTGGGTAGACTACTTTTTTACCCGCTCCCCCCATTCCCTCTTACAAGGGTAGGTCACAGGGATTCCGGGCAGAATGGAACCAGAGATGCCCATAGATAGACCTAGATACCGGGCAAGGATTCCCTCCAGAGACGCAGAGACGCAGATATTCGGACAACAACGGGCTATGCTGTAGCATCTTGACCGGAAATCCTGTCCGGTATCTGTGTTCATCTGTGTTTATCTGTGGTTTATTCCTGCCCGGAATGTCCCGGTATATCGCCTACCCCTGAAAGCCCCTGCCCCCGCTCCCAGAGGGCAACAACCCGCTCCCCTTTGCCCTTGTGATGTATGCGGGTGTAGGGGCGCACGGCGGTGCGCCCAATGTTCG
>CAZLKK010000489.1:0-730 GCA_964559995.1 uncultured Chloroflexaceae bacterium
TTTGCGCTTTGCGCTTTGCGCTTCAAAGACCCGCTCCCCCTGCCCCCGCTGCCATCCCAGGGCGAGGGGGAGCCGCCACATTGGGCGCACCGCCGTGTGCCCCTACACCAGCATACAACCACAGGGGATAGGGATAGGGGGAGCCGGTAATAACCGTGGGTGGGCTTTGCCCGGTAGACCTCCCCCTGAATGGGATATGGTAGGGTTTCAGGGCTAGGGATGGGGAACAACCTGCCACAACCGCACCGTCTTGTCATCTGATGCCGTGGCAAGCATAGCCCCATCAGGCGACCACGCTACCCCATACACATAGCTCGTATGTCCCACAAGCGTATGCTGCGGCTTATCTGTACCTGCGTGCATATTCCATACTTGTACTGTCGCATCATCTGACGCAGAAGCAAGGTCTAGGCTTCCTGGCACCCACGCGACATCGCGGACGCGGTGGGTATGTCCACCCAACCTATACCGCGGATGATTATCCTCCTCCTGATGCACAAGCCACACACACACGCTCCCATCATGCGATGCCGCAGCAAGGTGCCGCCCATCGGATGCCCACGCAACATTATTCACATGGTTCGTAGGGCCTGTAAGCACTTGGACCGGTTTTGGTTGCTGTAGCTGCCACAATTGCACAACTCCCCCCCACGCCCCGGTTGCTAGGGTATGACCATCGGGCGACCACGCCACCCCCCACATACCCCGTCCATGCCCAACGGCAGACCAA
>CAZLKK010000489.1:808-2254 GCA_964559995.1 uncultured Chloroflexaceae bacterium
CCGCCACACTCGCACTGTCCCATCCCGTGATACGGACGCAAGCAAGCGTCCATCTGGCGACCATGCCACCCCATAGACCCCATCATTGTGTCCCTCAAAGACATGCTCAAGCGTACCATGTACGCCATGCCACAGACAGATTGTGCCATCTCCCGAAGCAGATGCGATTACCTGTCCATCTGGCGACCAAGCCACATCCAAAACCCACGCCGTATGGTAGGCAAGGATGTGGAGCAGTGCGCCATCTGATGCTCGCCAGACCCGCACGGTCTCATCACTAGAAACTGTCGCCAACAAGCGACTGGTCGGCTCCCATGTCACACTCCATACCCGATCAATATGGCTTTTGAGTGTATGGATTGGCTCTAGCTTGGTGATAGATGGTGCTACTGCTAGGGGTTGATCGGGGAGAGCATCCAAAAAGCGGAGCAGTCCTGGTAATGGTTCCTCTGGGTTGACCGGTTGGATGCTGTTCTCGTGCATGTTGCGTATTTCCACAATGCTTCTCCATTTGATTGAATTAAATTGACCTAGAGACATCTTGCTCTTGGGCTACGATTATTGGTTGATCTCTCTAGGACTAAAAAAACCACCCACTTGCTCGTGGCTGGTTGGTAGCAAATAGCAAGCAGCACCGCTGTACAGGGCTTCACCGTACGGGGATACTTGCAGCATATGGGGGGGTTCCCCATGCGCCTTCATCTGCCCTTATCCCCCAACTCCACGAGGCGACAAAGACTGCTAGAGGCGGGCGACCTGACTTCGCTTAGGCTCTTCTCATGAGCATCTTTCAAGCGTTACAGTTGCGGGACAGTGCCGGACTTTCACCGGCTTCGCCATTTCGTCCTCAAAGGGACACCTCTACCATTCAAGTATATTGAATCAGTCTCCTGCACTGGTTGCAGGAGGACTCTCTCGTGTGTGATTATAAAGTCAAGGCGAAAAACCGTCAAATTTGCCCAGGGTGGGGTTAATGGCTAACTCTGCCCCCAACCCCCACCGCGGGGAGCAGGGGGTATTTGGCTCCCCCTCGCCCTATTCGAGCCGCGAGGGTCAACGCAGCGGAAAATAAAGGTTGCCACACCCACCTCGGACTTCCTCGTTCCCCACATTGACAGCCTTCCCTTCATCATGTATGCTTGACGCATGCATGCGCTGTGATACCGCGAGCCTTCCTGTCATAACGCTTCAGGCAACGCTGCCTACCTCTTCTTGCAAGCCTTGCAAGATTTTGTCCTATATACCACCCTGTTCGTGTTCAACAATGCAATATGTGGAGAGCTAGAATATCATAAAGGAGTACATAATCTATGAATCGTATTCTCGTTACCGAGAAAATCTCACCAGAGGGACTAGAAGCCCTCAAAGCCGGTACCAACATGGAAGTAGACGTACGGCTTGACTTGGACAAAGAGACCCTGCCACAGGTGCTTGGGGAGTATGACG
>CAZLKK010000490.1:0-2248 GCA_964559995.1 uncultured Chloroflexaceae bacterium
AGCGGAGCCAGCGGAGCCAGCGGAGCCAGCGGAACCAACAGAGCCAGACGAACTGTCAGGGGAAGGACAGATTGTACCATTTTAGGCTATTTTAGAAGAGCTATGAAAGATTCTAACCTGTGGCTTATCGTCTGTCTCGTTGTTATGGGGGCATACTGGCTCATTCCCTATGCCATAGCCCGTGCAGATGCTGCTGAACAGTTGCAGGTCCCCTCACGCTACTTTGCCGAGACGGGACACAACATCGGGGGGCAGTTTCTTGCTTTCTATACCGCGCATAATGGCGAGGTCATCTTTGGCAAGCCCATCACAGAAATACACCAAGAGCAAGGGCTAGAGGTACAGTATTTTGAGCATGTGCGGTTGGAGAAAGACAAGCGGTATCCCAACCGGGTGCTGGTAAGTACGCTTGGTGAGATGCTGGCAAGAGAGCGCAGCAATGAGTCGCCATTCAAGCATCACCCTGCTGCACCTGCTGAGGTCAGCACCTACTTTTCCTCTACGGGACACAACCTGAGCTATGCGTTTCGGCAATTTTGGGAGGAACACGGCGCACACCCCATCTTTGGTTCACCCGTCAGCGAAGCCTTCCTAACCTACGATGAGGACGGTGTAGCCTACACAGTACAGTATTTTGAGCGGGTGCGCTTGGAATATCGCCTAAAGCACCCAGGGGGACAAGCGACAGTACAGGTGGGGGCGTTGGGACACGAGTATGCCCAACAGTATGTAGATCAAGCCTTGTTGGAGCCTGCCCGTCCCATAGAGATACTCGGCGAATCCACCATCACCTTTGCCCCGCTGCCTGGCGATATGCAAAATATCAGCCTAGCAGCACGCCAGTTTGATGGCCTGAAAATAGCCCCCGGTGAGCATGTATCCTACCTAGAGACGGTAGGCGAACTCTCCACAGAGACCGGCTATGTCGCCGGGAGTGGCATTGTCAATGGGGGAACAGGCGAGGTGTTGGCAGGAGGCATCTGCTACCTGTCTACAGCCCTTTTTCAAGCAGTGTTGCAAGCAGGATTGGCAGTGCAAGAACGCCACTCGCATACCGTACTGCTCCCGGATCTGAGCGATACCCCAGGAATGGATTCGGCGGTGTACACCTCCGATGGGAAAGGGCTAAACAGAAATGGATTGTATGACCTTGACCTGCGCTGGAGCAATGATATGCCTGACCCGCTTATCATCACCACGAAAGTTATCACCAATGGGACGTTAAAGGTGCAACTGTGGGGCTACCATGATGGGCGCAAGTCTAAGCTGCACGAGCCAATCATAGACCAGCTTTCTGGTCCCGGCTCTATCTGGCGGTCAGATGGATCGTTGCCCCCATGCACCGTCAAACAGGTCATCCGGGGAGTACCAGGAATGAGCACAACGATAGAGCGCGAAGTCCTCGATGCCAAAGGGGACATCTTGCACCAAGATCAGTTTTTTTCCTTTTATTCTCCGTTTAAAGATGTATTTATCTATGGACCTGGTATCACGCCTATCTATGATGGGCGAGAAACCCCTGATGTGGCTGCCCGTGAAGCGTGTACCCAAGCAAGACGGTAGGTCATACAAAGGGACGTGGGAAAATCAGCCCGTATTATTTGCAAGAAAGGAACAACCACAGTATGGAACAGTTTACCGCCTACATTGACAGCAACAAACCCCGCTTTCAACAAGAATATTTTGACTTGCTGCGTATCCCCTCTGTCGCCGCGCAAGGGCGCGGTATCGTTGAGGCTGCCACATGGGTACAGCAGCGACTCATCCGCCTGGGGGCAGCAGATGCTCGCTTGATAGACACCGGCGGCTCGCCTGTTGTCTATGGTACGCTTGGCAGCGGCGAGCCACGGTTGCTCATCTATGACCACTACGACGTACAACCCGAAGACCCCCTTGACCTGTGGGACTTTCCCCCCTTTGAGCCGACTATCCACGATGGCAAAATCTATGCCCGTGGTGCATCCGACAACAAGGGCAACCTGATGTTGCGAATACAGGCGATTGAAGCATGGCTTGCCACGCAGGGCGATCTCCCCTGCTCCATTGCCTTTATTATTGAAGGGGAAGAGGAAATTGGCTCGCCAAACCTGCCGGCTTTCTGCAAGCAATACGCCGATCTGCTCCAGGCAGATGGTTGTCTATGGGAGACGGGCAAGCACGATTCTACCAATCAACCAGCTATAGACTGTGGAGCAAAAGGCTTGTTGTATGTAGAGCTAGTTGCCCGTGGCGCAGCCTATGATCTCCA
>CAZLKK010000491.1:0-2245 GCA_964559995.1 uncultured Chloroflexaceae bacterium
CATAGAAGAATACCTTATCCATTCCATCGCCGAAGACTTCCTCCGTTCGGACAAGATTGGGCTGCGCCGCACCCAAACCACCGCGGGAGTTTTGATGGCGGCGGCTGAATCGATCAAAGACAAAAATGTCGCCTTTCGCTTCCGCCAAATCGCTGCCCAAGCAGCCAACAAAATAGAAGAACTTGACGAGAAGTATTAGGCTTTTCTGATCCGTCATGATGGGTGATGGTGTTCATAATGTCGTGATCGAACAAACAAGGGATAAGGAAAGGACCGGTACTACCGTATGAATACGCTCCAACGGTTGCGCCGCTTTCGTGGCACCGAGTTTCAACTGCTCTTTACCGTGTTGTTGTTCTTTGCCGCTGGCTATATCTTGGTCGTCTTTGCCACCCGCCAGCGTGATTTTATCCCCACTGTGCCGGGAGTATTGACCATCCTGTGGCCCTCGACGCTGCCGTTGCTGCTCTTTATTGGCGTATCGCTAGGGCTAAGTTGGCGGATGACCTCTGCGGATCAGGTGTTGCTGCCGTTGGTAGCGTTGCTCTCTGGTATGGGGCTATTGCTGACTACGCGGCTTGAGCCAAGCCTCAACGCGCTGTATGGTGACATCTACGAAGGCGTGGCGACCCGCCAATCGCTGTGGGTTACGCTTGGGGTAATCATCTTGGCTATCATGATCTTTGTCCCCTGGGATCGGCTGTTTATCCGCTACCAAAATAGCTCCCTGATGGACTGGATAGACCACCATCGCTATGTGTGGCTCACGCTTGGGCTACTGTTGGTCCTGGCGACTTTTCTCTTTGGCACCGACCCCAACAATAGCGGGGTGAAGGTCTGGTTTAACTTTGGGCTATTTATGTTTCAGCCATCGGAGTTGCTCAAGATACTGTTGGTTATCTTCATGGCATCCTACCTCGAAGAGTACCGCGAGGTCGTCTCGCACGGCTACCGGCTTGGTCCCATCACCCTGCCGCCGCTGCCCTACCTCGTCCCCATTATGGGGATGTGGGGTATTGCGATGGGGGCGATTGTCTTCCAACGAGACTTAGGGGCTGCCTTGTTGCTCTTTGGGGTCTTCTTGGCAATGTTGTATGTGGCTACCGGGCGGGGGTGGTATGTGATCGCGGGGCTTGCCGCCTTTGCCATTGGCGCAACGCTGCTTTATCGCATTGCCAACGCCATAAACCTAGATTTCTTCGTGTCGGTAGTCTCGTTGCGCTTTTCCGTTTGGCTTGACCCGTGGGCTACCGCCCAGGGTACTGGCTACCAGATTGTCCAAGCGGGTTATGCGATGGCTTCCGGGGGGGTATTTGGCTCAGGCTTGGGACGGGGCATTCCCGCCATTGTGCCGGCGATCCATACGGACTTCGCCTTTACCGCGATTGGGGAAGAGCTAGGGCTATCTGGCACCCTAGCCATGCTGATAGCCTATGCGTTGCTTATCTTTCGGGGATACCATATTGCGCTGGCAATACCGGGGCGATTTCGTGGCTTTGAGCAACTGCTGGCAGTGGGGCTAACGACCATTCTTGCGGTACAGACGCTTATCATCATCGGGGGCAACATTCGGCTCATCCCCCTCACCGGTATCACCATGCCCTTTATCTCCTATGGCGGCTCGTCTATCCTGATAAACTTTCTCATTATTGGGCTAATTATGCGGATTTCTGCTGGTAGTCAGCAGACCTGACGAAAGGTATCACGCTATGGCGTTTATCGCTGCGGTGTTCTTGAGCTTCATACCAGCGTTCATCTATTCGTGGATTACCTACTGGATGGATCGCTACGAAAAAGAGCCATTTCATATGGTCGTCAAGGTCTTTTTGTGGGGAGCACTTGTCGCCACGATTGGCGCAATTATTGGGAGTTTGATCTTGCAAGTGGGAGTCATGCTCATTACGGGTTCGGAAATGATTGCTGATGTGGTTGGCACTGTTGTAATAGCCCCGTTGGTTGAGGAGACCTTGAAAGGCTTGGCGGTACTGTTGGTCTTTTGGCTCTATCGCCACGAGTTTGACTCCATTCTTGACGGCATTGTCTACGCAGGTATTGTTGCGCTTGGGTTCGCTGCTACAGAAAATGTCCTCTACCTTTACTTTCAGGGGTATGAAGATGGCGGCGGTTATGAAGGGATGATGATCCTCTTCATTCTCCGGGTTATCCTGGGCGGCTGGAACCACGCGGTCTATACGGCGTTTATCGGCATTGGACTGGCAATAGCGCGGTTGAATACCTCCGGGAA
>CAZLKK010000492.1:0-2235 GCA_964559995.1 uncultured Chloroflexaceae bacterium
CGCACCGCCTTGCGCCCCTACGGTTCCCCTTCTCCCCCAGGGGGAAAGGGTTAGGGAGGGGGGGCTGCCCGGCGATTGCCTGCAACGGCTCTACAACGAGACCTACCCTTGTAAGGGGCGAGGGGGGGAGCGAGTGGAAAGACAGGGACTAGACGGCTTTTGTTGGGCAACATTGCTATGACGAGAGCAAAGAATCTGTCACACGTAGCGGGAAATACCCCAGGGGTATCTTGACATTCTCCACACACAAGCGTATGCTAATAGCAAAAGGCATGAAATCAAGAGAAAGGGTCTCCTTATGAAAAAAGATCGTGGATTACTTATCGTTCTCTCCCTCGTTATTGGTATAGTCATCTCGTGTGCTATCCTACCACTTGGCGGTATGGCACTTTTGATGTTCTCTGTAGATAGGTCGCCGTCTACAGGACCACTGCCCGTCAAACAATGGCGTGAGCAGGTCATCTCTGGCAATGGCACAGATCGGGTATTAGTGCTGTACGTGTCAGGAGTCATTGGGGTAGATGGTGATGCATCCTTCTTGAGCGACCAAATTTCCCATTCCCAGTTGCTTTCCCAAATACGCCAAGCTCGACAAGACCCATTGGTCAAGGCAGTAGTGGTGCGGGTAGATAGCCCCGGTGGAGGGGTCGTTGCCAGTAGTGAGATACACCAAGCCCTACAAAAACTGCGCGAAGATGGCAAAGTACTCGTAGTCTCAATGGGGACGGTGGCAGCCAGTGGTGGCTACTACATCTCCGCCCCTGCTGATAGCATCTACGCCAACCCAGATACCCTCACCGGCAGCCTGGGGGTTATTGTGAGTTCTGTCAACTATGAGGAAGCCTTCGATAAACTCGGCTTGGAGCAAGTGGTCTACAAGAGCGGGGAGTTTAAAGACATTCTCTCGCCAGCACGCGACCCCAAACCAGAGGAACAAAAGATTATACAAACCTTCGTAGATGAAGCCTACCACGGGTTTGTAACGGTCATTCAAGAAGGACGCAATATGCCGCGGGAAACGGTGCTAGAACTCGCCGATGGGCGTATCTATTCTGGTAGGCAGGCAAAGGAACTTGGCTTAATAGATGAGCTAGGCGGACTTGAAGAGGCAATAGAAGGAGCAAAGACACTGGCGGGTATAGATCGCAGTTTAGTGGTGAGCTATCGCATGATGGGCAGCTTTACTGATTTGTTGCTGAGTAAGCTCGAACAACCCCAAGCGAACCCTGACCCGTTGGGCATACGTCAGGTGCTAGAGCCACAACCTCCAAAGATTGAATACCGCTTGGTTACGCTGCCGTAGTCGGCTATGGCAGGGCAGCAAGGGGCAACCGGGGTATTGTCGATGTCCGTAGTCACTAGGTTGTTGCCCCGAAGATACGGTAAGCCCAGGGGGTTTAGCCCTGGGCTTGTAATTGATGGTTAGTTAGATGAAAGGTTGCATCGTGGGGTAGAAATCAGGTATCGGTTATCGGTTATCGGTTGCCTGGAAATCGCCCGTTGTCATTGACCCCGCCGGGAAAGCCGCGGCTGCGCGGGCTATTATCATTGTTGTTCATTGGGGCATCTTCCATCGTCATCGTTTGATTGAACCGTTCAACCATTTGCTCCCGTATCGTCTCAAGCCGCTGGTCTACTTCCTCCTGTGTCAAGCGACCATTGTCTACCAATGGTTGCATCCGTTCTGCTTGGGCATCAACCAGCGTGTCTACAATCGTGTCCACATTGCCGCCATGCGCTTCTATCACCTCTGCCATGCTCTTGCCATCTTGCAGTTCTGTCACGAGCTCTTCTGTCGTGATGCCAAGCTCTTCTGAGACGACTTCCATCATGGGGAAAACGTAATCGCGTCTCATGGTCTGGCTAAAGGGCATCGTTTCACGGGTTGGCAGAGTCTTCACCAGCTTTTGTACCGTCTGCACTCGTGCCATAGATGTTGCTACCGATGCATCCTCTTGGGAGATGTAGCCCTTTTCTACATAGGAGTCTAGGGCGGTGGTGTGCGGTGCCATCAGGTCATCAATGATGGTCGTCAAGGCTACGCCCTTTTCCTCTGCCAGCGTCTCAATGCTCTTGCCATTGCGAATTTCTGCTACCACTTCTTGGGTGGTCATGCCTAGTGCATCGGCTACAACCTGGATCGGATTCTCCTCATCCCCCCAACCATATGCGGCAAAATCCATACCGGGGTGTCCACTCATACCGGGGTGTCCACTCATACCGGGGTGTCCACTC
>CAZLKK010000493.1:0-2217 GCA_964559995.1 uncultured Chloroflexaceae bacterium
GCGCACCGCCGTGCGCCCCTACGGATCGTTTTCTCCCGCGTAGTGGGACGCGGGGCAAGGGGATGGGGGCTGACTCCCCTACCCCCCCACCCGCTGCCACACCCACCCGCGCTTGGGGGCAAACAGCATTGCCAATAGGAAAAACCCCGTACACACCAGCACAATAGACGGTCCAGAAGCAATACTCAAGTGGTAGGAGAGGTAGAGACCGATAACCCCAGAAGTCGCTCCTATCATCGCCCCCACAAGCATCATCAGGGGCAACCGATGGGTCAACTGGTAGGCAGCGGCGGCGGGGGTGATCAGCATTGCCAGCATCAGCGCAATGCCGACTGTTTGGAGCGACAACACAATCGTGACGGCTATCAAGATGAGCATGAGGTGGTTCAGCAACGGCACAGGTAAGCGTAGTGTGGTTGCCATGATGGGGTCAAAGGAGAGCACGAGAAACTCTTTGTACAGGGCAAAGATGGTGAGAATGACGACCCCGCCAAACACCCCCATGAGCCACAGGTCAGCGGTTGTTACGCCGAGCACATTGCCAAAGAGAAAATGCACCAAATCTACCGCATACCCACGCATCGTTGAGATAATGCCAATGCCAAGCGCAAACATTGCCGCAAAAACAATGCTAATTGCGGTGTCCTCTTTGATATTTGCCCCTTTGCTGATAGCCCCGATAATGAGCGAGGCAATGATGGCGGTGCCAAGTGCCCACCAGAAGATGCTGCCACGGGTGCCGCCACTGACCATATAGCCTATGGCAACCCCCGGCAATATGGTATGCGACAGCGCACTCCCCAAAAACGCCATCCCCCGCAGCATAACATAGCTGCCAATGGTTGAGCAGACGATACCAACGAGGATGGCGGCAATCATCCCCCGCACCATAAAGGGGTAGGTAAGGGGTTCAACTAGCAGATCATACATGGAGCGATTCCCGATTATCGCCACCTTCACAACAGGTATCTACCAATACCGTTTGTTGCGTGCCGAGTGTATGGAGATGTCCCCCATACGCTTTGTTCAGGTTCTCTTGGGTAAAGACCTCGCCGGCAGTGCCAATACCAAGCAATTGCTCTTTGAGCAGCATCACACGGTCAAAGTGTTCTGCCGCTTGGTTGAGGTCGTGGGTGGAAACCATAATGGTCACATGTTTCTCGCGCAACTGGCGAAGAATGGCGAGTATATCGCTTTGCGAGCTAACATCTAGCCCCGTGAAGGGTTCGTCTAGCAACATAAGTTGGGCTTCTTGGGCAATAGCGCGAGCAATGAAGACCCGCTGCTGCTGCCCACCGGAGAGTTCGCCTATCTGCCGTTGGGCAAGCGGGGCGATAGCGACCATCTCCATACACTCGCGCACAACCGCATGGTCGTGGCGGCTAGGGCGGCGCAGCAAACCAATTCTGCTCGTCCGTCCCATCATCACCACATCGTACACGTTGACAGGGAAACTCCAGTCTACATTGCTGCGTTGGGGAACATAGGCAATACAGATGTGATCGTCGGGTTGAGACCCGTAAATATGCACCTTCCCGGAGGTGGGATGCATCAACCCGGCGATAATCTTCAACAGCGTACTTTTGCCTGCACCATTGGGACCAACCAGGGCGACCTGCTCTCCCTGCGTCAGTTGAAAATTAACCTCATCCAAGATGGTTTGGGTAGCATAGCGGTGGGTTAGGTTGACGCAGGCAAGAGCAGGCGCACTTGGGTCATGCGAAACCCCGGTTTGTTTGGGCGAAACCTTTGGTTGCATCATAGGTAGCATAACAAATAGGTCAATTCGTCAATTCGTCAATAGCCCAATTCGTCAATTGTCCATAGTCATAGTCATAGAGTCGGTAGAGGTCATCGGCGCAGTGTTCTGCGTCATAACTGCCGCTCGTACCCACGGATTGGTTATCGTTAGGTGCTCGTGGGTTATGACAAACGGCTCTGCGGTAGTATCATCATCCATCTGCATCATCGCTACCGGTGCCGTAATCGTCACCTTGCCTGCCCGCTCAAAGTTGAGCGTCAGGTCTACGCTATCGCCTTCCTTGAGGTCTTGCGTTATCCCAAGCAGCATAACGTGATAGCCGCCCGGCTTCAATTGTTGCGAGCCGTTAGCGGGGACATCAATTTGTGGGACGGGGCGCATCTTCATGACCCCTTCTTCATTGATGACGGTATGCAGTTCTACCGTTTGTGCGACCTCAGTTCTAGCACTGATAA
>CAZLKK010000494.1:0-2216 GCA_964559995.1 uncultured Chloroflexaceae bacterium
GGTGAGGGGATGGGGGGCTGCCCGGCGAGGGCGCACCGCCGTGCGCCCCTACATCTGCTCGTTGACCCTCGCGGCTCGTTTGGTGGGCGAGGGGGAGCTGAACATTGGGCGCACCGCCGTGCGCCCCTACGGTACCTCTTCTCCCCTCAGTGGAGCGAGGGGAGAGGGTGGGCAAGAGGGGCAACATTTCTTGGATTGTGCGACTTTGCCATTGCCTTGCTTCTCCCAAAAGTTTGGTTGAAAAACCATTCCTTGTTCGTTTATTATTAAAGATAGCCCATCAAACCCACTAACTTTAAGCTGTGGGATAAAAAGGCTTCATTTGCGTGAGTACGCTTAGTTGGTATAATTAAAGCGTAAGAGAGGCGGGAGTACCGCCTTCAGACGCAACCGGTTTCATTGGAGACCGTTGTCTGATCAACCCAATCTTAAAGGATTGACAGTTGGTACAAAAGGAATGTTTGGAGAACTCCCACGCATATCCTCGGATAAGAGTATTGTTCCAAAACAAAGGTAGAGAAAATTCATGGCAACTCGACAAGAACAAATCTCAGAAGTCCTCGACAAACTCCGGGCAAATGCCGGTTCAGAAGTTGGGGGCGTGGCAGCAGTAGGGATGGATGGCATTGTCCTCGTTTCGCGGATGTCTACTGAAGTCAACGCTGATCGCGTTGGGGCAGTAGCTGCGACAATGATGGGGGTCACACGGCGAGTCTCAGGTGAGCTCAAAATAGGTTTACCAAAAGAGACCATAATTGATGCTGATGGGGGCTTGTTTATGGTTCTGCCAGCAGGCGACCAGAGTCTCCTGGCGATCAACTTGCAAAAAGGGGCGAACCTCGGTATGGTTCGTATTGAAGCCCGTGAAGCATCAAAGGAAATTGGCAATATTTTGTGACGTGACGGTTGGTAAACAAGGAGGCTACCTATGCGAGACATTATTGTGAAACGACCAACGCTCGGTCCGTTTATGAGTGTGGTTTGCTTTCGCTATCTGCATGACGATGCGATAGATTTAGCCGGACGCGCTCTTATAGTGGATGCAGGGCGACAACGTGGGCAAGACCTCATCGAAGAGCTAGGATTACAAGGCAAATTTTCTGGGGCAGATGATTTGCTCAAACGGTTGCAAGATGCGTTTGGTCCAGAAGGCACCCGCTTGTGTCTTATTGAGCAGATTATCGAGAAAGACGATGGTGGTTTTGAGGTCCATTCAACAGAATGTGCCTCCCCTATCTACACGCTCGGCGTACTTATTGGGGCTATTAGCGGCATTACGGGCAAAACCATGTTAGGGGAAGAGGTCGAAGCAACCGGTAAAGAAGGGGTCGAGGGACGCATTTACTCGATTCACCCATTCTAATGTACTGACCATTTTTAGTCGTTTTCCCTATCCCAGGGCAAGGGGAATCGGCTGCCCCCCATCCCCTGCCCTTCCCCCACCGCGGGGTGAAGGGAGACCCAACGGCTCCCCCTCGCCCTATGGGATAGGGAGCAGGGGCAGGGAGCAAGGGGGGGGCAGGGGATGCGGGGAGAAGAGCCGTAGGCATGCTACGGCTCTACAGAGGACCCTTTAACTGGTTGCGTAGTTGATGAGTCTGTGAAAGTATCTTCTTCCCCCGGCTCATCTGTGGTTTCGTCACGCTCCCCCGGCTCATCTGTGGTTTCGTCACGCTCCCCCGGCTCATCCGTTATCTCATCGTCTTTTGTATCCCCCGACCACTGCCACACCGCCGGTATTTGCATCATCCCTAGCTCACGTACACCAGAGGTCTGCACCCGGAAGGGGTAGGAGATGTGGTGGTGATCATAGGCATGGTTCATTGTGTAGTCATACACCGCCGCACTGAAGAGATACTCGCCATCCTTGAAGGGGAAGGTGTCTATGATGTAGTCTATGGTACCCCGCTCCTTTGCCTCTAGTGCTGCAATAGGGTAGTTGTCAAAGCGGGTATTGGGACCGTTGATGTGCAAGCCGCAGCGGTGGTGGATGCTGATACCAAAGACGGGATACTCGATGCGCTCGTGGGCGAGGTAGTGCATCCGTAGGATGATCGTTTCCCCTACGCTAAACGTTATGCGCGGATACTCGCTCTTGTCGAGCACCTCAACCTGCACCAGTTCAATCTCACGAGACCCCCAACGAAATGGATCATCCTCCTCTTCCTCCTCTTCGTCTAGGGGTTCTTCCTCCTCTTCGTCTAGGGGTTCTTCCT
>CAZLKK010000495.1:0-2214 GCA_964559995.1 uncultured Chloroflexaceae bacterium
CTGGTGCCGAGAGGGTAAGAATCTCGTTGTTCTTTGGGATGTCTAACGTACTTGCCTTATCCAGACTGGCAGCGTTGTTTGGGGATATGATAGCACATAATGCAAAGTGTGGGGAGGGGGAATGAAAGGCAGAATCATGGCAAAGGGGAGCGGGTAAACAATGGCTATGGTTATGAGGTTGTGCGAATGAACCTCATGACTTCCTCTGTCATCTTGGAGTAATCTCCCCTAGCAACAGCCCTTTTTGCCCCTTCGTTCAAGTAGACAGATGTTCATACTTCTGTAGTACGAGAAAGAAGCGTAACCATTATGCCCAATCTCCGCCACTTGCGCGAAACCTATAAACTGACTATTCGGGGGGTGTCCCACATCACTGGCATCTCTGCCTACAAACTCACACGGGTTGAAGCGGGGAGAGCTAGATTGAACGCCAACGAACGGGCAAAACTGGCGTTGGTATTTGGAGTGCCCCAAGAGACCTTCTGTGATGATCTGCCAACAGACCCTCGCACCAGCTCGATAACCAATAGTTTTGTCGCAGCTATTCGCCGCCATATGCTGTGCTTTATGCTGCTCTTTGCCGGTGTACTCAGTGTGGTTATGGTCTCGCCTGGTTGGATGCAGACAACCCAAGCACAGCCTAGAGCACAAACTCCTACCCCCCAACACATCACGATAACCAAACAGTCGCTTTCTAGCTATAGCAACTTGTCACAGAACCGCGGACGGGGCGGCACAGTGCAAAATGTGCGCGAGGAGTGGGCATTGCTACCAACTGTCCCCGCCGATAGGGTCCTACGTGCTCCAGAAGCCCCTACGCCTACCTCCACCCCTACGCCTACCCCCACACCAACAGCTGCGAACGTTTGGCTAATCGATGCAGGTCCTTACGGATGCCCCCTTCAGCCTGCCAGCGGACGTGTGGTGTTGACGCAAGGGTATGGGGTCGGGACACATGCGCCAGCAGAGGAATGGGGAGCAGTTGACCTCGCGTTGGCTTCTCCTGCAGAAACGCAAGGTGTACCCGTGGTTGCTACCCATAGTGGCACAGCATCAGTGTTGTTTGATAGCTACCCCGGTGGAAATCAGGTGTCGGTTAGTGGGGGGGGATGGCGCACAAACTATGCCCACTTGTCCGAGGTGCTCGTTGAGCATGGCGCATACGTTGCGGCGGGGACGGTGATTGGTTTGGTTGGCAGCACAGGGATGTCTAGTGGTCCCCACCTTGATTACCAAGTCTGGTCTGGTGGCGTAAACATTGACCCAACGGAGTTAGTCCAAGCATGTTGGTAATGTATGGTTTACCGGGGTAAGGGGATGGAACAATCCCCGCTCCCCCTTGCCCCCGCTCCCATCCCATCCGCTCGTTGACCCTCACGGCTCGCGTAGGGCAAGGGGGTAAGAAAATGCTTACCCCCCCTGGGTCTACGATGATTCGCCAGGGGTTTCTGGGGTTGGCTGTGGAGGGATTCCATCACGCGCATGGGTACAGAGTTCTGGTAGCTCAATTGAGCGTGGTTGATCTATGTCACTCAACAGGTAGGACAGGATAAACGTCCCTTGCACCACTTCAGGAGTCCTTTCTGGTAGATGTTCTGGAGCGGTTGGCAGATGGTGTGTCCCGGTTGCCTCTGCGTCAAGTTTCACCATGTACCCCCCATCTTGCGCTACCCAAAAATGGACCAGGGCTGTTTCCACGGATGGTATCTCCCCAAAGAAGGTTTTGGGATTATCTAGCACATAGTGATCAGTCATCAAACCACTGATTGTTGCCCCCTTATTGATAAGACGGGCTTGGTGTAGGGTGCCTATCAGGTGATTGGGGTTGAGCGGGGGCATGGCTAGGTCTTGCAGCATACGGGTACATGTGAGCTCCCCGGTATCAGCCACGGTTGAGTACATATAGGTAGTTTGATCTATGGTATACAGTTCTACGGAAGAGGAATCTATCGGCATATACGCAAATGATGATCCTGTCATAGAGAGCTGAGTAGAGAGCGTATCTGAAATATTGTTGACATGCATTATCATTGTGGTACTTCCCTCTTTGCCTGCGTGGTACTGATCCTTGAAGGAAAAGCGTATTTCCATACGATACCCTGTGAGGGTGTCTAGCCCTTTGGCGGGAGTGATAGAGATCGTATAGGCAGGCTTCGTGGTAGTCTTGGTCAGTGTCAATGGGGGGGTAGCCGAGAGGAGCGTAGATGTGGGGGT
>CAZLKK010000496.1:0-2213 GCA_964559995.1 uncultured Chloroflexaceae bacterium
TATGGATGAGACGCTTAATAGCATTGTGCCAGCGAGCGATGATGAACCATACGATATGCACCACGTCATTGACGGGGTGTTTGATACCGGCAGCTTTTTAGAAGTGCATGCCGACTATGCCTACAATGTGTTGGTGGGTTTTGCCCATCTTGACGGCTACGTTACCGGGATTGTCGCCAGCCAACCCGCCTACCTCGCCGGGGTGTTGGATATAGACTCCAGCGACAAGATCGCCCGGTTTGTGCGGCTCTGTGATGCCTACAATATCCCCCTCGTCACCTTTGTAGATAGCCCCGGTATCCTACCGGGCGTGACGGCAGAGCATCGTGGGGCAATTCGCCACGCTGCAAAGGTCATCTATGCCTATTGCGAGGCGACTATCCCCAAAATCTCTATCGTTACCCGCAAAGCCATTGGGGGGGCATACATAGCCCTGGGGTCGCGCACCATGCGAAGCGATCTCGCCTTTGCTTGGCCCTCTGCCCAGATAGCCGTGATGGGACCAAGCGGGGCAGTACGCATCTTGGAGCGCAAAGCCCTTGCTGAAGCTGAAGACCCTGAAGCCCGAGAAAAGCAGTTTGTGGAGGAGTACCGTGAGAAATTCTATTCTCCCTACAGCGCGGCACAACGGGGACAGATAGATGAGGTTATAGAGCCGTGCGAAACGCGCCCCCGACTCATCAATGCGTTGGAAATTTTGCGTACGAAAGTGCAGCATAACCCTCCGCGCAAGCACGCGCTTATGCCCGTTTAAGGAAGCAAAGAATAGTCTTGCTCATACAATCTCCCCACAAAAACCACAAACATGGCACAAATTCCTTGCCAACCGGACTTGCACAACGTGGCAGCTTGTTGTACTATCCTCATGGGCAATACGCTGCGTACCGGTTAGATCATACCTCCCGGTGGTTCTTTGTCCAGAAGAATAGCCTGTTGAGGTAGCGGTTTTGCATGGTATCAGCGAGTGAGTGTGAGGTGGTACGCTCAGCAGAAGTGGGTTTAGGTTGAAAAACCAGACTGCTTGGTCTACCAGTACCAAACTGGTCGTCCTCCGTGTGGCTACGTCGGGACGTAACCATGCCTGTGGACTGCAGACCCCTTTCTCCATTGGGGTGCATGCAGGGTGTAGCAGGAATTTCGTGAATGGACAAGGCGTACCTTTGGGTACATTTGAACACGTAGAAAGTAGCAGCAGTGGCTGAGTATAACAGAGCACAAATTAGCACCGCACTGGCTGAAACTGATCCTGGATACAGCAATTATCTTGATCTGGAGACGGGCGAAGTTATTCGTATGAATGATACTGATGAAAGCCCAGAAACCCAGGACATCCGAAACAAAGTGATGGAAGGATACGGGGATCGTTACCGATATATTCCCGGTGGCAATCCATCACCAGATGATGCTGCGGTGCAATCATGGTTAGAGGCAGAAGGCCTCTAATCCAGCGAAATATTCTCTAAGGGAATCTCCAGACTGTGTAGAAGTCAGCTTTCACCAGGAGTATCTTGTCCTGGTGAGGCTGACCGTTTGTCACAGTGACCAGGGAATGGGGTTATGTTGATCGGGTAAGAGTTGGGTTGTACAAGGATTGATACCAGCATAGCTTGATGGTATGCTGTCCAACACACCCTTGATCTATTCCCCATATACGCAAGAGGGAATGTACTTTCTTGCAAAGTGACTGGTTTGGATTTGGCATGCTTTCGCCTCGCCATAGGTTATTTGGGGAGGCTATTGTTGTTTGTCCGTTTCTCCCCGTGATGACAACAGCAGTGATGTGATAGAACCAGGACGGTTTGGGGAGCAACAACCCTCTCCCTTCTCTGCGTATCAACTCAATACCGCTCAAGCAGATACCACGCACTCTCCTGGTCCATAAGTAGGTCTGTTACCGTATACCCACAGGCAAACGCTGTTTCAAACAATTCTCGCGTCCGATACCGCCACATTTGGGCTTCATCTATATTTTTTCGCTTGATAGCCGCTATATCTTTGGGTATCTGTACCAACAACTGTGCCAACGCGATATGGTTCGAGAGATTCGCCATGCTGTTTGCTGCTATCGGGTCGATCATGGGCACTCCCCGTTCGCGCAATGTCTGTATGCTTGCCTGTTGTCGTGTTTGGTCAAGATGTTGGATGACGTGTGGGTTAGTTATATGCCATGCTACCTCAAAGCGGTCTGTCGGGAGACCACTGTTAAACGTTGT
>CAZLKK010000497.1:0-2194 GCA_964559995.1 uncultured Chloroflexaceae bacterium
CCCAAATATACCACAGCCGATGACCCGACCGTCACCTTTTCAAACAGTCTCTAAGAGGGGCAGGGGGAGAGGGTTGTCGTCTCCCTCTGTCCTTCCCCCACCGCGGGGGGACGTGGGGCAAGGCAGGCAGGTTTGGGCTATTCTGCAATGTACAAAAAGAGCCGGGCGCGAATAACCCCTGGATTGTCCGATGGATTGCCAGACATACCGAGCGATTGCAGCGAAGAGATACCTTCTCTGACATCCTCTTCTACATCAGCACCGGTATCTTCTGCCAGTTCTGCCATTTTCTGGATGTCCATATAGACCATTCCCCGTTCGGGGGCAGGCAGGTTATTGAGCAATTCCTGGAAGCGGGCATCGCCAGAGATGGGCGATTCACCGCCATTAACCGCAGTTTCCATCGTCCCTTCGCCAAAGGCGATAACCAGATCATCACCCACAAAGCCATAGCCGCCATAGGTCTGTTCAGTATCAGGCTCTTGTATCATCCACCACTCAACCCCGGCTATATCCTCAGTGGGGATGTCCATACCAAGATTTTCTATAACATCGGTGATATTGTTGATACCCGTCTCTGCTGCCTCACGGTCTGAAGGGGTAATGGTGAAATAGACGGTAGCGGGAACCTCAAAGTCGCCTAGCTCCTCGCCCGGCAGGATGACCAACGATGCATCGCCGTTAAACCAATTGAGCAAATCTTCTTCAAGGTCTACCTCATACATCGCCTCTATCATCTCACGCTGTTCTGCCCCATCAGGTTGGGCTTCAATCGCTTGTATCACCTGATCTTTGAAGGATGGCTGTATGGAGAAGGTCGCAAAGGCGAGCGTCTCGCTGCTGATGCGGTCTAAGCGAGCTTTGAGATCACCGGGTTGATAGGTAAAGACGGCGCGTTTATCTTCGCTGAGGGCATCGAGGTTCATCGAGTAGACAGATTCTATGAAGACCCCCTCTGCTGCCACTCCAGCAGCCAAGCCTAAACTCTCCATTGCGCTAATCATTGCGAGGTTTTCTTCCAGCATATCGGCTTGCTCTTCGGGCATTTCCTCTGAAGCCTGCGAAATAAACGTTTCATTCAATTGGATGAGGGGTTGTGCATCCATATAGAAGTAGGAAAATCTATTTGGTGGCAGGTTGATCTGAAACTTGGCAAACTTTGGGTTGCTAGAGAGCGAATCTGCCCCACCCGGCTCGCGGTCTATCATCTGTTTGATGTAGTCGGTGTTTGCCATAACCACAATGCCATTTGTGACCGCAAAGGCGTTGAGTGGTGGCGTAGGGGAGACATCCTCAGCATAGCGCATCTCATAGATAGTCACTTCATTATGGGTGCTAGTCGTGATGTCTTCTACACGATCCCCTTCATTGTCAAGCATTGCTGTGCGGAGTTTCTCCAAAAATGCCCCTGCCGCTTCATCATTGGTTGAGTAAGCAAGCAGAGCAACTTCTAAGTTTTCGATGTCCTCGTCACTGATGTCGTCGAAGTTTTCGTCTATTTGGGGTAGGTTGCCAATGGCAAAAGCTACCTCTGCCCCAAGCCAGGGTTGGATGTCTTCCTGAAAGCTCATCCCCCATTCTTTGAGTGGCTCATTGACTGGTTCGGGGTCTTCATCAATAAACAATTCTGGATAGGCACCACGCAGTCGAGCTACGTTGGCAAGGTCGCTGAGAGCCGGGGTGAATGTGCCATACATCTGGACATCTGCCCCTAGCCGTTCGGGAATACTGCTTTTCCGTTCTGTGGCAGCCCCCCAAATGGCAAAGGCGATCCCCCCCGCAACGATCCCAACGACAAGCAGGACTCCTACAACTGCAAGACCAATAATCAAGCCTTTTGATGATTTTTGTTCCGCCATGATTCCTTACTCCTTGCAAATAGAGCTTGGTTTCCCCGGATGATGTACCGGGCTACCAGCATATGGTTGTGGGTAGTGAGTGCAGACGAGTCGGGGGTAGTTGTGGTTATAGCGTGGCTTGTGTGGCAACACCCAATACCTTGCTCTATTATAACAGGTTTGTGAAGTGGTGACGTGATGGGAGACGGATTGTAGGGATAATTCCGCCGGACAACTCTTCACCACAGAGACATGGAGTCGGGCAAGGATTCCCGACAGAAACGCAGAAACGCAGAGACGCAGAAACGCAGAGATTCGGACAACAACGTTCTATACGGTAGCATCTTGCCCGGAAA
>CAZLKK010000498.1:0-2161 GCA_964559995.1 uncultured Chloroflexaceae bacterium
TCAGAGTATAACGTTATCCGTACCTACCTAGAATGGCTGTTTGACCTGCCCTGGAGCAAAAGCACCCAAGATCACTTTGATCTGTCCCATGCCCGTGAAGTCCTCGATGCTGATCATTATGCGCTTGACAAGATCAAAGAGCGGATTATTGAGTATCTGGCAGTACGCAAACTGCAAAACCAGCAGGGAGAGGATCGTCTTCGTGGTCCTATCCTCTGCTTTGCCGGTCCTCCCGGCGTGGGCAAAACGAGTTTGGGGCAGTCTATTGCGCGGGCACTTGGGCGCGAGTTTATGCGCGTAGCCCTGGGGGGGGTGCGCGATGAGTCGGAGATTCGCGGGTTTCGCCGCACCTACGTGGGGGCGTTGCCTGGGCGCATTATCCAGGGTATCAAGCGGGCAAATACCAACAATCCGGTGCTGATGCTTGACGAGGTAGACAAGCTGACGATGGGGATGCAAGGCGACCCGGCGGCTGCGCTGCTTGAACTGCTTGACCCAGAGCAAAACCGGAGCTTTGTAGACCGGTATCTGGATGTACCGTTTGATATGAGTCGGGTCTTGTTTATCTGCACCGCTAACCGCACGGATACCATCCCCTCTGCCCTGCTAGACCGTATGGAAGTACTCGAACTTTCTGGCTATACCGAGGCAGAGAAACTGGCAATTAGCCAACGGTATCTCGTCCCACGCCAGCGTATGGAGCAAGGGCTAGGCAAAAATGGCACGATTATCACTGACGCTGCGCTCAAGATGCTCATTCGTGATTATACCCGTGAGGCGGGAGTGCGTAATCTGGAGCGGCAGATTGGTTCTGTCTATCGCAAGGTAGCGACCCGGCTGGCAAATGCCGAATGGATACCAGAACAGGTAGATGCTGATGATCTGGAAGAGATGCTTGGTACGCCACGGTTCCGCAAGGAGAGCGTTTTAGGTGATGATGACGTGGGTGTAGCAACGGGGTTGGCTTGGACACCGGTTGGCGGCGAAGTACTGTTCATTGAAACCAGCGTGGTAGCCGGGCGGGGGCAGATGACCCTCACCGGGCAGCTTGGTGATGTGATGCGCGAGTCGGCACGGGCGGCGATGACCTATGCCCGCTCTCGGGCGCAGACGCTTGGCATACCGGCGGACTTTGCCCAAAAAGCAGACATCCACATTCACATCCCCGCGGGTGCCGTGCCAAAAGACGGACCATCGGCAGGTATCACGATGGCGTGTTCGCTCATCTCTGCCCTCACCGGCTGCCCTGCCTATAAGCATGTCGCTATGACTGGCGAGATCACCCTGCGCGGTAAGGTGTTGCCAATTGGTGGCGTAAAGGAGAAGGTACTCGCTGCTCATCGGTTTGGGGTAAAAACGGTATTGCTTCCCTATGAAAATGGCTCTGATGTACGCGACATTCCCGAAGATGTACGCGAGCAGATAGAGATTATCTTGGTGCAACATATGGATGATGTGTTGCCACGGGTGCTGTATACCGAGGCGAAAGAGCAACCAGCGGCGTTTGCCGGCAATGGTCATGCTCATCCATCCCAAGATGACCAACCATCCGAAGAGCGGGAGCAGTCGGCAGTCGTTGAAGAGCAAATCTAGGCACATATCGGGAGGGACAATGTTTAAGCGCATATTGTTGGCAACAGATGGCTCGCCCTCTATTGAGCGTGGCGTATTGTATGCTGCTCATATTGCTCGCCTTGAGCAAGACGCAGATTTGATGGTGCTCCATGTCTATCAACCGCCTAGTGTGTATAGCGGCTATGTTGGCTACGACCAACTGATTGACCAGATGCAGGGGGTTGCAGGGGCGTTGGTGGATGAGGTTCTTCAGCAGCTACGTCAAGACGGGATAGAAGCGCGTGGGGAGCTACGGATGGGGTCTCCAGCGGAGATGATCGCTGCGGTGGTTGAGGAGTACGATATTGATCTCGTTATCCTGGGGACAAGCAGCAAGCGAAATCGCAGTGAGATAACGGGGTATACCCATTTGCAAGTGGTGCGTCAGGTGCAGTGTCCAGTGATGCAGATACCGTAGGCGTGGTTGCTTGTACCATAGAGTTGGTTGTTCTCCCCCCTCGCCCTCTGGGAGCGGGGGCAGGGGGAACGAACACCGGGCAGCCCCCATCCCCTAGTGGGTGTATGCGGGTGTAGGGGCGCACGGTGG
>CAZLKK010000499.1:0-2138 GCA_964559995.1 uncultured Chloroflexaceae bacterium
CCCATTTGCAGATGGAAAAATACCCCAACGGTATGGGCTAAAATCTTCCGTATCACACGCACTTGATAAGGCCAAATATCCCGTACCCGAATACGGGTAATAGCAAAGGGATCACCTCATTGTGATCCCACCGTTCACAAGCTAATGGGCTGTACGCTATTTGTCCCCATCCCCTACCTATGCTACTATACCCCCATGAACCAACACGACCCAACAGAAAGCATCCTAATCCTTGACGACAACCTAGACGATCTGCGTATCCTAATGAACATCCTACAAGAACACTACTCCAACATCCGTCCCTTTGCCAAGAGCAAAGAAGCAATGCAATCTATCGCCTATGCTCCCCCATCCCTTATCATGCTCGACATCTTGATGCCAGACATAGATGGCTTTGACTTTTGTACCCAACTGCAACAAGACAAGCACCTAAGCACCATTCCCATCATCTTTGCCAGTGGACTACAAGACATCCCAAGCAAAGTGCGTGGACTATCTCTCGGTGCCGTAGACTACCTCACCAAACCCTACCAACCTGACGAAGTGCGGGTGCGCGTCAACGTGCATCTGCAAATTTACCGTCTGCGCCAACAATTGCAAGCGCAAAATGAACAGTTGCACCAGGAAATCGCCACCCGGCAGCAGGTCGAAGCCAAACTGCGCGAAAGCCAACGCTTTATGGACCTCGTCACCGCCAACATCCCCCTCGTGATGTATGTCTACGACCTACAATTGCACCAGCTAGTCTATTGCAATCGCCCTAGCCCGCTCCTATTTGATGGGCTGTCCCCAACCCAGCGCAATGTCTCCCAAACGATCTTTCCAGAAGACCGCACCGCCGTCCAGTATCATATCCAACAACTCACCGCCGCTCCCGATGATGCAGTCGTGGAATGTACCTATCGTATCTGGCAACCAGACGGAACATGGCTCTGGCTTACCCACTACGACATGGTGTTCAACCGCACCGCCGAAGGGCTACCCCACCAGATCATCGGAGCAGCACTCGATGTTACCAAACACCAGCGTACCGCCGAGGTCTTCCATGCCCAGCAGCAAACCCTAACCATCTTGCAAGAACGGGAACGTCTCAGCCGTGAATTGCACGATACCCTGGGACAACTACTCTCTACTATCAAGGTGCAGTCTCAGACCGCCTATGACCTGCTCGACACCGGTAACATCCTCCACGCCAAGTCGCTCTTGCACACCCTCACCACTATGACCAATGAAGCGCAAATGGACATACGCGATTTTATCATTGGTGCCAACACCAGCCAACGCATCCTTACGCCCACTGACGACCAGGCAACATCATTTGTCGCTGCTGTGCGTGAACATTGCGCGGGACTTGCCCATGCCTATGGCTTCACTATCTCCTTGCACCTTGATGATGCCCTAGAACAGCTTGAACTTGCGCCAGTGCGTATGATACACCTCCTCCGCGTGGTACAAGAAGCCCTGACCAATGCTCGCAAACACGCCCATGTTGCCAGCGCACGGGTGCATATGACCCGGCACAACCATATGCTCCATATTCAGATTATCGATGATGGGAGTGGGTTTGATGTAACCTTGTACCCCCGCCAAGCTGATAGCCAGACTGCCACATCCTTGACTAGCTATGGACTCCACAGTATGCGCGGACGAATGGAAGAGATAGGCGGGACATTCCACCTAGACTCTGCCCCTGGACATGGCACAACTGTAACGCTTACCTTGCCCTTGCAACAGCCGCCATTTGTGCAACCGTTGGGGTTACGGCTCTTGCTCGTTGACGACAACATCCTCTTTCTGGAGAGCTTCGCAGCCATGCTGTCTACTCGTGGTTGCGAGATTGTTGGCAAGGCTTCCAATGGCAAAGCCGCCATAGAATTAGCCCTGACGACCAAACCAGACGTTATCCTCATGGACATTGGTATGCCGGCTATGGATGGCATAACCGCTACCCAACACATCAGTGCAATAGAGCCTGACATCCCTATTGTTATGCTTACTGTCGCTATGGATGATGAGAGCCTCTTTGCGGCTATCAAAGCGGGAGCTACTGGCTATCTCGTCAAGAGCATTGGGATACAAGAATAACCTGACTCAATAATATTGCTAACGAAACAACGCATACCGAGGCCCCTAGCATC
>CAZLKK010000500.1:0-2136 GCA_964559995.1 uncultured Chloroflexaceae bacterium
TTGATTTCTTAATTTGATTTTGCGAGAGTTCCATTAAGGTTTTCAAATTGAATACCTAAATTTCCTTTGATCATACAGAGCAAAGTTTCATCGCCCGTTTTTATAGCCAATCTACTTGCTTCATCATAATGTTGAATAGCTAAGTCTGTATTACTTAATATGCCATTACAGTTTCCTTGCCAGTATATTGCTGAGATTAAGCTGGCGGTGTCCTTTAAAACCCTAGCCGATTTAGCTGCTTCCGCAAAAAAGGGTAGCGCCTGCGGGGCTTGATTGGTGCGAAAGAGTCCCATGCCTGCTTGTAACTTATGTGCCAGTACATCCGCTGGATTCCCTTTACTGACAAAAATAGGAGCAAACTGTTCGTGATAGTATAGTAGGCTGTCCCAGCGGTACTGTGTTTCACCGAGTGCTAGCAGCGCACGCATACGTGCGGTGTCCGGCAGGCTTTCATCCAAATGGCGGGAAAGCAGGGAGTCTTGAAGGGCAAGCTGTGCACCGGCTTGTGGTGCAGGCAGTAAAAATGCAAGCAGTATCCACAATACTAGGGGGGGGGGCTTTTGTTGGGTCATTTGTGTCGGTTGCTTTTAAAAACAGGGAAGCCGTTTCGGCCCCAGCAACATGGCTAATGCGGCCAAACAGCAAAAAAGCACTGCGGGTGCTGGTTTGGAGGATGTTATTTAGCCTGCAAATGGACGCTTCAATACCTTTGGTTGTGCCATTTTACTAAAAATGTTATCTGCAGACAACCGCTAATATAATAAACTCTGTTAGGAAAGGTGGTTTTATGATTTATGTTTTTTGTAAAATAGAAACGATGGGGAACAGCGCAAATTTGACTGCACGCCGCCCCCTCATCGTCCTGATGGGTCCAGTATTGCTAAGGCTCACCTAGCCAGAAGCTAGGATTGTGACAGTAATTGTGTTTATCACCGGACCACCAGTTTTTCTACTTTCCGTTCGTTTGTGGTTTGCATTTCTACCAAGTAAGTGCCCGGAGTTAGCCCGAGGTCACCCAAGTAGGCCTTGTGTTGCCCAGCGCCGTCCATGTGGAAGGCCCGGCGGAGCAATTGGCGGCCTGCCATGTCCATGATGCTGAGTTGCACGGGGCCGGCTTGCTGCACCTCCATGCTTACATTGATGCCTCCGGAGGTCGGGTTGGGGAACAGGCTGAGCGCTGCTTCCCCACGATCAGCCGGCTGAGTGCCGGAGCCGGCATTGGGTGCCACGAGGTTCTGTGTCCCGGGGGCCACTCCGCCGGTCCATTCCCAGAGCACGGCCACGTCAGCAGGCCCAAGTGGCAAGTCATAGACCCGCAGGTCGTCCATCCACCCATTAAAGTTGTTGTTGATGGCGCCAAAGGCGTTGCTGCCGCCATTCGTGCCACCCCAACCTGCCGCGTCTCCGTGCGCGGGGATAGTGGCAAACCCGATGCCTGTGGACTGTGCTGCCAGCGCCCCGTCGACATATAGGGACAGGTCGCCGTTGTCGAATACGCCTGTCAACAGCACCCATTGCCCAACGGGGATACTCTCGGGCCCGCTGACGGTGACTTGCGTGCCGCTGTTGCGCACGGTCAGCTTGGGTACCCCGTTGTCGAGGCGCATGGCGAAGCCGTGGGTGCTGCCGCCTTCGTCAAAGAGGTCTTGGATGCCAGAGTTGTCCTCATTGTACAGCCAGAAAGCTACCGTGCGCTCTGTAAAGGCATCGTGTATGAAGAGGTTGTTGTCATCCAAGGAGAGGTAGTCATTGCTGCCGGGGAAATGGATAGAGTTTTCTCCTAAGTGCCGCCTGTTGCCGTCACCGGTGGCGCCACCTTGGGGCGAGTTGACCGAGATGCCGCCCGTGGGGGAAATATCTGCTTCTACTTCGCTGTCGCCGGTGTGGAGGGTAGGTTCCCCAACGGGGGAGGGTGCTGGCCCTGCCTGGGGTGCGACTAGGCGGATCAGGTAGTCTTCTACTTCTCCGTGTTGATAGACCCCGTCCTGAGCAAGGTTATTTTGGTCACTGACCGCTACGCGCATCCGTACCGTCTTGCTTTGCCCGTTGTATATGCCCAATTCCCCCTCACTAGGCAACTCAAACTTAAACTTGTATTGTGGTGCAGGGTTTGGGTTTATGGTACTACTTAAGAGG
>CAZLKK010000501.1:0-2135 GCA_964559995.1 uncultured Chloroflexaceae bacterium
CCTGTGGGGGCTTGAGCCAGTGGCGACAACAACCCCAAACGAAGCCTTGCAATGGCTACAGCAGCAGGGGGGAGGGGTTGATGCTGTGGTGATTGACCTGTGGCTAGAAGAGCACGAGTTGATAGCATTGGCAAAAGCTATTCAACAACAGACCACCAACCCGCCGCTGCCGCTTATTGTCTGTACTTCGCTTGGGGCTACCCCCACAATGCTGCGTACATCTGACCTGGGCATCGTAGATTTTCTATCCCGTCCCGTCAAACCGTTACAGCTTTTGCATGTGCTCATCAATCTGTTTCCCCCCGCTGGGGGTGAAAATGCGGTGCAGAGCAAGCCGCTATTTGGGACGAAAAAGCCGCCATCCTATGGCGACCCCCATATGGGACGCACCTATCCCCTCTCTATTTTGCTGGCAGAGGACAACGCGGTCAATCAAAAGGTGGCATTGCGCTTACTGGAGAAGATGGGCTACCGTGCCGACATAGCCGCCAATGGTGAGGAAGTGCTAGAAGCTCTGCGTTGGCGTTCGTATGATGTTATCTTTATGGATGTGCAAATGCCAGAAATGGACGGTATCGAGGCGACTCGCCGTATCCATACCAATACGGGCATTGCCTCACAACCCCACATCATAGCCATGACCGCCTATGCTATGGAGGGGGACAGGCAGCGGTGCCTAGATGCGGGTATGCATGACTATGTAAGTAAGCCAGTCAAGATAGAAGAGATGATGCAAGCCTTGCTCCGCGCAGCCAAACAGCACCCTAGTGAGGAGCCGATTCTCCATGAGACGGCAGCAGAGGAGCAACCTCATGTGATAGATGAAACTATCTTTTCCAGTTTGCTTGCGGCATTTGATGAAGATGCAGAGGAGATAGTCCGTGATTTGGTGGCTACCTACCTAGAAGATACTCCCCGCTTGCTTGCCCAGATGGATGAGGCGGTGATCCAAGATGATCTCCCCACGCTCACGCGGGCTGTCCACTCTATGAAGTCCAGTAGTGCTCAGGTTGGGGCGTTGACGCTTTCCTTGCTGTGCAAGTATATAGAAAAGCACGGCAAAGAGGAAAAGTGGGAGGATATTGCCAAGCGGTGCGAGCAGGTGCATGCAGAATTTACGCGGGTAGATCAGACGTTGCGGCAGATGTTTCGACTGTAGGGCTGCCCGGTGAGCCGTTATAGGCAACGGCTCGCCAACTTGACCTAACCTATGTTCGTTCGTTCGTTCATTTACCGGTGTTTGGACTTGGTATCCTCCTGCAACTGCTTGATATGCTGTATGGCTGTGAATCGCCGCTCTAGCAGCCGTAGCCGATCATACAGCACTCCAATGTGTTGCACAAGTTGCCCAACCATCTGCTCCGCCGTCAATTCCTCACGTTGCCACCTTCGCATAAGATCATCTATGGGATGCATGCCCATAATCCCTATTCCTTTCTGGCTAGTACCCACAAATCGAAAAATCGTGTATCATAGGGGTTGGGGCAATAGCCCTATTTTATACTGGGTTTCCGCACTGTGTCGCTCAACTTCGCAGTGCGGGGATTGTATACAAATTGTATACAGTACATAGTAGCACACGTACAAGGTGCAGTCAAATGGTTGTATGCTAGAACGATTCCCTGAAAAACTCAAGGTGTTACGTACCCAACGAGGATTATCGCAACGAGAACTTGCTAGGCAACTTGGTATTGCTGAATCCTACATCTGTCACTTTGAGCAAGGCAGAAGAAAACCAAGAACAGAACTGACTATCCAGATAGCCGCATTTTTTGGGGTGTCAGTAGATGTACTCATCCGAGATGAGCTAGAGCTTGATAGCGAGTAGTTGGGCATGCAACGGTTGGAAGAGAAACTCCGTGTGTTGCGCGATAGGGGGCTGCCCGTCGTGACCCTCTCCCCCTGCCCTTTCAAGGGTAGGTCAACAGAACAACACCGGACATTCCGGGCAAGGTTTAACCATAGATGCACATAGATGCACACAGATACCGGGCAAGATTTTCGGGCAAGATGCTACCGTATAGTCCGTTGTTGTCCAAATCTCTGCGCCTCTGCGTCTCTGCGCCTCTGCGTTTCTGTCGGGAATCTCTTGCCCGGCATCTAGGTCTATCTATGTTTATCTATGGTTCCATTCT
>CAZLKK010000502.1:0-2129 GCA_964559995.1 uncultured Chloroflexaceae bacterium
CATAGATAACGACCACATTACCATCAGGATGCCCACCAATGCGAATTTTGCCCCCATCCGGGCTATACTTGATGGCATTGGTCAGCAAATTGGAGAGCACCATACGGATACGCTCATAATCTGCATGGACCGGGGGCATATCTTCGGCAAAGCGCAATTCAAAGATATACTGTTCACCGGTTTGTGCAGCGATATGCTCAATGACTTCTTTTGCCAACATCGGTATATCCCAATCGGTGGAGTCCAAGTGAACCCAACCAGACTGCAACCGTGAGACATCCAGCAAATCCTGGATTTGGCGAGCAAGACGGTCTGCCTCGTCCTCAATCACCCGTAACCCATCCCGCCATGTCTGCTCATCCCATGTAGCATCCTCACGGCGTAATGTACCAGCGTAGCCTTTGATGATGCTAACGGGCGTTTTGAGCTCGTGTGAAATGATAGAGACAAAGGTACTTTGCAGCTCCTCTTCCCGCTTTTGTTCAGTAATATCGCGTACATTGGCAATCGCCCCAATAAATGCGCCAGTATCGCTTACTTGGGGAGCGTAGCGGCTCTGAATGTAGAACTCCCGCCCGTCACGGTTCGTAATGCGTCCCTCAACCATTGGGCTTTTTTCCATAGGGAGATGTTGAAGGGGACAGGCATTGGGGCAAATCGCCTCACCCTGGGCATTGCAAATATCAAGAACCTCGGCGCATGGTCTGCCTATCGCCTCGCTTCGCTGCCAGCCGGTGAGCGTCTCCATTGCCCTATTAAACGTGGTAATACGCCAGCGGTTATCGAGAATCATGACTCCATCTGCGCTTTGCTCAATGATGGCATCAAGCCGCTGTTTCTCTAGGACTACCCCTTGATAGAGCCGAGCATTGCTTACGGCAATGGCTGCCTGATCAGCAAAGGCTTGCAAAATACGGGCATCATCGTTGGAGAAGCCAACATTAACGGCGGCACGAAACACATAGATGATGCCAACCGGCGTATTGACAAACGTTAAAGGGAGGGCAATAACCTGCCGCAACTTGACCCCAGTCTGGTCTGCGATGGTATGCAAGACCTGCTGCTCAACCTCGTGTGGTGGGTTTTCAAGTGGTAGGTCAAGAAGGGGCTTGAAGGCATGCCAAACATTTTTGGGAATTTCCGCTGATGCTTGGATATGCAATTCTTCGCTGTCGTCCTCTTCGTAAAGGGCAATCAAGCCAGATGTCCCCGCCAACATCTCAACCGCAATTTGGATAACCAAGTCCAGCACACTTTTGAGATCAAGTTGGGCAGTAATAGCGCGAGTGATGCGTAACAAGTTATCGCGCAGTTGTAACCGACGATCTGGGAGGGCTAACATACTTCTAATACTCTGTATACAGGGTTCTAACGATCTATATATGCCATTCTAACATGGACATCCTATACTAACAACTGTAACGAAACATTGATGAAAGCAACGACACACGAGATACCATACGGTTGATGTGAACAGTTGTCAGATAGAGAAGGATAAACCAAAAGGAGGTCCATACTATGCAAAGAGCACAAGTAGCCCATTGGCAGCCAATCCAGGATGTGTTGAGTTTGCGTGAGGCGATGAGTCAGTTATTTGAAGATAGCTTTGTTCAGACACCCACACGAACAAATGGCGATAAGTTTATCCCAGAGATGGATGTGAGCGAAACGGAAGGTTCCTACTTTATTGAGTTTTCGGTACCGGGAATGAAACCAGAGGATTTGAACGTGACGGTAGAGAATAACGTTCTCTGGGTCAGTGGGGAAATCCGCCGTGAGAAAAAGGCTGAGGAGCAGAACTACCACCGCATTGAGCGCCGCTATGGCAAGTTTCAACGGTCAATCACGCTCCCCAATACGGTGAAGTTCAATGACATCTCAGCATCTATTTGCAACGGGGTACTCCGTTTGGAAGTGCCAAAGGCAGAGGAAGTAAAACCCCGACAGATTACGGTCAAGGTTGATGCGGGTAACTAATAAAGTATAGGTAAATGACCTTAGTTGTGGGGGGATGGGTGCAAGTATGCGCTCATCCCCCTATTGATTCAAGCCCCATCCCGTTTTCCTCCGATGTAGGGGCGCACGGCGGTGCGCCCAATGTTCGGCTCCCCCTCCCCCTGGGATGGGAC
>CAZLKK010000503.1:0-1141 GCA_964559995.1 uncultured Chloroflexaceae bacterium
CGTGACGGCGGCGCTTGCATTCCACTCGCGGCGGTCGGCTGAATCCACATGGGTGGGGACAGTGGCGGACAAGACGATCATCGTGGTAGACGATGGTTCAGATGATGCCACCGCCACCGTTGCCGAGCAGAGTACGTATGCTACGGTCCTGTGTCACAGGACCAACCGTGGTTATGGCGCAGCCCTCAAAACGGGTATACGCCATGCCCGTTACCCACTGGTCTGCATTACTGATGCCGATGGCACATACCCCAATGAGCAAATACCAACATTGGTCAACACCCTGACAACCTACAACTATGATATGGTTGTTGGTTCGCGCACGGGTGATACCGTATCTATCCCATTGGTGCGCCGCCCGGCAAAGTGGGTCATTAGCCAGCTTGCCAACTTCGTAGCGGGGGATACTATCCCCGACATTAACTCTGGCTTGCGAGCGTTTCGCACCGATATTGCGCTACGGTTGCTCACGCTGCTGCCTGATGGCTTTTCGTTCACCACGACCATCACGCTGGCTATGCTCACGGGTAACTATTTGGTAGACTACATCCCGATTGACTACCACAAGCGGGTAGGCAAATCCAAGATTAAGCCTATCCGGGACACCGCAAACTTTGTACGGCTCATCCTGCGAATGGGTCTTTATTTTGTCCCGCTCAAAGTCTTTCTCCCTATGAGCGTAGCCCTGATTATTTTGGCTATTGTATGGGGGATAGCAACGCGGATGCTCTTTGGGCAACTGGCAGACGTGACGACTATTGTTATCGCTATGACGGGTATACAGGTGGCAATCTTTGGCTTGCTGGCGGAGTTGATCAATCATCGTATGCCGAGTATGTATCGTAAAGATCAAGAGGAGTGATTCCCCCTCTTGCCCAAATTCCCCTTCAATACCAGCATATTTCTGGTAGAATACATGGGAGATGGGTATTATTCATATTTCTTACGATCTATCTATTGAAACCTAACAGTAAAGGGGAAAACCTATGAAAATCCTCCTCGTTAATCCTCCTCGCTTTTATGAGCTTATTGGCAAAAACACCGCCATTATTGAAGACCACAGCGGCTATAATACTCCGCTTGGTATTCTCTCGTTGGCAGGCTATCTGCTCAAGAAAACATCCCATGAAGTAGAGGTGCT
>CAZLKK010000503.1:1151-2122 GCA_964559995.1 uncultured Chloroflexaceae bacterium
CGAGTATGTATCGTAAAAAGGAGGAGTAAATGGCTAATTTGCGCCATGTGTATGCTCAGAAAGCCCTAGCACAAATACCGCGGTTGTTGGGCAACCAAGACCGCAATCCATTGTCGCCCACCTACGGATGTTTTCACCGTGATTATTGGCTAGACAAGACCTCTGATTTTCCTGATGCTGTGCGACAATTTGCTGTCCATGCCCTAGCATTGGTCTATACCTACGATTTTCCAGACAGTATCTATAAAGGTCAACCAAAGATTCGGGATTGGGCTATAGCAGGGCTAGACTATTGGGCAAGTATTCAGCATAGCGATGGATCATTTGATGAGTTTTACCCCTATGAGCGCGGATGGGTCGGTCCCACAGCCTTTACTACCTTTACCAGCATCGAAGCCTACAACTTACTCAAGGATGAAATACCGCCTGCTATAGCTGAACGGATATTGGTTGCTATTCGTAAAGCCGCCTATCTCATTATTGCTGGTGAGTCTGAGGAAGATCACCTAGCAAATCATCACGCAATGGCATGCCTTGCTGCATGGAAAAGTTATGAACTCCTCGGCGACTCTGCCCTCAAGATAGGGTTTTCTCGTTTGTGGCAAGGCTTTTTGAGCTACCACCACGCTGAGGGTTGGTCACGCGAATATGATGGCGTAGACCCCGGCTATCTCTCGGCTACTGTCTCTTTTCTAGCCAAGATATATCAGACGAACCCTGATCCAGAACTGCTCAAGGTGATGCAAGAATCTGTCCACTTTAGTAGCTATTTTGCCTACCCCAATGGTTTCTATGGGGGTAGTATGGGAAGCCGCAATACCTTACACTTCTATGCCCACGGCTATGAGGTGATGGCGCAAGAGATACCATTGGCTGCGTCAGTGGCAGAGAAGATGCTCCAGGGTCTCGCGCAAGATAAACTTGTACCACCAGAGATTATTTCAGACCGATATGTTGTATATCGTATGCCG
>CAZLKK010000504.1:0-2112 GCA_964559995.1 uncultured Chloroflexaceae bacterium
ATGGTAAGATCATCCACAAGCCCCTCATACCATGTCCCCCAGGGAGTGTGTCCGATGATGAAGTTACCTGTTCCCTGATAGTTTGCCCACGCATAGTCGCGGGCTATCGCTTGCCCATCCCGATAAAGCACCCGCTCGCGGGTCTCGGCGTTGTAGGTACATGCCCAATGGTGCCAGTCAGTGTCGGTGTAGGCTTGTGGCGAATCGAGGTCATTTCCCCAGAAGGCACAGGTGAAGTGGTTATTGCTGCGTAAGCCAATATGCAAGGAATGATTGACCCACCAACCCGGACCTTGATTGACAACATAGCTATCGGTGTTGATGCTCTGCCGTTTTGCCCAGTATGCGACAGTAAAGGACGTGTTCGCCAAGTCTACCTGACCGGCGGAGAGGGAATCGCCAGACTGATGCGAGGACGCTTTGCCATTGCGTCCATCTACCCTATCTGGACAGGCACTGCCATAACAAGTCAGGCTCGTGCCGGTAGTGGATTGGTCGTAGTAGGTGATTGTATCGTTTTGGGTAAGCCACTTGTCAAAGGTGTGCCGCAGCGCAATCGTGGTATCTTGGATAATAGTAGCCTGATCCATTGGTTGATAGGCTACCTCAACCTGCTGCACTCCAGCAGAGACTTTGCCTGTGTCGATACTCACCCCTTGTAGGGATGCTTGCTTGGTTAGGGTAAGATCAGCATCTACCGCACTTAACCCAATAATGCTGCTGCTTGGATGAGTACTGTCTACTTTTACCGATTTCTTGAACAACTGCTCATCACTCGTTTGGTTGCCTAACTGGTCAGTAGCACGGACGGCAACGGTATAGTCCTGTGTCATATCAAACGAGGCAAGGGTGTAGTCAATTTCCCAGGATGTCCCCGACACCGTGGCAGCTTGCCAACCATTACCGCTATTGCCATAAGCGTCCATCACGAGCACCTCTACCTGATGTACATTGCTGGCATTGTCTGTGGCAGTGCCAGTAAGCTGTATCGTCTGCTGACCATCTGCCAACCGCACACCGATAAAGTCTGTTGTCATAGTCGCCACTGGTGGGGTAAGGTCTACGACAAACATCCGCTCAGTTTGGGTATTTCCCACATTGCCCACGAGGTCGGTAGCGCGGGTGCGGATGGTGTGTTGCCCCTCGGTAAGCTGTGTGGTGGGGAGCGCGGCTGTCCAGGTCTGTGCGCCCTCGACAACCTGCCATGCCCCACCATCTAGGCTCATCTCAACTTGCGTTACCCCGCTCTCATCGTTGGCAATCCCCTGGATGATCAATCCTTGCGTATCCCGCACCGGTTGACCTTGCGTAAGCGAGGTAATCTGTGACGCTGGCGGCGTGGAGTCAATGGAGATACGGGTCTCTTCTGTAATATTGATGTCCGTATTGCTCGTTGTAGCATGGGCAGATGCTTGCTTGATAGCAGTAGCTTGCACATTATTGGTAATTTGGGCATATTGCGTTGTCGCATCAGCCGCAATAGTGAAACTGGATTGCAAGGTTGTTTCGTGATTGGTCGGCAGGTAGAAGTGATTTTGGTTCGAGATACTCCCTAACGCAGGAGGCATTTGCTGCGTGAAGGTACCCCGTACCGCATAGTTGTTGGGCATGGAGTTTGTGAGGGTAGTTTTGTAGGTCGCAGATTGTCCCGGCTTCATAACCCCCAGAGTATTGTCAACGCCTAGCAATTCTCCCGTTATCGCCACCGGAGATGGGTTTTTGACCTGCGGATGGTAGGGGTAGTCCGTTGGTGATAGCTCATGCAGCCGTTTCTCTAGGGCATCGCTCATCCCATCGCCGTCAGTATCGGCAAGGGTGGGGTCGCTGGTGACGTGGGTAGTGATACCCTGGTAGGCAAATGACCAACCGTAGATTTCTTCTCGGTCAGTCAGTCCATCGTTGTCGGTGTCTGCACTGGCAGGGTTGCTCCCAATGATAGATTCTTCAAGGTCACTCAAGCCGTCACCGTCAGTATCAGCTTTGCGGAGGTCAAAGGCGGCTCCCCCCTCTCCAACAGGACGCGAGCGTAGCGTAGCTTCCATCATGTCGCTCAGTCCATCGCCATCAGTATCCCACTTGAGGTCGTTGGGGTCGCTGCTTGCGGGCAGACCA
>CAZLKK010000505.1:0-2090 GCA_964559995.1 uncultured Chloroflexaceae bacterium
TGACCAATCGTTTGGTGCTCGTATCCGCTTTCTTTGCCATCATCTCTCCTTCTAGTTTGTCCTATATATTATCATAGCTCCAACTGGAAAAAAATAGCCCCCTACCCCATCACCGGGGGTAGGGGACACGTTGAAAGTGTAGGGGCTATACTTCTGTTGCGCTCTGTTACACACCACCTACCGCCACAAGCACCGATTGCTGTACTAGGTTGACGACTGGCGATGGCATCAAGCCAAAGACCAGCGTACCTACCACCGCCACCGCAATGCTCACGGTAATGCCATAGGGCAACATCGGCTTGACCTCACGCACCGGCTCTGCCATGAACATACGCACAATAATGCGGAGGTAGAAGAAGACGGCTACTGCACTGGTCAACAAGCCAATCAGCACCAGTACGCCTAGT
Source organism: uncultured Chloroflexaceae bacterium (assembly GCA_964559995.1). Taxonomy (GTDB): domain Bacteria; phylum Chloroflexota; class Chloroflexia; order Chloroflexales; family Chloroflexaceae; genus JAAUSY01. The sequence goes on from CAZLKK010000505.1 coordinate 408, forward strand.
CCACTCTCCCATGCCGCTGCGAAAATGTAGAACTTGCCAAAGAACCCTGCTGTTGGCGGAACACCTGCCAATGACAGCATAAAGACTGCCATAGCCATTGCCAATCCACTTTGCCGCTTTGCCAGACCAGAAAAATCATCCAAGCTCCATGCCGCCTCACCGCGCTGTTCTAGCGCGATGATGACCGCAAACGCCCCCAGGTTGGTCAAAGCGTAGGCGAGGATGTAGAAGAGAAACGCCTCTGTGCCGTGGTTGCTAATCGCCAGAATACCAAGCACGATGTAGCCAGCGTGTCCAATGCTGCTGTATGCCAGCATACGCTTGACGTTTTGCTGGCTCAGTGCGCCCACATTGCCAATGATCATGGTGAGGGCAGCGAGCATCCCCAACGCCGGCATCCAATACTGTTCAAACGCTGGCAGTGCCAGCATCAGGATACGCAGCATAGCCGCCAACGCCGCCGCCTTCGTCCCCACCGACATAAACGCCGTGACGGGGGTAGGTGCGCCCTCGTAGACATCCGGGGTCCACATATGGAAGGGAGCCAGCGCGACCTTGAAGGCAAAGGCAATCAGCACAAACCCGCCGCCTATCAACAGCAGCGTATTATCTGCCGGTAGGGTTGAGGTAATGGTGTCTTGTATTGCCAGTAGGTTGACGGTCTGGGTCTGCCCATAGATAAGCGCAATCCCATACACCAGAAAGCCTGCTGCAAATGCCCCAAGCAGCAGGTACTTCATTGCCGCCTCCTCCGAAGAGAGCCGAGGGTAGGCAAAGGCTGTCAGGATGTACAGCGTGATAGACAGCAACTCCACACTGAGGAAGAGCATAATCAGGTCTGTGCTCTGCACCAACAGGATCATGCTGCCCGTAGCAAACATCATCAGGGGGTAGTACTCGCCCTGCTCTATCCCCTGGCGTGGCAGGTAGTTGAGCGAGATGGCAATGCTGATGATGCCAACCAAGATAAAGACCCACGTCAGCATCAGGGCGAAGCTATCTAGCACGACCATGCCACTAAAAGGTATCTCGTCCAGTGGGGGGATAGGACGCGCCCCCACCACAAACCCCGCTACCCCCGCAACGGCTAACCCTGCTATCGCAAGGTAGCCGGTGGTCTTTTTGTTGTCCGCCGGGATAACCAGCAGGTCAATGAGCAACAACGCAGTAGCCCACCCGAAAACAATGATCGCGGGGGCAATAACTGCTAAGTCTACAATAGGATATTCCATAGTGTTCTTCTCCTACGTTTCTAGAATCTTGCCACCGTTTGCGACATACTTTCGAGTAATTGGGCAATACTGGGTTGCATCTGCCCAAAGATAACATTGGGATAGACCCCGATAATCACAATCGGGATGATGAACAGCACTAGCGAAATAACCTCGCGCTGGTCTAGGTCTTGCAAGTGGCGATTTTCCGGGTTGCGTAGCTCGCCCATAAACGCCCCGCCAAACATCCGCAATAGATAGACCGCGGCGAGGATGACTCCGATAACGGCAAAGAGCAAAAACCGCCAACCGAGGTCGGGCGAGATATATGCTCCCTGCATAATCGTAAATTCGCCAATAAAGCCATTGAGACCGGGCAGCCCCGCAGACGACAGCACGATAACCAGTGTTAAGCCGCCGTAGATGGGCATGGCAGACCATACCCCGCCGTAGTCTTTGATCTCGCGGGTGT
>CAZLKK010000506.1:0-2053 GCA_964559995.1 uncultured Chloroflexaceae bacterium
CGGGTGTAGGGGCGCACGGTGGTGCGCCCAATGGGGCGACTCCCCCTCGCCCTGGGATGGGAGCGGGGGCAGGGGGAGCGGGTGGACAACAGGGACACATACATCTTTCATGAGGTAACGTTGCTATGACAAGGGAACCCTATCTGCCACAACCCCACATCCATATTGTAGAAAGCTACGCTGCATGGTATAGTATAGGCAGGCAATAAGCAGAGAGGATAGCCCATGCCAAAAGAAACAACCCTATACAACCAAACAAAGCTCAGTCGTCGCCATTTCCTCCAAGCAACATTCGTCATGCTCGGTGGGTGTGCTGCCCCGACCATCCCACTGGATCAGGTCATTACCCCAACCCAAGCTGCTCCCGTTGCCCCACAGCAGGCTGCCAGCTTTAGTGGGGACAATGCCTACCAGCATGTGGTTGAGCAAATGCACTACATCCCCCGCCACCCCGGTACCGAAGGTTGGCGCAAATGTGGCGACTACATCCTAGAACAGTATGCTGCCGCCGGCTGGACTGCCGAAGAGCAACCTTTTACCTATAGGGAAACCGACTGCCGCAATCTTATAGCCAAACGCGGAGAAGGCCCCCTGATCATTATGGGCGCACACTACGACAGCCGGAAGTGGGCAGACGAAGACCCTGACCCAAACAAGCGCAAGCAACCCGTGCCTGCCGCTAACGATGGGGCTAGTGGTGTTGCCATCCTGCTTGAACTCGCTCGCGTCCTCCAGCCAGAAACGCTCAACCGTACTATCTGGCTTGTCGCCTTCGATGCCGAGGACAACGGCGGTATTGAGGGATGGGATTGGATCGTTGGTTCAAGCCACTTTGTCGAAGTCCTCACCGAAACTGTACAAGGCATGGTGCTCTTTGATATGATAGGAGACGCTGACCAGCAAATCTACTATGAACGCAACTCCTATGCCCCTATGAATGAGGGAATTTGGAACGTAGCAAAGAGCCTCAACTACACAACGTTTATTCCAGAACCGCGCTATTCTATGCTCGATGACCATACCCCTTTTATTCGTGCCGGTATACCGGCAGTAGACCTGATAGACTTTGATTATCCCTACTGGCACACCACCGCAGATACGCTAGACAAGGTAAGCGCAGGCAGCCTGGAAGCTGTCGGACGCACCGCAGAAACATGGCTGCTGCAAGGCGCACCGGGTATGCCTTCAACTAATGCAACCTTTCTGCCCATCGTGTGCAAACAAGCAGCGGTACATACAGATCAGCGGGTACTAGCAAGTGCTCGATACGTCAAAAATAGCCCATAAATACCTCACTGGATAGAAACACAACACTAGAAAGGGAAGAGAAACCAATGGCACAGGAGGAAACAGCCGCAACACAACAGGAGCAGCAAGAACAGCAGCACACCCCTGCTGCTGCTCCACAACCAGCACAGACCCCACCACAACCAGAACCGGTGGTGGTAGAGACCCCACAGCGACAAGAGGTCACAGGACTAAAACAGATGGCACAAGAACGGGAGGATCGGATGCGTGAACGAGAGCAAATGCTCTCACAAGAGCGCAAACGCCGACAAAACCGCGTACCAGGAACCGGTGTCCTGCCAGCACCCCTCCGCACGGAAATGAGCGAGTCAGCACCAAAAGAAGAACCCCGTCCCAAGCCAATACGCCGGGTTAAAGACCCCCGCCTAGACCGCGAGCGTCCTTTGTACCGAGACTATGAGCGCGAGAAGGAAAATACGTGGCAGGGTGGTTCGGTTGAGGTGATGGAAATATTCCAAGACCGCGTAATACAGGTGGCTATCGGGGCGTTGGTTATCTGCTTCATTGTCGTTGCCATCGTGCTGGCTGTCACACAGTACAATCAGACAGACCCTACGGCTTGGATACCCCAAACCTATGCCGTTCAAGCATGGCTTGCCCAGGGGGGGTTGGGATTGTTGGGGTAAGTTGTAGAGACGATGTATGCAACGTCTTTGCCCCCCATCCCCTAGCCCCGCGTCCCACCGAGGGGAGAAGGGAAACCGGGCATGTGTTCCCCCTCGCCCTGGCAGGGGAGCGGGGGCAG
>CAZLKK010000507.1:0-2049 GCA_964559995.1 uncultured Chloroflexaceae bacterium
CCGTCCAGCGAGCCAAAGATGATCATTGAGCCTTCGCCACTTATGCTTTTGCTTATGATGGGCGTTGACATGATGTCGCCATTCGCTTGGTATATCCAGCGAGTTTTGAGGTCAAGGATAGCATTGCGTGGGTCGCCAACGTAGGGGCTGCGACTTGTGCGAGCAGGGTCGTTCTTGTCTACTGCCCCTTCAAGCATTTTGCAGTCTGCCCAAACAAGGGTAGATTCTTCCAATGATGTTACGAGGATAGGCGAGCTAATGATCGCGGTATTGGTGATGGTCGTGAAGGGCAGGATGTCGGCATCAACCAGCACCCGGTAGCTCATCTCCATTTGCTCATACGCCCCAAGTTGGGTGGTGTAGGTTATTACCCGTACATCATTAGGATTGGGATCATCAAAGGAGACTGTACCCCCATACACATCATCCGTTGAGAGGCTACCTGCAACCAGCGTGGTGCTGATGGGCAGGCGGTTGACGAGCGTGGTTGTCGTGGCGTTGGTGCTGCCGGTGTTCTTTACCAAGATGGTGTAGGTAAGCTCTTCGTTCGCATGCGCCATTGAGGGGGCAACAAGCACTTGGGCTTGGATGGCAGCTGGTAGCCCCGTCGTAGCCGTGACTACCGCTTGCGTGGGGGCAAGCTGTGTGGGGCTACTGATGGTCGCCGTGTTGACGATGGGCGTATCCAACGGCGCAGTATCTGTGACGACAACCGCAAACTTGATGATGTGCTCAGTCAATGGCGGTAAGTCACCCGTCCAGGTGATTTCGTTGGTGGCGGTGAGGTAGGTTGCGCCGCCCTGGATGCTGTCGGTAATAATCGTTGTGTCATCAGGCAGCGGGTCTTGCATCACTACCTGCGTGGCAGTTTGCCCCCCGGTGTTGGCAATGGTGATGGTGTAGGTCATCGCCTCGCCTGGCGTGACCATCTCTGGGGAGACCTGCTTGTTACTGGTGCTCAAGTCGGCAGGGGTCTTGACTATCACCGTATCCGAAAGGGTATGGGTGATAGTGGTAAGTTCCGTTGCCATATAGGTTGCCGTGTAGGTAGCGGTGTTGGTGATAGGCGTAACGGCTGCGAGCATGGGGTCGTCTACCTGGACGCGATAGGTAATAGATACCTCTCCGCTGGCAGCGATATTGCCGCTCCACGTAATGACGTTGGTGGCATCAACGTAGGTTGCCCCGCCCGTCACACTCCCTGGAACGTAGGTGGTGTGCGCTGGAAGGGTGTCAGTTAGTGCCACAGTGGTGTCCGAAACACTGTAGGTATTGGATAGGTAGATGGTATAGGTCAAGATGTCGCCTGGGGCGATCTCTCCATCTGGTTGCACCGTTTTGGTGCTGCCGTCCAATGGGGCTTCGGCAAAGGCTGAGGGTATATTCCCAAAGACCATCCATGCCAGTAGAACGATACCGGAAATCCACAAACTTGTTACAAATTGCTGTCTGTGTGTACGCATGACGCTACTCCTCTCACACTGGTTTTACTCAGGCTCCCTGAGTGGTACTGGTAGATAACGAGAAATCATAAAACGAACATAACGAACTGTCATTCAATGACCTGTAAAGACAGGTTAGCCTATATTACCACATGTCAAGGAAAATTTCTCTAGGTTTCGTGGTCATTTCGTAGTCATTTCGTAGACATTTTGTAGAAACGTGGTAGACATGGGGAACGGGTGGGGAATAGTGATGGAATAGTGATCGAATAGTGATCGAATAATCAAGAAATGGCAATACGGATAGTTTTAACGAAATATATACTTTTCTTAACGATGGGGTTCCAGGATATTCTGGAACCCCATCTCGATGGGTATTGGATTGGATCACGCCCCCCTCCCCCGCAAGCGGGAGAAGGGAGATAAGCGATTCCTCTAGGGCATTTTGGGTGGGTCGGCGGGAGCCTTCGGTGGGTCGGCGGGAGCCTTCGGTGGGTCGGCGGGAGCCTTCGGTGGGTCGGCAGGCTGCTGTGGGGGCAAGGGCTGTGGTTGAGGTGCTGGGTCGCCGCCGCCCGGTGCGGGGGTGTCATGACCATTGTCATTGCTG
>CAZLKK010000508.1:0-2026 GCA_964559995.1 uncultured Chloroflexaceae bacterium
CGCAGCCGCAACCGCAGCCGGTAGACCCACAGCCGCAGCCGGCAGACCCGCAACCGCAACCGGAACCTATGCTGCCACCAGATGAGTTTTAGTAGGTGGGGCTAGGTGTTGGCAAGGCGGAACTCTCTGTTTGAAGCATAGCCCCATCTTTTGCCCATCTATCCCTGTAGAAAAGCCTGGATAATAGGATGGTACACCTTTGGACACTCAATCATAGGGATATGCCCACATGCATCTATCCAAGCCAAACGACTTTGGGGTATCAACTTTGCTGTACCATCTACCTGTGACGGCAGCACCATACGGTCTTGTCGTGTGCCAACCAACAACGTTGGGACGGCAAGGCTACAGAGGGCAGCACGAATGGCAGGGTTTGCTAGGCTAATCGCGCTCTCTAGCGAGGAGCGATAATCCATACACATAAAATCTTCAAACCCTTCACGGAGCACATCCTCATCCGTTGGGAATTGGTGAAAGAACGGACGTGCTATGTCATAGTAGAGTTTGCTCTGTTCGCCCACCTGTTCCCACCAACATTGCCACGTATGCAACCAGGGCTGCATCATCATGAGCCAGGGTTTAGAGATAGTCAGCATCAGGTCAGTAGGATAAAACGCTTGCGTCATCATACGCTGTTCTGTTTCATGAACATAGGTACCAAAACACGTTAGCACAAGACGCAATACTCGCTTTGGGGCGCGAGCAGCAACATAGGTCGCCACTGCCCCACCAAAGGAATGACCATTGATGGCAAACGTAGGCAGATCAAGGGCATCTGCAAAGGCAATGATGATGTCTGCTATCCGTTCAGCACTCGCCGTTTGCCGCATCGGGGGAGCATTACCATAGCCGGGGATTTCCACTGCATAGCAGGTATAGGTGTCAGCAAGATCGCGCATGGTCTGGTACCAGTAGTCAGAGGAGCCTCCCCACCCGTGTATGAGGATGAGGGGCGGTCCACTGCCCTGTTGACGATACAGCATGGGAATATTCCCAGGAAGATCGACACGATGGAAGGGGGGGAGTATGGGAAGATGGGTTTCACCTGTCATAAATCAGCTTTCTTTCTGTTGCAGCTTTGGGAAAGAGTGTTTCCCTTTCTCTGCCATTGTACTACAGAACTGGTCTCTCAGCACCGTAGGATGATGGGGATGTTATCCTTGCCTTGAGTTGGCACTAAGCGATAGACAAATTGGTCTCAAATCAACGAAATATTGGCGACATCGGTTTCTGCTATCTCCTAAGCATTTCTCTTGTGTTTCCCCCGTATGACCACATATAGGGGTAGATATTGCCTAGCGGGTGTGGTACACTGATTCTATAGCAAGGCAGTTTTTTAAGGGGTGTTGATCTCATGAGTGATGATGCCGCAGTGCGTGAGGCATTGCAACAACAGGCACTTTTGCTTCGGGAAGAGTTCCCCAATTTAGAGGAACTTCGCTCTGTAGCAAAACCCGCCTATGACAAGCAAAAACGGCGACCAGAAATGCGGTTTGATAGCCCTATGGGAACATGCCGCGTGTGGTGGGAAGGGTCATACTGGGTCATCTTGTCCCCAGATGAAAAAATGGTTTACGCTCCACGCAAGAAGCTCCGTGATACGCTTGGAAGCGAAGTCAATCGGTTGAAGGAGGAGACTATTCTTGCGAAGATGGAGCTACAGATCATCCGATTACGGGATGAATACGGTGATTTGGAGGAGTTTCTCTCTTGGGCACGACCACTGTATGATTATGAAGAAGAACGTCCTGAACTCCGGTTTGATACTCCAGTTGGTATCTGCCGTGTGTGGTGGGAGGAGATTCGTTGGGTTATTCGTCTACCCGATGGGACGATTCGGTATTCGCAGCGGGGGTCCCTACGAGAGGATTTGAGAACTACCCGTCAGTTCTTGCGAAAAGGGATTATCTAGCCCTGCCATCCGCTTTCCCCACTCCTTGCCTGTTCCCCCTGGCTCTATGGCGCAAGGTAGGGACGTGAAGCCACATGTCTCTACCCCCTTTGCCCCCTTTGGGCAGCCCCCCCT
>CAZLKK010000509.1:0-1421 GCA_964559995.1 uncultured Chloroflexaceae bacterium
GTTAGACCGTACCTTTATGGCGGGGCGCAAAGACCATCCCATCACCATAGATGCCATCACAACCCGCTTTGACAACCGCGTAAACAGCATCATTCCTGATGCTGCCCGTTGGGGGTTGCCACAAAGCCAGTTCAAAGTTGCGACCACAGCCTATGCAAAACAGACAGACTTTATCCGGGGGATGACGGCTGGTACATACGAAGATGCCCAGGGACAAACACAACAGGGGACACTTGGGCAAATTTTGCAAACTGCCTTTTTGACCAATAGCCAACCCAAATATGGCATTACCAACGTCAACTTGCTCACTGTGCGCGAAGAAAAATACCGCTATCTTTCCGCTGGCACAATGGATGGGGTAGATACCAATAACGATGGAGCTATCAAAACGCAGCAGCTCCAGTTTGACTTTAGCGATAAAGACGAAATGGTGCTAGGGGGCATGCAGCTCTTTACCTACCGTTTTGACCCAACCACGCAAGCGTGGGAAACCGCCGATTTCAATACCTATTGGGACGAGTGGCTCCTGCCCCATATGCAAGCCGAGCGTAGCCAACCCAACGCTACGGTTTTTCCCACGGACACCCTATCCCCACAAGATAGCCAAAAAATCCTCACGTATGCAGAAAACCTCGCCAAGACGTACCTAATCATTTTATCTGGGGGGGTAGCCCGTGGGATAAGCCCATCTGACACGGCACCAAGCGATACTACCCTCACCACATCCCCCCTGGCTATTGTCCCAACGAAAGCCTCCCTAGACCAGATCGCCAACTTGATGTTAGTTGACGAATCTGGTATGGGGGTACCAGTTGAGGCGACAGAGGCGACAGAGACGACAGAGGCGACAGAAACGACAGAAACGACACTACAAGTCGCCAGCACCTCAGCACAACCCGTTGTGAGTAGCAACCCCAACCTCATCATCGAAAAGATTGAAGCGAAAGAGAAAAATTTTGGGCATGCATCAACTGGCTTGAAGGTAGCCACCACTGCTTCTGTTGAGATTATGTCCCGCTTAGGTGCTCCTGAGCAAGCGACACAACTGGTCCAATCCAGTGGTACATTGGCATACAGCCTTGTTGATATGTACTCGGCTATTCGTGTCATGAAGAACATCCGCCAAGCCCAAAAAATAGCTGCAACGTTCAATAAACTGGCGTTAGCCGATGATATAGCCACCTCAGCGGCAAAGTCAGCCAAATCTGGGGCGGTTATCGGGTTGGCTATTTCCATTGGCACAGCAGTGGGAATGTTTGCCTTCAAGTGGGCATCAGGGGCAATTGCTTGGGGGGCTATTGGCTTCAAAGAAGCCCTAGCAGATATGATTGCCCAGATAGTCATTGCTATCATCATGTTTGCCATTGCGCTCATCCCGGTTATTGGCCCTGTGATTTTAGCCGTAATCGCCGTCATAGATG
>CAZLKK010000509.1:1595-1967 GCA_964559995.1 uncultured Chloroflexaceae bacterium
GTGAATATGCAGCACAAGGATCGGCTGAATCCGACCAACTTTGACTTCAATATAGGCAATGTCAACAATGGGTTTCAGGTGGGCAATACCATAGAAGTTTCTTCCGATGTCTTGACGCACCTCTATGAAGCAGAGTTTCAGTTTGGAATTGCCGGTATCGTCAACCAAATCATCAAGTTGGCTGGTGGAACCCGCTGGCTCATGAAAAAAGCTGCCTTCAAATACTGGCTCAAGCCGGGTAAAGGGGATGACCCACTCAAGGAACAGGTAGAAACTGGTACCCAAAAGCATGTTTGGCAGGATGGCTCGGCTAGTGATACGTGGGTTCTGCACCATGCATACCCAACAACCGGCAAGCTCACCTTTACCAAT
>CAZLKK010000510.1:0-1538 GCA_964559995.1 uncultured Chloroflexaceae bacterium
CAGACAAGTTTGATGAATACTTCTCATTATCATTTTGAGACGACCATCTACTTCGAGGATGCAGTAGGTAATGTGGATTCTTTGGTGGTAGGTATGGACGAGGATGCTAATTATGAGTACAATCCGCAATTTGGGGAAGTTGATATTGATGCTCCTTGGGATTCGGTTTTTGAGGTGCGTGCCGCACATACAGGTCCAATTGGGAATGATGATTTGGTTCTGTCTAAGAAGATCATAGCTTCTACTGAGGGGGGGATCCACCCCACCCTCAACTGTATACTGCTAGCGGAGGCTATTGAGCTGTACTATTACGCTAAGCATCTGCCAATAACGGTACGCTGGGATCGGGATGCTTTCGCTAATAGTTTTTGCCGGGTAGGTTCTACAATAACGCCACATGATATTCCTCTTTTTGAGACAATATGGTGGGAAGGATTAGAGCCCGGTTTTCATTACTCATGCATGGCGGTAGACAGCAGCTTTACTACCGATATAGTAAACTTTGGCTCTTTCAATTTCTTCCTCATGGATGAGGTGGAAGGCATAGGAGAGGATACAATTTCGGCACTACTCTTGTACTACAGGTTCCAAAACGCCATAGATACGCCCTGCGACGCCACGTTGGTATCTGCCTCTGAGCCAGAGGAGGCGCCTCACGAGGGGGCTATCTTGTATCCCAATCCAACGCGCGGCCTATTGTACATGCAAGAAGGCTATAAAAGGGGCTACGAGCTGTATAGCAGCCAAGGGCAGTTGCTAGAGCAAGGTGTTGTCCGGCAGATAGATTTGTCGGCTTACCCAAATGGGGTGTATTTCTTGCGTATGCGGGAAGGTTCGCACTACTGGGTTGAGAAAGTGTTAAAACTGGATTGAACTTTATTGAAAAGTGGGCTAGGGATAATAAAGCCCACTTTAGCTTTACTGTAGACTTGACAAGGGCAGCGATCATAGCTACCGGAAACTTGTCAAGTCTGTTTCCCCCGTTCGGCAGAGGGTGTCCCTACGTCGTTAATCATCAGCTACTGCAATACTCCATTTAAACAGCAATATCCCCATACTGGTAATTAGGTATTTACATTTAGTCCGCCGCCTGGCCCGTTCTGAAGTTTGGCACGGCCTGGCTCAACCCCACTACATGCTCCGTATCCCCCAGCACTTCATCCACCAGCCCATAGGCTTTGGCTTCCAGGGCATTCATGAATTTATCCCGCAGAAAATCGGCTTCGATCTTCTGCCAATCGTGCCCGCAGTTTTTAGCGACGATGTGGAAAATCTGCTTTTCCAAGCGCTCCTGCTCGTGGTAGGCGATACGTACGTCTTCGGTATAGCCCTTGGCGCCCCCGCCCGCTGGGTGCATATGCACCGTAGCGTGGGGCAAGGCAAAGCGGCAGCCCGGCTCGCCGGCCGAGAGCAGCATGTCGAGTTCTCGTTGTTTTGGGGATTCTGAAATTTGCCGAGCCATATTGAGGAACTCATCGGTGGTTTTTCCCATGGCACTCACCACGATGAGAAAGCGATCACCATTTTTAAAGTCGTTT
>CAZLKK010000510.1:1548-1946 GCA_964559995.1 uncultured Chloroflexaceae bacterium
CAACGGCAAAGGTGTGTACTGGCGCACTGATCATCCGCATGGCATCGTGTATGGCCAGGCCAGCGTAGATGCTGCCGCCCGGGCTGTTGATGTACAGGCTGATGGGGGACTTCTTGTGTTGGCTGTCTAGGTATAGGAGCTGGGCAACGATGAGGTTAGCCACTTGGTCATTGACGCCCGTACCAAGAAAGACTACACGCTCTTTGAGGAGCATACTGTAGATATCGTAGGCGCGTTCCCCGCGGTCGTTGGCATCGACGACCATGGGCACGAGATTGGCTGTGCTAGATTGGGTTAGCATGATGGATTGATTTTAATGTTGTACGTAATTGTGGCTAATGCTGTGCGACTCTACCTGGCTCCCGCCTGTCAGACAGGTCCGCTGGAGTCGGTAAAAG
>CAZLKK010000511.1:0-1128 GCA_964559995.1 uncultured Chloroflexaceae bacterium
CGCTTTGCGCTTTGCGCTTTGCGCTTCAAAGACCCGCTCCCCCTGCCCCCGCTCCACCATCGTCAGCTTGCACGTCTGCTCGTGATGGGTACAATATTCAAATGGTTATACCTACACAATTACGACACCTCATTACTACCGAACTCCACGCTTGGTATGTACTGCTTCGCACTCCGTCACTCGCTCTCCTGCTTGTGCTGACTATCGTTCTCCTGCTAGGACAAGCGCAACTTCCCATACAGGACACGATAGATGTGGGGATACAAGAGGGCTATGGCGGCGATCTACCAGAACTGCGCCATATCCACACCCCCCAGGAGAGCGAACACGGAAGCTATCGCTGGACACGGGAAACCACAACGCTTGTTGTCCCCGGCGTGGGCAAGCGTGCGGTGCAGGTGCAATTTGCGCTCCTGCCCATGAGCGGCGCAGCAGCTCATGCGGGAGCGTCTGAGGTGACGGTATGGACAACCTCTGCTCCCTTAGCAACCTTGCCCATTCGTAAGAGCGGCGCGGTTTATTCGCTGCTTGTGCCAGCAAAACACATCCCAACGGGGCAGTTGGTGATGCATCTGCACAGTGCTACCTTCACCCCCCCCGATGACCCTCGCCAGCTTGGGGTGCCGCTTGACTATGTGGCACTGCATACGTTACGTAGTGACAGCATCGTTATGCCCGATTGGTCTGCGGTAGGGTCGTGGCTCATAGGATTATTGCTGACCTTTGCCATAGGGCTACGAGTGCTTGATACGCGCACTGCTACGCTCCTGTCCAGTGGGGCAATGCTGCTCATGCTGCTGGCAGCTATGCTTGACCCCACTCGTTGGGCATATGGGGCGCAGCCGGCACTCACAGCCGCAATTTTGGGCTACCTACTCACCCTGCTATTATTGACAGGGCTACTCCCGCTTGCCCGTCTGCTCTACGTCCCCCTACAAACGCGAACCCTCGGCTGGCTTATCCTCGTCATCGTGGTAGCCTTTGGGGTGCGTTATGGCGGACGGCTCTATCCTCAGTCTATGCATGGTGATATTCACTTCCATACCCATAGATTGTTTGCTGCTATTGGGTATGGGGAGTTGTTTCAGCTATCGCACCATCGCGGCGTGAAGATACCCTATCCACCCG
>CAZLKK010000511.1:1141-1910 GCA_964559995.1 uncultured Chloroflexaceae bacterium
TGGCTATCTTGCCGTAGCCCCGCTGATCTTGCTCTTTGATGATCCACGGGATGCGTTGCAATGGGCAGCAGCAATGGTTGAAGCCCTCAGCACCATGCTGGTGTGTTTTCTTGTACTTTGGAGTCTCCCCAACCCTACGAGCCGATGGAGCCAACGGGTGAGTGTGGTAGCGGCTGCGCTGTATGGCTTAACGGCGGCAGGCATTATGGCGAGTTGGTGGTCGTTTGATACACATATCTACACCCAAGCCGCATGGCTTATGTTGGTTGCTGTGCTAGTCTATTGGGGTGTTGCTCCCCGTTCTCTTCCCTTCCCCCACCACAAGGGAAAGGGGGACATGATCGGCGTGCCGGTGCATACAACGGTTCTCCACCCGGACGTATCCTCAAAGGGGGATGATGGGTACCCTAGAAGGAGTCCATGGGTAGCAGCGATCATAGGGGTACTGTTGGGGGTCGTTTTCCTGGGGCATGTGGGCTTTTTTGTCAATACTGCTGCTGCATGTGGGATGCTCTTGTTGTGGGTATGGTGGCAATCGTTGCGCGGCAATAGCACAACACGACCTTTGCATGTGCCATTAACGCTGGCGTATGGCGGGGCGTTGGCTGTTGTGCTGGTCATCTTCTACAGTGGCTACATCCCGCTGGTGACAACGCAGCTTGAGGTGGCTGCAAGTGGTGGGGTGGCAGAGGTAACGGAGCGTGAGCCGGTATCCCGGCTTGTGCTGTGGCGGGGGCTATGGGAAATGGGCTTGATTGCCCACTTTGGC
>CAZLKK010000512.1:0-728 GCA_964559995.1 uncultured Chloroflexaceae bacterium
GCCGTGCGGGTTTGGGGGTCAATTCGCACGTTATCGCGGATGGTAGTCGAGGCTATTTCAGCAAAAGCATCATCCACAATAAGCGGGCTTTGGCTCCCGTTATCATCCCCTTGTTGCCCCCCAAAAAGGTTTGCTGCCCTACCTTTTTGCTCTGGTTGCCGATAGCCCCTTTCCCGTAGCCGTAGGTAATTGCGAAGTGCGCCGGCGAGTGAACTCCCGGTAATGAGGGGCTTGTTTTCGGCAGCATCACGGGCGAGCGGCATATCTAGCAACCCGTCGCTATCGCCATTGCCCAAACTGGTGGGGGTGAGGAGCTTCAATTGCCCGCTAATCACTATTCGCTCGACAATACAGCGCGAATGGTGTGTGGGGTTCGATAGATTGTTGGTATTCATGCTTGTTGCTCCTTCTTTTGCTCTTGTTGATGTTGTCGTACTGCTTGTTCCATCACCGCTGCCAATAATCGCAGGGCAATGCTGGCAGCGAGATCATCATCTATCGTTGTCTGCTGCTCGGCAATTGTTACCTGTTGTGATACTATGATGAGCTTATGCTTGACAAATTTTTGTGGATTTTTAAGGAGTTCGTCTATCCATGTCGCAAGCGATGGTTGGTCCTGTATCCCACGATTAACTCGTGCATGCTCAAACTGCCGACCAGCGGTTTGCTTAAACTTGTTGTACTGTCGAAGCACTTCTTTGGCTCCCGCAGAACCCCTCGCTATGTTT
>CAZLKK010000512.1:738-1891 GCA_964559995.1 uncultured Chloroflexaceae bacterium
CAATTGATAGGTTTTTGGTGAAGAGTCAATCTGCGTTATATCTTTCACGTAGTTGAGGATTGCTTGTTCAATTTTGGCTTCAAGCAACCGTCTTGCCATGTGTTGCGCCATCTTCTCTTCAATAGTACTCAATTGGCTAGGTTCGGGACGCTTTTCTATATCTATGGACAAACTCCCTTTGTCTTGGGTCGTCAACTCCATTGTATCAAACCAGTTGAACACGACCCGACCAAACCCCTCGGCTCGCCGTGCGCCGATCCCTTGTGCTTCTAGCTGTTGTATATGCGCTGCGTCAAGCGTGTTGGTAAGGGTAAAAGTAATCACACTCCCTGCGGCGAGCATAGAGCTTTGTGGCAAAGGGAGCTTCCATTTGGCATTGAAGCCGCCATGCTGCACACTGCTGGTAAACGTGCGTTCTTTATCAATGCTCATGGTTGATTCTGGTACATTGAGCAGGGAAGCTAAGGTTGACGTATCTATGGTTGTGATTGGTTGCCCATGGTCATCATACAGGAGCGCATCACTCAACAGCGTTAGCCTACACAATGTGTTAGCAGAGCATGGGGGTATCGGTTGATGAACCTCGCGCCAAGTATCGGTAGGAGAATTGACGGTAAGCTGTATTCGCCCATACCCTGCGCTGCGTGAACGTCCTAGCCACCCCATTGATGCTCCCTCTAGGAGTTGACGAATGACCGACTCGTCTTCGTCTTCGTCAACCAGTATTGCCCCCTGAAACCACTGTCCTGCGGCGAGGGCTTCATAGCGAAATATCTCGCCACGTTCTTTATGCGAACGTCCCCGTTGGGGGTCACGTTGGGTATGAATGGTTAGCGTTTTTTCTGGGTTGTAGAACGTTACTACCTTGCTATCATCATCAATATGCAAAAAAGGGGCTTGCACTGGCTTGAGGGTATCTTGCTTTTCTCGTTCCCGTCTTTCTTCTTCAACCCAATCTTCATGGCTCGTATCAAAGATGCTTTTTCTTGTTTCTGTAACCTGATCACTCTTGAATTGGCGCAATGAACGGGGAGTAGGTAGGGTGCGTAGAGAAAAATCAGGATCATACGGGTAAGCGTGGAGATAGCGCGTACTGCTATCAAAGAACAGCCGCCGACAAGTGGGGTCTCTGGTGATGTCATCTTTGTTGGTA
>CAZLKK010000513.1:0-1881 GCA_964559995.1 uncultured Chloroflexaceae bacterium
CTCGAAGATCACCTGGCCCTGCGCCATGGCGATGATCGGGTCGCAATGGCGCATCACCACATCCATGTCGTGCTCGATGATCAGGAAGGTCGTGCCCTGCGCGTTCAGCGCCACGATCCGGTCGAGCAGCACGCGGGTCAGGCTCGGGTTCACCCCCATCGAGGAGGGCATGAACGACGCATCTGCCACATAGAGATTGCCCTGGCTATCTATAGCCACATCAGCAGGATAGTTTAGCCCTGTAGCACTCACGCTTGGCTCTTTGGATGTAGTATTTGGTTGCCCCAAGATTTGACGAGCATCCATCCCATTGCTCAGTGGCGCACGATAGACCAGTACCCGATGATTTTCAGCATCCGCTACATAGAGATTGCCCTGTGCATCAACATCTAAACTTTGTGGGTAGGTCATCGTAGCAGCGGTGGGGTCTTCAGTTTCTGTGCCAGTGGTGAAATCGGGTTGTCCCAGTACCACGCTGGCTTGCATCCCATTGCTGAGGGGCGCATGATAGACTAGTACCCGATGGTTATTACTATCAGAAACATACAGGTTGCCCTGCGTATCTATCGCTACCCCTTGCGGATAGGCAAGTGTTGCCGCACTGACACTCCCGCCCCAATCGGGGGTACCAGGGGTACTGCTCGTGAAGTTGGTTTGTCCAATGACCATATCTGCTGCTGCGCCACTCTTGAGATTTGCCAATGAAGCCCAACTGAGAATACGGCTATTATTTGAATCGGCTACGAAGACCCGCCCGCTCTGGGGGTCTCGCGCTATGCGGTTGGGGTAGAAGAGGGTCTCTTCACTCACCGGAATAAAGTTGCCTGCGTTCGTGTTAAACCCAGGTTGTCCAAGTACGACATCTGCCTGTGTGTCGCCAGTGGTAGGCTTGAAAATGGCTATGGTTGCCACAGCAGAAATCCCCCCCCCAGGCGTAGGCGTGGTGACGGTAATACTGAGTGTGCCCGTTTGGGCAAGTTCGTTGGCAAAGAGCGTCACGAGGGCAAATCCGCCGGTGGTGAAGGCGTGTTCGTTGGCGCGTGTTACGCCATTCACTTGGATCGTTGAACCGGGGACGATTGTGCCAGTACTATCCCACGAATTGCCCACAATGCCAAGTCCCCACACTTCAATTTGGGTTTCAGCACTACCAACTTCTATTGTCCCGGGCCATAGCTCGGTAATGACTGGAACAGCATTGTTCAGCGGATGGCGATATTCCAACGCCCGCTTGTTGGCAGAGTCGGCGATAACGACATTCATAGTAGCATAGTCTGTAGCTATACCTATAGGGGCATGCAAACTGTCAGCACTAAGTCCCCCATTGTTGGCATCGCCTGTGGTAAAGTTGCCCGCCTGCCCAAACACGGTGTTGGCTTGGGGGGCTGCGGTTTCGGGCGTGAAAAAGGCAAGGACGCGGTTGTTGCCGGTGTCTGCAATGTAGAGGCGATTACTACAATCCACAGCGAGTCCGCTTGGGGTATGCAAGCTGTTTTTGCCAATACCGCCATTATTAGCCGTATTGCTGACCATATCAGGTTGCCCAATAACGTAATCAGCAATACTATTTGGGGGAATAGTTTTTGTGTAGACCAAGACGCGGTTGTTGCCCGTATCGGCAATGTAGAGCGTATCTGCCACTGCCCCTACTGCCACATCCGTAGGCGCATTGAGAGACAGGGCTGTTGGGGGATTGGGGGCAGATTTCGTTGTGAAATTGCCTACTTCTCCCAGGGCTTCAGCTGGTTGACCAACAACATAGTTGGCATAGGCTCCAGTCTCAATAGGAACGTCTATATCTAGCTGACCTGAGAAAATGAGCACGCGGTTGTTGCCCGTATCGGCGACGATGAGGTTTTGGCGGCTGTCAAGGGCTAAACC
>CAZLKK010000514.1:0-1880 GCA_964559995.1 uncultured Chloroflexaceae bacterium
CCAATGCCGCTTGCATCTGCTCTGGATAGCGGCGCATATGCACCAGTTCTTTTCCTCGCCCTATCAGGTGACGGGCTTGGTCCATTGGGCTAAAGATGGTCTCAATGAAGGGAACCTCATCCCCCACCAGTTCCCGCAACCGGCGCACACAGACCAGTTGCTCTCCATACATCCCCTTGTGTATATCCAGCGGCTTGAGTCGCCCCCAGTCTGCTGCTTCCTTTACGGGAAAGGTAATATAGTCGCTGGTGCCGTGGGGGTGTCCATAATAGGCAACCTCTGTCCCCCAACCGTCAACCGAATAGTGGCTCGATGGGGTGAGCTTGATAAAGTCCCAGTCATACTGCTGCTGAAATGCTGCCGCCGACTGTGCCAGCTCTTCTGGGTTGACATCATCCACGGGGAAGTGCCGCCACAACGCCACAGGCACTCGATCTACCGGTTGTCCTGCAACTGCCGCCGCTAGTCGTTCACGTTTCGTCATCGTCATAGGTTATATCTCCTCATGCTTCTGTATATTCCTGTCGTATCATAGCACACAATGCAAAACTAGCTTGATGGGAAAAGGGGAAATTATCCCTTATGACCCATGTGCCACATACCCCGCTACCACCTCAACTGGTCCATAGGTAGCCTCATTGCCTGTCGCAGGATCGCGCACAATAAGCGTGTACATCCCCGGTTCAAGGTTGATTGTGCCATACCAGCCATCTACTGACGCGGTGATGTCGCGTATCCATACCCCATCTTTTACCAGCATCACCTTTGCATCAGGAATGGACACCCCATCTATCGTTGCCATGCCTTGTAGCATACCAGTAGTTGGGTTGGCTATCCAATCCCACACCGGGGCGCGGGCAGGTTCGGTGAAGACGGTATGGCGCAGCATGTCCATAAACTCGCGCCGCCGCTGCGGGTCGCAGCCCACAAAAAGGTTGTGGTAGGCATAGAACGCTACGCCAGACAGCGTATATCCCTCGGCGTTGGGGGCAAGCGAGCGTTGTACCTGGGCGATGTTTTGCTCTGGCGTGTTGAGCCATGAGCCTAACCCCGGTACTATAGCCCGCTGCCCAACATTCTGATGGTCCCAAGCGAGCCAACCGTCTAGCCATGTGCGGTTGTTCTCGCGTCCCTCTTCAAAGTAGTGCATAGGGACAGCAAAGTCAATAATCCCCTCTTGGAGCCAGCTTTGCCAGTCTTGGAAGAGGCGGGCATAGGCAGCAGAATGGCGAAAACTTGCCAAGTCATAGTTGCCTGACCCCCCCCAGGTGATAGCGGCTATGCTCATTTCTATCTTGGGGTTAATCGCCTTGCTGCGAATGTAGAGCCTACGGACGAGCTCGGTCATCCGATCTCGCCGCCACTGCTCCCACGCTGGTTCATCCGGCGGGGGCCAATGGTCGGGGGGCAGGTTGTGGGCACGGTTGTAGCGGTCTACACTCACCGGGTTGTAGCCAAAAGATTTGCCGCTATAGCGAATAAAGTCATAGTGTATCCCGTCCAAGTCGGGGTAGTTTTGCACCAGATGGGTGACGACAGATTCCATATGGTGAATAGCCGAGGGGTGTCCAAAGTCTAGGTCGCCCACCGGCTCGCCCTCGTAGGTGAGCGTTGTCCAACTTTCTGTCCCCTCTATGTAGGGACCGTGTGTCGTGCAAATGTGGTCAGGATGTCCGCGTAGGTCGTCATGGTCGCGGCAGGTGACAGTGACGACAAGCCACGCATGCACCTTGATACCATGTTCGTGTCCCTTTTGGATGAGGTAGTCAAGAGCATCATACTCTGCCGCAGGTGCTAACCCAGGGTCAGCAGCGCGTGGTTCAACGCTCCGGGTGTACCAGGAGTCGCCGTGTCGCCGCATCTGCACAATCAGCGTGTTG
>CAZLKK010000515.1:0-1865 GCA_964559995.1 uncultured Chloroflexaceae bacterium
AACCCTAGCGAGTAAGGGAGACATTCCCAATGCAACCCTTGCGTTCAGTGAAGCCTTGCGGTTTGACCCAACCATCGCTTTGACGACATCGGCACAAGCATGGGTGGTGGGGGGAGAAACCCTAGCGAGTAAGGGAGACATTCCCAATGCAACCCTTGCGTTCAGTGAAGCCCTACGCTTTGACTCAACCATCGCATTGACGACATCGGCACAAGCATGGGTAGTGGGGGGAGAAACCCTAGCGGGTAAGGGAGACATTCCCAATGCTACCTATGCGTTTAGTGAAGCCCTACGCTTTGACCCTACCCTAGATATAGTTCCCACCGAACGAGTCAAACAAACGCATCTCCACATTGCCATCAAAGGTGAAGAACTGGCATTTGACATTGACACATTAGCAGCAACCGTTGCCGAAAGACAACCAGTCTATCTCCATTTCCATAACACATCACAGACCCAAGAGCATACCTGGATATTGTTCAATCATCATGATATGGATAAGGCAGAGGCATTTTATGATGCTGCGATGTCTGCTGTAGATACAAAATACATGCCATTAGATGATGATGCACTGATGCAACAAGTCATAGGCTATATACCAGTGTTACAACCAGGTGAGTCAGGAGAAGTTACCTTTACCGCGCCACCGCCGGGCGAGTATTTGTACATCTGCACCGTGCCAGGACACTTTCCAGCAGGCGACTATGGCACACTCACCATCACCGCACCATAGGAAGTTCGTGTGGTTAGCAGATATACCACTGTTGCACACCTTTTGGGCAAATAAATCTAGGGAGACCCCCAAGCACGGGCAAGGGAGTTTGCAAAATGATGATATGTCATCTATTTCAATAATCGTTACCCCCTACCCCGCGCCCATCCTGCCCTCGCCTACCATCGCCCCCTACCCATAAGCGGGGTATCGCTCCCGGTGTATGAACAATACCTGTACCCCCCTCTCAACCAATTTGACAAATCACCCAACTAGATTATACTTCCCATAGGACAGATACAAACGTATTTCATCTCCTACCAACATACGTATTTTCTTACGTACCGTTGGATACCCTGGGCATAGGAGTAGAATGTTGTATCAGTACACGACTATGGAAGCATTCAACTATCAATTTATTGGGCTACGGGGTATTCAAGCTGGGCGGGAATATTACGTCGTGATGTGTCCCATTAAACTCATCCCCAAGATATTCTTGTTTGACGAAGAGGAAATCCCTGCCGAACTACGGGCGCAGCGTATCCTCAACCGTTCTCGTGTTCCCGACATTACCCGCTACATGCTCGACAACTGCTCCGAGTACGTCTTCTCCTCAATTACCGCATCCATTGATGGCGAGGTGCGCTTTGAACCAATGGCAGATCACGGCTACGCCCGTAATGTCGGCTTGCTTACCGTCCCCATGACCGCCCGCTTCCTCATCAACGATGGGCAACACCGCCGAGCAGCTATTGAAGAAGCCCTCAAGGAAAACCCCCTGCTTGGGGATGAGACCATCTCCGTGGTCTTCTTTCTCGATTCTGGGCTAGACCGAAGCCAGCAGATTTTCGC
The DNA here is from genome assembly GCA_964559995.1 of uncultured Chloroflexaceae bacterium. Taxonomy (GTDB): domain Bacteria; phylum Chloroflexota; class Chloroflexia; order Chloroflexales; family Chloroflexaceae; genus JAAUSY01. The sequence continues at coordinate 1,565 of CAZLKK010000515.1, forward strand.
CGATCTCAACAAACATGCCGTGCGCCCCACCAAGTCTATCGGCATCCTCTATGATAGACGCGATCCCTTCTCCCGCCTCGCGCTTGATTTGCTGGAGTCTGTGCCAATTTTTCGGGACTTCACCGAAACGGAAAAAACGACCATCTCCAATCGGAGCACAAAAATCTTTACCTTGAGTGCTATTTACCAAGCCACACAAGCCCTGCTGGACAAAAAGAAGGGCGATACCGTCTCCCATGACGACTACATGCAAGCCCAAGCCTACTGGTCACGGCTCGGTAATGGTATAATAATAACTGAT
>CAZLKK010000516.1:0-1755 GCA_964559995.1 uncultured Chloroflexaceae bacterium
GGGGGTCTGGGGGCTTCGCCCCCAGCGCGGAAAATGCGCCTTTGGCGGGGAGAAATTTTTTTTGGGATTTATCGGTTGTTGGATGCTTAGGCAGTATCTACATAATCCACTGTGGTTTCAGCAGGTGGGATAGGTAGTCCATCCTCTTGCAGACCTTCCAGGTGGAGTTGGATAGCCTCGCGCATATTCTGGTGTATCTCTTCTATCGTGCGCCCCGTGGTGACACACCCAGGCAAATCTGGCACAAACGCACTGAGATTGTTGGGTCCCATTTCAATGACAATGGCATACCGCATCAGTCTTGCTCCTGTATCTGAGCAGCAAATGGTGATCATAGTAGCACAATTTAGTGTGGAAAGCAACGGAGCAACAAATTGCGCTTTGCCATAGACCCGTTCCCCCTGCCCCCTCTCCCTATGGGTTATTCCTGCCCGGAATGTCCATCCCCAACAGCACCGTCCCCTCGCGCACATACAACCGCACCGTTCCCCCCGCTGGACCGGGGTATTCCACAAAGGTATAGTAACCATCCAGGTCGGGGTGCTTGGTGAGGCGGGTTGCCCCCTCCCGTGGGATGATCTGTGGACGGCGGCTAAACACATAGTCGGGGTTATTCTTCTCATGCCCTGGCAGCCCCGCCCCCAACGCCGGTACCGGCGTATGGGCAATGTGTGCGTCAGTCAAGCCCAAAATGTCAATCGCAGGACGCTCGGCGTAGTAGGGGATAGCCCCCGCCAAGCCCGTGGCGATAAGCGTATCGGGGGGGGTGTGCAGCTGTATCCAGCGACCAATCTCGCGGTAATGGCGCACCTTCATATTTTCGTAGCGCACATAGGAATCGGCGGTGTAGTTGCTGTCGTTGGGCAAGCGGAGGATGAGCAACACCAGCATCAATGCCGCTGCCCCCCCCGCCACCGCTGCCCACACCTTGCCATGCTGTGCCAGCCCCGCTCCCCCCCACATCGTCACCAACGCCATGAGCGGCACGAGAGCCACAAAGAAGCGTGCGCCATGCATCCAATCGCCGCCTACTGCCACGATATAGCCGCTGTAGAGCAGCGTTACCAGCACAATGAGCGCAATATGCCCCCACTGCCGATACCTACGCCACCAGCAAACTCCCCCGATGATGCTGCCGATTACCGCCGCAAACAGCAGCAGATAGGCTGTGCCAAATGCCCACGTATACTCCAACCCACGTATCACCTGCGCCCACGTTCCCCCCACTTTGGCATAGAAGGTGTTGGGCAAGAGGTAGCCATAGTAGGACCATCGCCAGAGAAAGTAGGGGGTGTAGATGGAGGCGGCGGGGATGGCATAGCGCAATAGTGGTTGCCACCTGCCCTGCCACACCACATACAATGCGCCTACCCCTGCCAACAACACCCCATCTGGGCGAGTCATCATAGCGAGGGCAACCAATATTCCCGCTGCTGTCCACCTATGCCATACCAGCACAACCAGCGTGGCGAGGATGAGCGTTGCAAATAGCCCCGTCTCCATCCCGCTATTGCGCGTGGTATACAGCAAAAAGGGATTGCTCAACGCCACCAACGCTGCGGCAAATAGCCCCCAATGGGGTAGCTCCATACGGCTGGCGTAAGCGGCGGTAAGCGACACCACCGCAAAGCCAAGCAGCATATTGACGACTGCCGATACCTCTACCGGGCTGCCCCCAAGTGCCATTGCTGCCGCCATAAGCATAGTCCACAGGAAGTTGGTATACCCTTCTACAACCTCGCCCTGGCACGCCGG
>CAZLKK010000517.1:0-1751 GCA_964559995.1 uncultured Chloroflexaceae bacterium
CCGCTCCCTCTCACCTTACCCATTGCCCATTTGCCCATTTGCCCTATTTGACAAAACTGCGAAATATTGCCATGATAGGCAAAGGATATACTACGATGTTGTAGGAGAAAATTTCTATGAATTTGGTCAATCTTGAGGGGAAAAAGGGACTCGTTGTTGGAGTAGCCAACAACCAGAGTATTGCCTATGGCTGCTCCAAAGCCTTTCGTCAGGCGGGGGCAGAATTGGCGATAACCTATCTGAACGAAAAAGCAGAAAAGCATGTTCGTCCGCTGGCAGAAGAGTTTGCCAGCCCGATCATTATGCCCTGCGATGTGCAGCAGCCTGGACAGCTTGAAGCGGTTTTTGAAGCGATAGAACAGCAATGGGGGCAGCTAGATTTTCTGCTGCATGCTATCGCCTTTGCCTTGAAGGATGATCTGCACGGCAGATTGATAGACTCCTCGGCTGAGGGCTTTGCGTTGGCAATGGATGTCTCGTGCCACTCTTTCTTGCGGATGGCGCACCTAGCGGAGCCACTCATGAAACAGGGGGGCAGTTTGCTGACCCTGACCTTCTATGGGTCGCAACGGGCTATTGCCAACTATGGATTGATGGGACCAGTCAAGGCAACGTTGGAAAGTGCGGTGCGCTATATGGCAGGCGAGCTAGGCAAGCAGTCTATCCGCGTGAACGCCATATCGCCGGGGACAATCAAGACCCGTGCTGCCTCTGGTATCGCAGAGTTTGATGCCTTGATTGAACAATACGAATCGCGCATCCCGCTACCAGAGCTTGCGACAATTGATGACATTGGGGCTATGGCAGCATTTTTGGCGAGCGATGCTGCGAAAGCCATCACTGGCGAGACCCACTACGTAGATGCTGGCTACCATACCGTTGCGTAGGCTAAATAGGTCATGTTCTATTTGCCCTATTCCCCGCTCCCATTCCAGGGCGAGGGGGAGCCGATACCTGTCCGGTCCCCTGCTCCCGCGTAAGGGGGGAAGGGGCTAGGGGGGATGGGGGTTGCCCGGTGAGACGTTGCTTGCAACGTCTCGCCCCCCCTTCGCCTGTTATGGGAACGGAAGCAAGGGCAGCAAATAACTCTCCTAAGCAACAAGGATAACTCCCCATGCACACCCTCATTATTGGCTATGGTAATCCCCTGCGTCAAGACGATGGCGTAGGATGGTATATTGCCCAACGGTTGCTCACCCACACCACAGAGGGGGCAAGCCAAGAAAGCCCCTTTATCCCCACACTCCCCAATACCACCGTTATTGCCTGCCACCAACTCTCGCTTGAACTGGCAGCACCGGTAAGCCAAGCTGATCTGGTCATCTTTGTGGATGCCCAAGCTAATGGGATGGCAGGGAGCGTCTGGGTTGAAGAGTACCTAGAAATACCCGTCGAGGTTGGGGCATTCTCCCACAATGTTACCCCCGCACTATTGCTGGCAACAGCCCAAGAACTCTACGGCTCACGTCCGCGTGGGTTTCTCTTGTCTGTCAGTGGTGAATGGTGGGGGTATGGTGAGCAATTTTCGCCAGCGGTGCAGGCAGCCCTACCCATCCTCAAATCGCATATGCAACGGCTCATATCGGAAACGCCTTTGCCAGATTTTTGCTAGATAGGGTGGTACAATACGCATAGGGGGCATGTTCTTGGTATGGGAGGTGCGTCCGTTGGTAGAAATGTTGCATGCAACGGCTTTCCCCCCTATCCCTCGCCCCTGTGGGTGTATGCGGGTGTAGGGGCGCACGGCGGTG
>CAZLKK010000518.1:0-1745 GCA_964559995.1 uncultured Chloroflexaceae bacterium
AAACAGCTTCTTGAAGACGACTTGATTATTCAATGGTGCCAATGGCATAGGGGTGTGCTCCTTTCATCATGTCCTAAACAACATACTATTATATTGGTTTGCCAATCATATCAATTAACCGCTCTGGCTTGCCGCGCACATAATCCCACGGCATCGCGCCTGAGACAATGCTGTGCAAGATATACCACAGCGAACTATTCACCTTTGCTACCATACCGATTTCCTCTGCCCGTCGTGCTATAGCCCCATACAGGTACTCGCCTTCGCTTTGGGTGCGCCCCTGCTGGAGATCACGTTGGAGCGAGGGAGCCTTGCCGCCACGCCCTCCGGCAATAGCCCGTTGTAACAGTTGCATCAGCACCCAAAAGGGGAGATGCTGCATCAACACAGCCAACAACGCCGTGGGGTAGCCAGGCAAATTCACCGGCTGCACCCCCAACTGCCGCATGACTGCTACCCCTTCCAAAAACGTTTGTCGTTCTAGGGCTACCAGTTCTGGATGGGCATACACTGCATCTACCGGCATGTCTAGGATAGCCGCGGTTGCATTGCCAAGCATGTTCAGCAGAGCTTTTGACCATTTGAGGGCTAGGTAATTGTCGTAGGTTTGTACCGGAAATCCTGCCGCTTGGAAGTGTGTTTTCCAGGGTGCTACCTTGTCCCTCGTGTTTGCGCCCACGGGGGCAAGGCAGATACCGCCGGCTTTGGTGACGGTGATATGTCCTGGCGATTCAGGCTCAACTGAACTGGTGATGGCTCCAGAGAGGAGACGGTCTGGACCAAAGCTCGCTGCCAGCGTCTCTTCATTGCCTATGCCATTTTGCAGCGTGAGGATGAGGGCAGGGTCGAGGGCAGTGAGGGTCGGTAGTGCGCCTGCGGTGTCGTAGCTCTTGACGCTGAGTATGGCTAGGTCAGGTTGCTGAAACGTTGGAGGAAGCACAGCGAGGTCAGTCGCCACTGGCAACGATTCAACCGTTTGGGTCTGTCCCTTGTGGTTGATGTGCAGCGCAAGCGAGCGCAGCGATTCATCCCCCTTCGGGCGGGTGACAACGGCGACCTGCTGTCCAGTCTGTGCCAATCTGCCTGCTACCAATAGCCCTATAGCCCCACCGCCTACAACAACAATTGCCACACCATGCTCCTTAATCACTATGCCCATTTATGTTGTCATTATAGCACATAGCCCATGCCCAAAGGCTTAGGACCAACAACATTATAAACATCAGCAGACTTGCCCATATCCAATAGTTGCCAACAAACAGGGGCCATATGAGTAGGTTACTGATTTGGGCAATGACGAGTAAGCCAAGCCAACTATACCTTGCCCGTTGTGATAGCATAGGCATCACCATTGCCAGCACTGCCAGCAGTGAGACGCTGATAGACAGCATGTACTGTGGGCTAAATATGCGATTTACGATAAAGAACATAGCCGGGGCTAATGCTGCTAGTATAATCGTGCGTTGCAATGAGCGCGGACGTAGCAGGGCGGTGATACCTAGCAGTGCCAGCGTCCCCAACTGCACCCCAGTCATCAGCGGCACAGACAACGCCCCACGGCGCAGCATCCCCCACGGCGCATCGAGCGCATTGAGCACGGTAGGGTCGCGTACCAGGGCTACCAGCATCCAAATACTCTCGCCAGTCATCCCCCGTCCCCCTTGCACTAGGTAGGGCATCAGGAAGGTATCCAGATTGACCAGCGCAAAGGGAAGCGAGCAGAGGGCTATTGCTGCAAGGTGTAC
>CAZLKK010000519.1:0-1730 GCA_964559995.1 uncultured Chloroflexaceae bacterium
GGCGAGCCACGTTAGCAAGAGCGCGAGGGCGAACCATGCCACGAGTATCAAGGCATGCGTAATCCCCCCTGCTCCCAGGAAGAGTACCACTACTGCGAGGACGAGTTTGACGGGTGCGGCGATAGCGTAGAACCCGCCTGCTAGTGCTAGTTGCTCGACCATCTCCACTTCCATAACCAGACCAAGAAACTGTCCCCCCCCCTGGTGGCGCACTTCTTCTGGGTCTAGGCGCAGGGTGCCTTCCATTAACCGTTGTCGCAACAGCAGACCAGCTAATGTATTACCGTGATAGAAGAGACCATATTCGAGCATATGAAATGGAATGGTCGTAAAGAGCAGCAGAGCTAATACCGTAAACCAGCTCTGGTCAAATTGCGTGGTGAACGCGACCTGCCCAACCATCCACCACGCTAGGATTTCCAACAGGTGGCGTATTACCATCACCGTCACCAGAGCCAGCGCATAGTGTGGCAGGCGCATGTGACGCATATGCTGCCAAAGGGAGGCAGATGGGGCGAGGCGGAGCAACCAGCCAGCCGCTATGCGCCGGCTGGCGAGCCAACTGTCAAGCAGCGTGGCTCGTACCCGTTCACGCTGTCGCCTCCCCACTTGAATATGCGTCAGCATATGTGCGACCTGTTCGTTGTATGGTTCTTCAAGCGGAGTACTCAATGCTTGCTGTACGATGCTGATGGGGATGGTTCGCCGGGTCATATGTGGGGTCAGTACCGTCAGACGGCGCGTATTGCCCCGCAACACGAGCAGAAATTGCGGCGCAGCGGGGTTTTCGCTGTCTGGTACTTGCAGCACAGCTGGTCCCGCATCGCGCAAAAACGTTTGCAGTTCACTGTAGGAAGAGACCACTGGCTCGGCTTCAATGCCAAGTTGGGTTGCGATAGATTGCAGCCAGCGGTTAAAGCGGGTTGGGTCTACTGGCGGGGGTGGGGGGGGAGAACTTTTGATTGGACGTGAGACAAAACCACTGACATGGGTGAGAAATTCGATGCCTTCTGCGATGCGGTCAGCAGTCCATACCACATGCGTGAGGGAAGAAGGATGTTGGGGAACGGTCATAGACGGCTCCCCAACAGCGGGTTATGGCTTGTAATCTTTTGCCCCATACCATTACGCAGTTTGCTTGTTCGTACCACGGACGAAAATGCCTAGTTCAAAGCCGGCGCGGAAGCCGGTCTTTTTTACCTTTAGTCCTTTTTTCATAGAATTTAGTCCTGAAACTATGCAGGTTTCCCCGACTAGCGGAAGAAAATGCCTAGTTCAAAGCCGGCGCGGAAGCCGGTCTTTTTTACCTTTAGTCCTTTTTTCATCAGTCAATCCTTTCAGTCCTGCTATTTTGTCTGCTTGTAATCAGTATATACGAACTTAGCAAGGGTGTAAAGGGGTTTTTGAGGATGGGGGGTGGCAGATGGTTTTTCCCCCCCCGGCTCAGGGCAACTGCATTGCCTGTGAAATGTATCACCTCTTTATGGTTGAAAATGGGCATTAAAATGGAACAAAGGTATCAAAATTGCCTGGTTGTGAAATACTGCATCATTGGCGCATGCTTGGAATACCCTGCCAGATTGTCCTCCCATACAATTCAAAACAACGCAACGGCAACGGCATTTTGCCACTCCAGAAAACCAACTTGTGGTAGCAATACTCCTTGCCTATCAGTAATTGTGAATGGGGATGATTTTTTGTGACCATATCAGGGAGTTTCGCAACCTTGA
>CAZLKK010000520.1:0-1722 GCA_964559995.1 uncultured Chloroflexaceae bacterium
CCCGGAATCGGTATGACCTACCCCTGAAAGCCCGCTCCCCCTGCCCCCGCTCCCATCCCAGGCGGAGAAAATCCCCACTGCCCCTACAGACGGTCATATCGTTACCCTAAAATCTCCGCTCTTACCCGGTACTCATCCGCAACGCATGCCACACCTCGCGTACCGTGAGCTTTTTCCCCTTGAGCAGCATCGTTGTGTGAAATAACTTGGCACTCACCTTGACGGAAAGGATGACTGCCCCAACTAAAAAGAGCAAACTCAACGCTATCTGCCACCAGACCACATCTACCAATGTTAAACGGATAATCATGGTGATAGACGCTGTATAGGGAAAGATACTCAAGAGCACCGCCAGCCAGCCGTCAGGCTGATCTATGATGACGAACATCAGCAAAAAGGGCAGCATAATGGGGATAAACAGGATGGAAGTCAACGATGATCCCTCACGGGTTGAGGTCATCGTTGCCCCAATGCCAGACATTAGCCCACCGTAAATGAGATAGCCAAACAGGTAGTAGGGGATGAGCAGCACCCACACATACAGCGGCAGGGTAACATTTGCCAGCATCACGAAACATATCATAGTAGATAAGCACACCATAGGAGCCTGCCCAGATAAGCAATTGGAATAGCCCAAGCACCCCTAGCCCCAATAGTTTGCCGCCGAGCATTTGCCAGGGTTGTATGGAGGTCAGCACAATCTCCAAGACACGATTTTCCTTTTCCTCAATCACGCTATTTTGCAGCAACCCCGCCGAGGTAAAAATAGATATATAGAGCAACATGGCAAAGGCAAGCGGCAACAAGAGCATCGCCGAATCATCCGAATCGAGGTCAACGTTGGCAAACCGCCCCTCGCGTGGTTCTCCATTCTCCTTAAGACGAATGACCTCGAAGTTTAGCAAATCACCAAGCCGTGTGACGATACGTTTATCCGTATGATGCAGCAGATTTGCCCGGAGAAAGGTCTGAAACCTCCATCTGTCCTGCGCCGAAAACTTAACGGTATCGGCATAGCGAGTGACAACCCCCGTTTTCATATAATCCGCTTCGAGCACATAGTAGGCAGTAATTTCTTCATCCTGTACTGCCTGTTTTGCGACTGATTCATCCGGGTAGGCAAAAAAGAGCGTGTCAGAAAACCCATAGGTAGATTCCATCAGGGTACTGGACATCTCCATCGTAGGTGTGACTATGACATTGGCATGATCAATATAGCCAATTTTAGTCGGCTCTTCTGACGCACTATCGCCATCCCCCGTCAATGGGTTTGCTATGGGCAAAGATGGTCTACTCGTGCTGCCTGATGTATTAAAGGGAAGCGCACTACTGTGCTCCAACAAACTCATGATAAGCACAAAAGTAATGCCTAGTAGCGGGAGCAGCAAAGTCCCAATGATAAAACTTACCCGCTTCAGATGTTTGGTAAATTCATGTCTGGCTATGAGCAAGAGTTTTTGCATAGTGTAGAAAAGTTCGGTCCTTTGTAATACAATAAGAGGATACCTACTGAACTGCTAGACCTGCGCCGACTCCCGCAAGGCTGGATGTACCCTGACTATACCAAGCAGGAGCAGTGGTCAGCGGCGGTGGTGAAAGAGACCCCGACCATCTCGCCGTCTACCTACTATACCCGCACCATCCCCCAACTGGTCAATGTGCCAATGGATGCCCCCGTTTGGCGCGGGGGCAGTGCGATGGTAGCAGGGGTCAAGCAGGGGG
>CAZLKK010000521.1:0-1721 GCA_964559995.1 uncultured Chloroflexaceae bacterium
AGACCTCCGATTGGGGGGCAGTGCAGGTGGAAGCAGGAATTTTGATGGTGATCACAAGTGATCACCTAGAAAGTAGCAGCTATAGGGGAACTAGGCAGGTGGCGGTTCCCCCTCGCCCTTTATGGGAGAGAGGGCGAGGGTAAAAGGGGGATGAGGGAGAGGCTAGGGGGCGCAAACACGGGCAATAAGGCTTGTATCGTGCGACATGTGACAATGACCTATGCCATGATCCCTGCTACGAAACCTGTTGCTGTTGTCGTGCTGTGTCTGGCAAATCTAACGATAACCATAGCACAAACGCTACCAATAGCCAATTGAGGAGCAACAACGCCTGCTCATGCAGCGTCCCCAAACTGGACACCAGCGAACGGGTTACAGGCATCTCGGCATATACCTGATGTATTCCCCCGATATACGCTGAATGTGCATGCTGCCACATTTCACTTGCCCCAAGCTCTGCCCCAACAACCCCGTAAACTTGCCATGCCACCGCAGAGGACAACCCTACTGCAACGCAAGTAAGCAACATAACCAACGTGGTATACCACCGCTTCGGTTGACTATACCCAAAACTAGGGGAGAAAGAAGAGATCGCATATGGGTCTTGACTCGGTCTCGTTCTAAGGGAAGGGTCTTGTGCCAACCGCATGAGTTGCATCGTCAAATCAGGGGGAGCCTGCCAGCGCAATTCATCGCGCAGCACGAGATCAAGCGTATCATAGGGTTCTGGTTGGTAATTGTCATCTCTATACATTACGAGACTCCTTTGCTGGCTACATAAGCAACCGTATGGGAAACAAGCTGGATGGGGGATTCTGCGATTGGTGCTCCTGCGATTGATGCACATTGCGTTTTGTTGGGGGCTGTTCTTGGGCAGTCAACAACGCCGTCAACCGGTCTTTGCCCCGGCGAATATGGCTCTTTACCGTATTGAGCGGTATATCGAGAATCTCTGCAATATCAGCATATTTCATATCATCAAAGTAATAGAGGGTAAGCACCATCCGGTAGTGCTCCTCAAGTTGAGCAAGCGCATGGCGTACTTGCAACCGCAACTCAGAAGAATCCAAAACTTTCTGGGGATCATTCCAGCGATCCTCATCGGTAATCAGCGTGAGGGGGTCTGGATTCTCAATATCCTCTGGGGGAGTAAAGACGGGTACCTGCCGACCACGGCGGCGCAATTCATCACGTCCCAAGTTGACGACCATCCGGTAAAGCCAAGTAGTAAACCGGCTTTCCCCATTGTATTGACGAATGGAACGAAGCAGACGAATACACGCCTCTTGGGTCAGGTCTGCGGCATCTTCAGGATTCTTCAAGACACTCATCGCAATACTATAGATGTAATGTTGCTGTTCAGCAATAATTTGGCTGAAAGCCTCGGTGCTGCCTGCCTGGGCTTGACGGATAATTTCAGGTAATGGTTCTGCCAATAGTCACTCCGTTCTGCCATACCGAACCACATTCTAGGATTAGGACGATACGAGGCATGAAAAAGTTGCAGTGGGTTGGCGCAAAAAGCCAACACAAAAACGAGAAATCAGCAGCATACCGATTTCTCGTTTTCAACCTTTCTTAAGAAATCAAGCAAGAAACCCCAAACCCTTCATATTATCCGATACTTGCCTTCAGGCACAGAAACCCACCCGCTTGAGCGGAGGAAAATGCCCCGTTTGAGCGGATTTAGCCTGCTTACCCAAGCCCTAGCCGCCCCCATC
>CAZLKK010000522.1:0-1709 GCA_964559995.1 uncultured Chloroflexaceae bacterium
TTGGTTCTGCCAGCAGCGATGGCAGCGGGAATGGCAGTATTCGTTTGTGGGATGTCGCCACTGCCAGCGAACAGGCGGTATTGGACGGCGCATATGTGGTGGCTTTTAGCCCCCAGGGAAAGCTGATTGCCAGTGGGCAGCAAGATGGGACGATACGGTTGCGCCGCGTAGACTCTGGCGAACCGTGGTCTACGCTCCAGGGACACAAAGGCTCCCCAACAACGCTTGCGTTTTTGCCTGGGAGCGGGGCGATTCTAGCTTCTGGCAGCACCCAAGATGTGGGGGTCTTTCTCTGGAAGACCTCATCCGAATCGGTGGTTGAGACCAACAAACTGATCACGACCCTGCCTGGCAATACCAGTGCTATGTTACAGGTGACATTTAGTCAGGATGGCACATTGCTGGCAACGGCAAGCTCCCCCAGGGGACGCGGGGCATGTGCGGGTTGCAGGTTGCGTTTGTCGCCTCACCACCTATCCCCACGCATGCACGTCTCTGCTGCCTGTTGCATCCGTTCTAACCCATCTGGTTGTGCTATATCGCCTGCTAACACCAACGGCAGATAGTGACGGATTGCGAGCAGCGCACACCGCGAGGTACTTGTTGGGGGGATGCTTGGGGCATACGGTGCCTGGGCTGCTGCTAGTGCCAGCACAGGGTCTCCCCCTATCTCTGGGCTATCCAGCAGAGCAAGTGAAACGGGCAACCGTTGCAATTGCAATGCTAGGGAAAGTTGTACCGTGGGGGTCATGAGGAAGGTAGCGAACATGTGGGATGCGGTGAGCATCTCCCCTAAAGTATCACGGTGGATCATGAGGTAGCTTGTCCCTAGCGGTGAGGCAGCTATACGCCCGGTGCTAGGCACAATGGGCATAGTCGCCATCCCTAGCGCAAGCGTTGTGGTGTACTCGCGGTAGGTCGCCATACTCCACACCCCATCTATGGCAATAACCGCTTCTCCCGCACGGTAGGTATTGACCATTGCTTCATACCCCCACTGTTTGGGGGGAGCGGTAGCGTAGAGTTCACGCAAGAGGTACAGCGTATTGGTCATCTGTTCCGTGTTGAGCGTTGGTAGTGTGCCATCGGTATTGGTGATGCTCCCCCCCATGCCATTGAGCCACGCAAGCAACCAGTAGGGTTCCCCCCACGCCGCAACCATCCCAAAGCGGGGTAGGGGATTGGCAGAGTCGGTTGTGGTCGGGGTTGGCTCTGTTGTGGCTATGGACCGTACCTGTTCAATAAGCTGGTTTGTCGTTTGCGGGGGGGTATCCAGCAGCTTCTTGTTGTAATGCAGCAAAAGGAAATCCTGTGCTGAAAGGGGGTATCCCCAGATTTGGTCTGCATAGGTGGCAGATTGGCGCGTGGCTGTCAGGATGTCCGTTGACAATGTGTGAGACGAGTGATAGGCTGGATGGCTTCATCTTGGAGCAGGTTTGCCAGATCATCATGGGTGCCCCAGATGATGTGTGGGGTAGGGGAGTCCCTGAGATCGGCGGTTATCATATCCACGCGCAAGCTATCGGGGTCTTTGGGCATGACCGTGAGAGCAATACCATACTGTTGGCTAAACTGGTCTGCCAGCGTATGCACCATTGTTAGGGCTTTCCCTTGCTCAGTTGTCCACAAGGTAAGCGTTGGGGTTTGGGATGCTGTTGCGGTGAGTGGAGCGGTTGTCGTCACCGCCCCCGTTGCGGTGAGTGGAGCGG
>CAZLKK010000523.1:0-1703 GCA_964559995.1 uncultured Chloroflexaceae bacterium
ACCACTATTGCAAGAAACCAGGGCAATAGCAACATCCAGGCAACACCCCCATACCGTTTTTGCCTAGAGTGATTATTCATAGGCGAAATATGCATACAAGAGCTAATAAACAAGTGCCGGCTGCCCACAACAATAACCAATACCAGCTGCGAGCAACCGACACAAGATCAAAACAAACGGCTAGTTTCCGTTATTCCCTACTCAGGCTGAAACGTCTCACTATACCGCTCCATACCCTGAGCATCCCACACGCGGAAGGTCAAATTGCCCTCCTCGTCTACCGTAATCTGCCCAAAGTTGAACAGGTTTTCATCTGCTGCATTGCCAGCATACAACACGTTGGGATTAAACGTGCTGTCAGGTTCAGTTGGGTTCAATGGCAATGAACTCATTGGGCTAGACCCAAACTCTAGGAAATTCGCTTCCCCGTCACGGTCTGGGTCATAGCTAATCGCATAGGGCCAATGGGTGTCGCCAGCGAGGAAGACCACGTTGGTAATGTTGTGCGTCTCCACAAAGAAGAGTAGCGACATCAGTTCACTTTCGTACCCCATACGGCTGCCGACATCTGCCCAACCATCATAGCCATCAACCTGCGGTTGGGGATAGCCGGTGCCATATGCCAACGGCACACTGGTAACAATGAACTTCCATGTGGCTTCGCTATCATTCAACCCATCTTTCAACCAAGAAACTTGGTCTACGCCAAGCATAGTTTTCTCGCCGGTTTCAGACTCTGAGTCCCAGTTGACAATGGGGTCACGATAGGAGCGGGTATCCAAGATGAACATATCCGCGTGTGCGCCGCGGGAGACGGAGCGATAGATACGGTTTGCATCTTCTGGCGCACCCATCAGGGGCCAATACTCAAAGTAGGCTTGCAGACCATCAGCAAAGAGTTGGGGATAGATAGCATCAATCATGCCTTTGCTGAAATTGTCCAGTATTTCGTGGTCATCCCACGTTACATAGACTGGCGTTTCCTTGAGGAAATTGGCGTAGTTTTCATCCTCTAGGTGGTAGCGATAGCGGGTGCGGAAACCTTCCAGATCGTGGTAGGGACCCTCTGCGCCCGGCACAATCCCGTCACCTTCGCAGGCAGAATCTACATACACGCTGTCGCCAGTCAGCAGGAAGAAGTCGGGGTCTTGATCTGCCATTGTGTTAAAGATGGTCCAACCCCCGGCTTCTGGGCGGCAGTATTCTCCGCCACCGCCGAGGCATGCCCCAAAGATAAACGACACTGGCTCTACTGTAGCAGTCGTTGGCGCGGTGGAGAACATCCCCTCAACCGGCTCCTCCATATCCATATCTTCTTCGGTTTCTGGAGCTACCACACGATAGAAGTATTCCTGTCCAGGCTTCAATCCTTCTACCAACTTTTTGCCGGTGTAGTCATCTTCCATTGCCACTTCAATACCAACATACATGCTATCGGTAAATGCGTCAGTTTCGGCTATCTCCAGCGCAATCGTGCCGGTCATTTCGCCGCTCATATCGCCGCCGCGAACCCACAGCACTACCGAGCTATCGGTGGCTTCCCCACTGATGGGACCGTGCGTGAGGGCAACGGTGCTGGTCAATGGTATGGTCTCGGTCATGGTCGCCGTGTCAGTCATGGTCGCCGTGCCAGTCATGGTATCGGTAGCGTCCATGTCCTCTTCGGTATCCATGTCCATGTCCATGTCCTCTTCGGTATCCAT
>CAZLKK010000524.1:0-1687 GCA_964559995.1 uncultured Chloroflexaceae bacterium
CAGGGATGGGAACCCCCTATCATCAGTATATACCGCTGTTACGCGACAATGGGGAAACTACCCCAGAGCAACTTGGCATAGCCATTGTCGAGCAGTATGCAGCATACTACAACAATCTTGCGGCAACATTTTCGCAACCTGCCTACGAACATCTGACCTTTGCCGCTTTGCACCTTGAGCAACCTTTTGGTACCTTTGAAACTACCCTCAACAGCTTTGCGGAAGCAGTACGTAACGCAGGTACCTCGTGGGCTGGCACTATTGAAGTAGCACGAAACACTGCCTATCGCACCGCTAACCCTGATCAGGTTGATGTCCAACAATTTGCCACATACATTAACTCCCACCTACACGACCCCGAAGTACAACAACAAGCGGATAGTCTGTTGACAATGTGGCAACCATCAGCAGAAGATCGGCTCGTACTGAACCATACCCATACCGCGCTCCTTACTGGAACGGGAGGGCTTTCTAGCTATCTCCCAACCCAAAGCCCATCCACTAGTACGGGGAGGTATAACGTCAAGTATGATACCCTACGCATCCAAAACACGGCTTGGCATCAGTTTGTGCAAGCCTCCTATACCGGCAACTATCACGATGACTCCCCACAAGAACCCAATGAGCATAATCCCCCTTCAGAGATTACCTCATCACTCAGTGACATCATCTTTAGCAACCAAGCCCAATCTAGCCACTCCGATCTCTATCGTACGCTAGGCGTAGAAGCCCCCGAACATGGGAAAAATCCGATTATGACATGGGGTGATGGGTATCAGAATACCTATCCCCAATGGGCACCCGATCATGAAACCAACACCACATTCACAGATACCATTGTGTATGTTTCAGATCGGGATGGGAAACCATTAACCCGCAACCTCTTCCTTATCCATACAGATGGAACAGGCTTTGATACGAGTACGTTTCCCCCAACGCCCGTACTCCCCACCCCACGTCCAGCAACCGCTACCCCTAGCAACGGGATTGCCCCAACACAGACCAACACCACACCAGATACCCTTATCAATACACCAGTGACATCCGGTACCCAAACGGGACTTCCCAGTACTCCATCACCCACAGCAACAGCTACCCCCATTCCAACAACGGATAGCGAGACCCTAACAACAACACCTGTGGAGAGTACCAATACCCCCGTCCCAACACAGTTATGGTGGCGGTATCCACCCCCAGCAACCGATACCCCTACGCCAACGCCAACGCCAACGGATACAGCAACGCCAACACCGACCAATACGCCGTCGCCGACACCGACCAACACGCCGTCACCGACACCAACGGATACAGCAACGCCGTCGCCGACACCAACGGATACAGCAACGCATACCCCTATGCCAACAACATCCGGTACACCAACCGATCCTACGCCGACGACAACATCCGATACGCCGACCAGTAGCCCATCTAGCACCTCAACAGCAACGCCGACCAGTAGCCCAATGGCTGCCTCGCCTACGCCAACGTCTGGCACGCCATCTCCCACATCTGACACGCCAATACTGGATACTCCAACCAGTAGCCCAACCAGTAGCCCAACAGCAACGCCAACCAACACCCCCATACCAGTTGACAAATACTTTGTGTATAGCAAAGGGAGTGATGATGCTCGTGAACTCTATAGAATGAAGCACGATGGTACCGACATAACCCAGTTGACCACAAA
>CAZLKK010000525.1:0-1672 GCA_964559995.1 uncultured Chloroflexaceae bacterium
CACCACCGTGCGCCCCTACACCCGCATATACCCACAGGGGCGAGGGGATGGGGGGGGCTGCCCGGTGAGACGTTGCATGCAACGTCTCTCCACGTTTTGCGTTTTGCGTTTTGCGCTTCAAAGACCCGCTCCCCCCGCTCCCGCTCCCATCCCAGGGCGGGGGGGGCTGCCTGTAGGTAAGGTCAACCATCTGCCACACCCGCAGGGAAATCCACTTATCCCAAGTTGCCAACAATCTACACAGGATGTACAATATCACGCAAGAGGATTAGGATACTGGACAGAAACTTGAAACCTTATGAGGAATACCTATCGTATGAGCGAAACACCACGTTTGAGTAAACGACTAGCCAAGCTCACCCCATCTGCAACCATCGGGTTGATTGGACGTATGGGGCAGCTTCGTGCCGAAGGAGTCCCGGTGATCTCGTTTGGGCAGGGGGAGCCAGATTTCAACACCCCCGAACCCATCAAAGCCGCCGGTATCAAGGCGATTGAGCAAAACCAAACCCGCTATACCCCCGCCGGCGGTATGCCAGACCTCCGCACTGCCATAGCCAAGCAGGTTGAACAGGATACCGGTATTGCCTACACCGCCAACCAGATAACGACCACCACAGGCGCAAAGGAAGCCCTGTATCTTATCTTTCAAGCCCTGTGTGACGAGGGAGACGAGGTGATTATCCCTGCTCCCTATTGGGTGAGCTACATTGAGCAGGTTCACCTTGCTAATGGTACGCCCATCGTGATTACCGCCGACGAGACCTCCGGCTTTAAGATAAGCCCTGAGCAACTCAAAGCCCATGTCACCCCCAAAACACGGGCGATTATTCTGAACTCACCAGCCAACCCAACTGGTGCTGTCTACACCGAGGAAGAACTAGCAGCACTGGCTGCGGTGCTCCGAGAGAGTCCAGCCTACATTGTGACAGATGAAATCTACGATAACATCTGCTATACGGAGTATGCCCGTTGGTTGCGGGTAGCCCCAGACTTTGTAGACCGCACGCTTATTGTCAATGGTGTATCCAAGACCTATGCGATGACCGGTTGGCGGGTTGGCTACATTGCCGGTCCCGAAGCCATCATCAAGCCTATCAAGGCGATACAGAGCCACTCAACAACCCACACAGCCTCTCTATCACAACATGCAGCCCTGGCAGCCTATACCCCATCGGCAGAGCTAGATGCAACGGTAGCCGAGATGGTCAAAGCATTTCAGCAGCGGCGTGACCTTATCGTTGAGTTGTTGACCAACATTCCTGGGGTTACTTGTATGGTACCAGATGGCGCATTTTATGTGTTTCCCAATGTGAAAGGCCTTCTCAACCGTCCGTTGCGCGATGGGACAGTCTGTACTTCCAGCGAATCCTTGAGCACCTACCTGCTAGACAAAGCGCATGTAGGAATTGTTTTCGGTGAGGCTTTCGGAGCACCGGGCTATTTGCGCCTCTCTTATGCTCAGAGCCAAGAGACCATTCAGCAAGGCATGCAACGGTTTGCTGAAGCTGTTGGTAGCTAGAAACCTGCCTACCTGCTAGGGTATGGCAAAGCTGCTCCCATCAACCAACGAGACTTTGGAACTTTGCCCACTTTTGCTCCTCTGCTCCCCCCTGCCCCCGCTCCCATTCCAGGGCAAGGGGGAGTGTCACCACATTGGGCGCACCACCGT
>CAZLKK010000526.1:0-1658 GCA_964559995.1 uncultured Chloroflexaceae bacterium
TAGTTGGTGGTATGGGACCAGTCGCACCTGCGTATTCATACGCTCCCATATCCACGGTTGCCCCAATACGAGGATTGCCATCCAGATCGGTAGCAATATCGCTAATCGTTAGGGTACCATCCCCCTTGCTCCCATCCAGGTCAGCGGCATTATTGCCAGCATCTATAGCCGGCGAACCCGCTTGCAAGTGGTAATCGTCTGGACCAACAAACAGCGGGTCACTGTCTACATTATCGTCATTATCTATCCCGACATAGCTATCCCAATTATCACCGCTGCCCCCACTCCCCTGTATCACACTTGAAGCAAAGGATGGGTTGCCACTGGTATCTTTGTAAACTTGATTTTCTCCACTCCCTTTAGTATTGCCCCACAAGATGCTGTTTTGAAAAGCAGGACTACTAGATTTGGTATATAGCCCCCCACCATTTGTAGTCGCTATGTTATTGCTAATGGTAACATTTGTCAGTGTAGGATGTAGGCAGCTAATGGTATAGACCCCTCCCCCTTGACTTGTAGCCGTATTATTAGCAATGATGACATTGATTAGCGAAGGATCGCTATTGTTGTAGATACCTACCCCCCCGCCATTGGTAGCAGTATTATTGATAATGGTTGCATTGGTGATAGTTGGATGGCTTTCATCATTGATCAGTAAGCCTCCACTATAATAATTGGCACTATTGCCAACAATGGTTAGATTGGCAAGCGTGGGGCTACTTTGAACAATAGAGATGCCCCCACCATTACCACTGGTCTTGCCAGCAGTGATAACAAAACCATCCAAGATGGCACTATTGTCTATCCCACTGACACTCTTAACGACATGCTCGGCATTGGTACCAGCGATATTATCGGTATTGGACACAATCCCATCGGCGTTGGTTGTATCATTGCCATCAATATCGCCACTCAATATGGTGAGATGAGTGTGCCAATCGCGCTGGTTGAGGGCAGTCTCTGTCCCGGCAAAGCCGCCATACAAAGCCACGCCATTTTTCAGTGCAAAGGTTGATGAGGAATCATTGTTTGATTGCCCTATCCCTTCGTCAGGGTAATATATCCCTACGGCAACCCAAATCTGGTCGCCACTTAATGCCGCTGCCAAAGCATCTTGTAGAGACGTATAGGCATGTTCCCAAGAAGAGCCATCTTCATCTCCTGTAGCATCATCATTGACGTAGATAATTTGTCCATCATTCGCAAAAGTAGGTATGGATTGGATCATCATGTACAGTGCCAGTATCAGCAAGAAACCAAGCGATAGTGGCAAAATGTGGCAAACAAACTTCCTAGCCCCGGCAGAGGTAGCACATGGCGTACCGAGCATGATAAAACTCCTTCTCGTATGTAATTCAGATTACGGGAAAAATGATGTAGGCTTACATTAAGCGGTTACTCCGATATATTCTCGGTATGGGTTCCAACCAGCAAACGACATGGGATACTTGACACAATCTACTACACAATGTAGTATTCTACAAAATAAAAAAACACCTTACCCAGAGCATCAATGCTACTCGTTTACGGATAAGTTAATAATATTATACCACATTTTTTTATCTGTGATGCAAGCGTAGTCTATCCTTGTTTACTCCCCCCAATCTCCCCCATCACACGCCGCGTTTCCCGCAGCGCAACGACCATCCGCATGTAGT
>CAZLKK010000527.1:0-1639 GCA_964559995.1 uncultured Chloroflexaceae bacterium
TCCCTTCCCCTTACAAGGGTAAACGATATACCGGGACATTCCGGGCAACCCCCATCCGCTGGTTCCCCTTCCCCCACCGAGTGGAGAAGGGGAATCAGGCTGGGGACGGCTCCCCCTCGCCCTGGCATAGGAGCGGGAGCAGGGGAGCGGGTTTGCCTGCCCCACGGGGGGTAAACACATGCCCCCTACCGCTCTATCGTCACATTCAACAACCCCGTCTGTGAACCAGGTAGCTCTACATCCTGTGGCGTGACAGTCGTTTGCGTCAACCCCTTAACATACGGTTTCACCAAATAGACGTTTTGGTTGTTTGAGCGTATCACAAAAGGAACATCACCTATCAAAATGCGCTGGGCTTCTTGGTAGAGTTCCCTACGCTTCGCCGGGTCTGGCTCCACGTCCGCCTCATCTATGAGCGCATCAAAGTCTGGATTGCTGTATGCCCGTGTCTGTGCCAACCACGAGTCAGAATGCCAATAGGTACTCAACCAGTTTTGCGGGTCGGGGTAGTCAGAACACCACGAATCCAGCACAAGCTGCGGGTGTGTCTCCACACTATCGAGCAACTCCATAAACGTATCCCCATCTACCGGGTCAGTTTGGATCGTCACCCCAAGATTGTTTTGCCACATCTGCACCACATACTCTACCGTCACCCGTATAGAGGGGTTGGTGCTGTCATAGGTATAGACAATCGGTGGTATCCCCTCGCCATCCGGGTAGCCTGCCTCTGCCAAAAGTTCTTTTGCCTTTTCGGGGTCATAATCATAGCGCGTTTCCTCAGCATCATAGCCTGGATAACCCGGCGGTATCCATGTCAACGTCTTGATTGCCGTGCCATTCAGGGCATCCTGTATAAACGCATCACGGTCTAGCGCATAGGCAAAGGCTTCTCGCACCAGTTTGTCGTCAAATGGCGGCAGGGTTGGGTTGAAGGCATAGAAAGCGGTGCAACTGCCCGAAAATTGCAGCAGTTCATTACTCAGCTCAGGGTCAGCTTTGATGCCGGGTATATCCGCCGAGTTGGGAACAACTACATCAACTTCCCCCGCTTTGTAGGCTTGGAGAGCTACCGCCAAATCTTCAATGGCAATGAGCCGTAGCCCATCAAGCTGTGGCTTGCCCTGCCAGTAGTTTTCATTGGCAACAAACGCGAGCTCTTGACTGGTATCGTCAATGCTGGTTATCTGAAATGGTCCATTGCCAAGCATATTTTCCGCCTGCTCATACCAAAACTCGCCGCCCTCTTCCACCAACGCTTGCTTGACGGGGAACAATATCCACAAACTCGCCAGCGTGTGGAAATAGGGGGTCGGCTTGGTCAGTTCAAAGGTGATGGTGCGTTCATCTGGCGTAGAAATAGCCAGCGCATCTTGCTCCCCCTCGCCATTGATGACTTGCTCTGCCCCTTTGATCATATCCAGCGTTGTTTGATAGTAGCCGGGGTTTTCGGGGGAGAGGGTACGGTAGGCAGCATAGGCAAAATCCTCTGCCGTAAGGGGCGAGCCATCGCTATAGGTCAAGTCCTCGCGCAGGTTGAAGGTAATCTCCGTCGAGTCCTCGTTGTACTCCCAGGATTCGGCGGCTCCAGGGACAACTTCTAGGTTTTCGTCTAGCCGAGTCAACCCTTCATAGTTGA
>CAZLKK010000528.1:0-426 GCA_964559995.1 uncultured Chloroflexaceae bacterium
GAGTTGCGCTTGATTGTAGATATGGGAAAGATAGTTGGTAGTCTGGTCATAGAGAGCCTGTTCACTTATCTCGCCCATGAAGACGGCGTGGAGCCGAGGCTGTCGCTAATGCGGGTGGGGTAGAGGGGATCACCCTGCAAGGTAATCATTTCCTCTTTGGTACGGCGCAGGAAAGAGCGTTGCCGGGCGGCATCAGGGTAGGCTTCGAGAGCTTCGGGAGTAGTAAGGATGTCTGGCTCCAACAATCGCCAAAGGGCAAAATAAGGGTAGTCTTTGCCCATATGAGGGGTGGCGGTAAGCAAGAGCACATGGGGACACCACCACGTCAACTGCCAGCGTGTAGCTTGGTCATCAACATGACACCCTGCCAGAGCTTCTGCCAATTGGTAGCGATCCAACTTCCAAAGGGAAAAATCTCGCTCGCGG
>CAZLKK010000528.1:436-1622 GCA_964559995.1 uncultured Chloroflexaceae bacterium
AGATGCCGCGTCTCGGCCCCGAGCCGCTCGCCGAGACGGAAACGGCCTGTTTTGGTGAGCTTTGAGCCGTAATAATGAGCAGAGAGCTTGTGGGCTTCGTCAAAGATGACCAAATCATAGGGCAACACAGCGCGGTCTTGCAGCATCCCAAACAGACGATCCCCGGCGAGGGTATCCACACTCACAATCACGAGGTCGCTTTGGTCGCCAACAAAAGGGTTGGATTGTGGGCATCACTCCCAGACACAATGCGAAACGGGAGGCTGAAGAGGCAGCGTAGTTCCCGTTCCCAGTTGGTCTCGTGACCAGCGGGGGGAACAATAAGCACGCGGCGTAGCAGCATATCGCGGATAACTAGCCCTGCCATAATCGTCTTACCAACCCCTGCATCATCCGCAAGTAAGAAGCGC
The DNA here is from genome assembly GCA_964559995.1 of uncultured Chloroflexaceae bacterium. Lineage (GTDB taxonomy): Bacteria > Chloroflexota > Chloroflexia > Chloroflexales > Chloroflexaceae > JAAUSY01. The sequence goes on from CAZLKK010000528.1 coordinate 847, forward strand.
AAGCGGGACTGGGGCAACATATGCTGATAGCCAGCAATACGCTAGTGGGGGAGCGGACGCAAACGTCAAGGATGGCAACATAGGATCATCCATGCAAAACCTAGAGCTATGGTACAATATGGAGAGCAAACAACAAGCTATCACATTGGTTTGTCCCCGCCCCCCAAGGGCGGGGCTTTTTTTCATCTTAGCTTGACAGTATACCACATATTTTTGGATTAGGGGGTGTCTAGCAAGTATGCGGGCAAGGCTACGTCAAAGTTGCACAACCAAAGCAATGTTGCCCTTCTTACCCACCCGCTCCCCTTGCCCCTGCTTCCATCCCAGGGCGAGGGGGTGCTAACATCCCCTTCCCCTCGCGGTGGGGGAAGAAGCAGGGGATGGGGCAAACCACTTTGACGTAGCCCTAGATATGGAGTGTGCCACCCGGCTACCGTTTAAACGTAAAATTTGAACCTGTGGTATAATATAGTTGGATTATGCAATTGCAATGGAACGATCAAAGAAGTAAGGGATATGTCTGAAAATCGAGTGCAAATACGGCTTGATCTGACAACTGAGGAACGGCAACGATTGAGAATCATCGCTGCCCATAAAGACATATCAATGGCAGAGTTTGCCCGACAAGCAGTGAAAGTGGCAATGGAGCAGGCAGAACAAAAACACAAGCGTAGGGCAACTGCAAAGATATTGAGGAACAGACATGATGGAAATGGTGAAACATTCAGTGAGTAAAAGAAGGTGAAAGGCTGCGCCTACGGAATATCAGAACCCAA
>CAZLKK010000529.1:0-1579 GCA_964559995.1 uncultured Chloroflexaceae bacterium
ATCTCCCCCATCACACGCCGCGTTTCCCGCAGCGCAACGACCATCCGCATGTAGTGCAACGCTTCAGCAAACGCCAGCACCCGCCCCTTGCGATCCTTGAGCCACTTGTGCAACGGTTGATAGCCCCCTACCTGCATTGCCCACGTTGCAGGTTCTATGCCGGCAAAGTACATTCCTTGTCCAAGCGTCACCTGTTGGGTACGTTCATCGTAATGCACCCGCTCTATAGGAGCCGTTGTTACCCCATGCTGCGTCACCCCCTGATCAGCCGGGTTTTCTAGCACTGCTGCCCCCCCCGCACCGCCTATCCCCATGCTACCGGGGAGTCGTAGCAGGTGGAGGTCAACCAGCGTTGCCCCATACCCTGCCAGCGTCTTGAATAGCGGGAGATCATTGGTGATGGGAACATGGGGAAAGTCTATCTTGAGAAAATCAGCGTAGCGGGAGCGATAGTGGGGGTTGTGCAAGACGGCATACAGATAGTGGAAGATGTCCTCGGGACCAACCGTTGTCGCTAGGTCGCCATTGCCATCGGGGATGAACGCAAGCCCTAGCTGCTCCTCTACCTCAGTGATAAACGCGGCAGAGAAGTTGGGACGGCGACCATTCTCGTGGTTAAAGAGCGATGGGTGGGTATGTCCATTGGGGTAGAGGTAGAGGGGAAACACATTTGCATTGTCCAACGGCGACAGGATAGACTTGTCGGTAATATTTGTGGTGATGTAGAAATTTGAGGTGGTGTTATCGCGGCTACGCCTCACACAACAAAACGCGATATTCTCCTGTTGATGCAATTGGTTCATTACATCAGATCGTGGTCTACACAGAAACCCACGCGATTTCCCTGTATAAAACGTGTATCGTTGGTCAAAAGGGCGATAGGCAAGAATGGCATTAGCGGTAGGATTTGCTTTGTTTGTCTGTACATCAGCTTGGGCAAATGCAACTTTCCAATCAGAAGTATCATTGCCCAAGTCATACTGCATACGGGCTTCATCCTCCGACAAGGAGGCAAACTGCTTAATAGTCTGGGCAAGCTCTTGGGGAGTCCAATGAACCGTGAAATCATCACGCGCCGTAGCTATCCCCAACGAGTGAACAACAAACAGTTCTGTTACCTTCCATCCTTGCTCATACTCCGCTTGCTTATCCATATTATGGGGTACGAACAGATACCACGGGGTCTCTGGTTGCAAGATTTGCCACGTAGTCTTGGTTACATCCTGCTCCAATAATTGCGTGTACTTTTCCTTGCGTCTCCCCCACAATTCTGTATAAGAGAGTGTTGCTGGCTTATGTTCGTTGTGTTGCTGGCTTGTCTTGACGAAAATGCCAATAGCCACCCCCTGCTGAATGTCAAACACGTTGTCATCTGGGGTGCCATCCGGGGTGCGTTCCTTTCTACGGCTGTTGCCATGCAGGTTGACAATATAGATGGCATCAAATGCTTGTAACAGACTCTCCCGCATGCCCCGAAAGGTGGGATTGTCCAAATAGCCATTGTTGCTAATGAACGCCAATATCCCCTCTCCCGTTTGGCTTATGCGCCACTGCCCAAACCGCAGGAATTTCACATAGT
>CAZLKK010000530.1:0-1567 GCA_964559995.1 uncultured Chloroflexaceae bacterium
ATGGGGATGAGCCGCCAGTGTTGCTCATTGTGGATGCCAAATACCGCTTGACGACCAGCGGCACGCTCCCCCAGGATGCCCTAGCCGATGCCTATACCTATCTTGGCAGCATAGGCGACAGGACGGGCGAGGTGCGGGTACAGCATGTCGCGCTTGCTTACCCCGCCGCAACACCACCAGAGACCTATACCAGTCGCATTAGCTTGCTCCCCCTATTGCCAGCACAAACCGAATCGCTGGCAACATGGCTCCATGAGCATCTCACCATGCTATAATGCATACAGTCCAATACCTCTGGACACCATAGGGAAACCGGGAGCAGGTAAGACGATGACAGACGAACACATAGAAGACTCAACCCCAGAGTCCCCCCCAGAACCAAGCCAACCACAACCTATGGACTCATCCCCCGAACGCCCCCCCCTTTGGCGGCGACCTCTTATTCTGCTTGTGGCAGGAGTTGTGCTGTGTAGTTGGTGTAGTTTGTTCAGCGGTGTGGGGGGGTGGATTATGGGCTATGACTTGGGCAAACGGGAATCGCGTGCCGCCTTGTTGCCAGAAACCGGTATCCTTATCACGCGCATAGAGCGGGACAGTCCGGTGGACCAGACAGGCATCAGCCGGGGGGATACGATCATCGCCATCAACGGGCGACCAGTGGATGGTGTAGTTGCGTTGCGTGATGAATTGCATGGGTATGCGCCGGGTGACAGCGTAATGATCACCTATCGCCATGATCTGGTGGAGCAGGCGACCTACGTCACGTTAGGACACTTCCCTGGGAGTGTCAACACGCCCTACCTCGGCATCTACTACACCGCCCGCGCCGAATCCCCCGCCGATATGTAGCCTGGGGAAGGGGTGAGAGTCGCTGTGCAGTAAGGAAAAACGGAGTCCATTAGGAGTAGTAGAGACAGAAATATTGCTTATTACATCATATCGGCACCTGCCCAATCTCCTCCACCAACGCCACCGTCTGCACACTCACCTGCACCACCTGCCCTACCAAACGGATAACATACGCTTGGTCATCATCGCGGTTGGGGTCACTCGTGATGCCGCTGCGCGAGTCGGCTTTGACGCGGTACTGGTCAATTACCCACTCCAACGCCGAGCGGTTGCCGAGGCGGTAGGCAAAGCATGTTTCGGGGACACCCGCTAGGGTAAGCGCATCATTGACAACCACAGATCGCTGGTCAGAAGCTAGGTGCATCCGCTCAACTCGCCACGTCCAGGGGACGTTGGGGTTCTCTTGCCATTCTAGCGGGTATTCCTCTCCCTGTTCATAGTGCAAGTGCAAATCGCCAAGTTGCTTACCAAGTGTTGCCAACGTATGGAAGGTCTCCCTATCGCCAAGCATGGGGATGCGGGGGAGTTCCATTCGTAGGTTCTCGGCGTAGCGTTCGCGGTAGGTGGGGTGGTGGAGTAGCGCATAACTATACCAGAAGATGTCCCACTTGGACACCCCATCCCCGTAGCGTTCGCCAAACTGCGCCAACGCCCAATCGGTGATGTTCTCGCGGCGGTTGCTGCCGTCTTCATCATAGGTGTAGAAGGGGAAACACTG
>CAZLKK010000531.1:0-1565 GCA_964559995.1 uncultured Chloroflexaceae bacterium
CGAACATTGGGCGCACCGCCGTGCGCCCCTACAACCCTCTCCCCCGTCCCTCGCGTCCCATCCCAGGGCGAGGGGGTTGGGGGGAGAGAGTGGGCAAGGGGGGGGATTGTATCAAAGTACCGCAACCTATGCTACAATAGCGCAAATGGGAATATCCCCAAAGCACCCGCCGCTTGACAGAAAGGTTATGATATGGCTTCAGATGATACCCCCAAACTCCCCCCCTTTGTCAAAAGCAATGGCTTGTTTCTTGAAGCCTATCTTCACGCAGCACTAGCCTCATCCCTGCCGCTGCTTGCCGAAGAAGCCGCTGGTCATAGGGCTATTGCTCAAGCCCGTACTGCTGCCAACACCACGCTAGATGAGGTACTCAAGCTCTGGAATGAGCAAAAGAATCTTTTACCATCGAGTGAAGCCAACGTAGAGTATTTTGTGCGGAATGTGTGCGAAAAACTTGGTATGTTGGTCTCTAGTCAAGGGAGTGTTCCGCAGGAAGGGGCAACCACCCAACGGGTAGACCTCACGCTCTTTGCAGATAGCTCAACCCTCAATATGTTTGCCGAGCGGATTGCAAACAACCAACGGGCAGTCGAACGCTATGCTGATGCCCTCGCGCTAGTTGAGGTGAAACAGGTGGACAAGAACTTCAACCCAAAGGGAGCAAAGGGGCATGATCATCCCGTCCGCCAGATTATAGACTATCTCACCTTTACGGGCGTTCCCTGGGGTATCCTGACTGATGGACACCGCTGGCGGGTCTATCGCCGCTTCGATCCCCCCCGCTTTGACCTCTTCCTGGAAATGAACCTCGCCAACATCCTGGCAATGAGCGACCAAACTGCCCAGCAGGAAGCATTCTGGTGGTTCTATGCCTGCTTCTCACGGGAAGCCTTCAACCGCCACGAACAGCAAGCTCGCCTAGAATCCCTCTACCAGGGCAGCAGAAACCATGCCATTTGGATACAAGAATCGCTCCGCGAACAGGCGTATCTGGTCGTTGAAGAACTCGCCCGCGGTATCGTTACAACCCACCCGACCCCCGATACTGCCAATCTTGGCACCATCTATGATCAAGCCATTATTCTGCTCTACCGGTTGCTCTTCTTGAAGTTTGCTGAAGACCGCGAGCTTTTGCCGGTGCATAATCGGTTGTACCGACTGCGGTATGGCTTTCGCAAGATTCAAGATGATATGCTGGCGCATATAGATGACCCCCAACTTCCCCTCGGCACAGCACCACAGAGTACACTCTATTGGAACCATCTTAACGTGCTCTTTGCCAATCTCAACACCGGCAACCCAGATACCACGACCTTCCCCTACAATGGAGGATTGTTCCGTCCTGAACGATTCGAGGGGGTAACGATCCCCGATGCGTTTCTGGCGCGAGCAGTAGCCCACCTTGTGCGGGTCAACCAAGATGGCAAAATGCTATTGATAAGCTATCGGGATATAGAAACGCGCCATTTGGGGAGCATCTACGAGGGGTTGTTGGATCACCATTTAGAACGCGAACATGGGACGGTGCATCTGGTCAGTACCGCAGGCGAGCGCATCAGCCAACG
>CAZLKK010000532.1:0-1555 GCA_964559995.1 uncultured Chloroflexaceae bacterium
CCAGTGATGCGAGGGTGTGAAAAGTCTCGCTATCGCCAAGCAGCGGGATGCGGGGAAGTTCCATTCGCAGATTTTCGGCATAGCGTTCGCGGTAGGTGGGGTGGTGGAGCAGCGCGTAGGTATACCAGAAGATGTCCCACTTGCCCACTCTATCCCCGTAGCACGATACGAACTGCGCCAACGCCCAATCGGTGATATTCTCGCGGCGGTTGCTGCCGTCTTCATCATAGGTGTAGAAGGGGAAACACTGAAACCCATCCATAGCATTGATGGTGAGATTGGGGATGATATTAGCCACCAATACGGTAAATGGCGCACGATGCCCAATACTACTTACACAGATAACTACATTTTCTGCTTCTGTAGCCGGTGTGGGGAAGATGGAAGGAACAACATAGACTTCCTCATTGAGTACCCGATCAAAAAAGAGATATTGCTTACAGAAAGGGCGATATAACGAGTATCGTACTTTATCATCCGTAAAGGTTGCATAATGCCCCCGTTGCATATCTAGTTTTAGGTCCCGACTCCACTTGATTTCTTGGTCATGGTATTTGACGAAATTATCTACCCGTGTTGACTCCTGATGTTCGCGTTTCCATCGATCTACTTCCCCATTATAGGTGCTTACTAACCGCTGGATATTTGTTGTGAGGGTCTTTTGCCTAAAATTGTATGCCCATGCATCACGACTGGTAGCAACTCCTCTTGAATAGGTTTTAAACATTGATGGGACATCCATACTTGAAGCCGTCTTTGTTTTTCGTGTTCCCATAGGCAAAAAGTTGGCAAATTCCCCCTGCAACCCATCCGTCAACCAAGCATACGTGGGAGTTGGTTGTAGCACATCCCATGAAACCCCCGATATGTCGCCGGCTGTTTCCAAAAATGCCAGTTTGTCTTGCTTGTGCCATTCCTCTGGGACGTGATAGTAGTACAGTTGACGGGTGGTGTGGGATGCTTTGCGAACCAACAGCGTAATCCCCACCCCTACGCGAATATCAAAGACATTCCCCCCCTTGCCTCGTCGGGCATTGCCTCCCAAATTCAGATGGTAGATATGGGTAAAGTCCTCTGCTAGATGTTTGCGAAATCCATCAAAGGCAATCCCATCCAGAAACCCATTGTTACTGACAAAACAGACAATCCCATCTTGCTCATTCAGGCGGTCTGTTGCCCACCGAAAAAACTTGACGTACATATCACTCAAGGCATTTCTGTTCGATGCTTGAGAATCTTTGGCGTAGGTCTCGCGCACCCGCTGGTTTACTTGGGTATAATCGCGGTTTTTGTTGTTGTCATTTTCATTGACCTGCCCCATATTATACGGCGGGTTGCCAATGATGATCATAATGTCTGCATCCTGCTCCCGCCGCACCCGTCGGGTGTTTTCTAAGCTAAACATACTCGTTTGCGCGTTGTCCATATCTAGCGTGTCTATGAAGCATATGCCATCAAACGGCGCATACCTACCCGCCCGTTCGTAGTAGGCATGCTCAATATTGAGCGTGGCGATGTAGTAGGGCAGCAGCATCACCTCGTTACAGAAGAGTTC
>CAZLKK010000533.1:0-631 GCA_964559995.1 uncultured Chloroflexaceae bacterium
CTTTTTCGGGACGTATGCTCTATCGCCCCAATAGCGACAACTTTGGCAAAGCGCAATCTATGCGTTTGGCTTGGCTAGTCCAGATGATCAATGAGCATTGTACTGCCGTACCAGCGGATTTTTCCCCAGATGAAGAAGATGAAAGCGTCCGCTATGATGCCTGGTGTAGCGACAAAGCCAATTGGGAATCATCGGTAAGCCTCGTCCATACCTACTATGAAAAATGGTATATGACCGGGTTGACTGTCCAAGAAGACCACGGCGGCAAGATTGCGGCTATTACCCAACCAGACCCCAACGGTGGCAGTTACCAATCGCATTTGTGGAATATTGCCCGTGGTCTGGAAAAGAGCTTCCTCCTGGGGCGTGACGATATAACCTTAGCAGAACTACAACGGCGATTTGATAGCGCAAGCAACAGCCAAACCACCGATACAGAACGTTGGGGTATTCCTAAAGAAGCTCTCCGGGTACGCATGGAAACGCTCAACGATGAAACAGATATAGCATCGTTTGCCACACAATACAACCAAGAAATCCTCACCCAATCGTATGGCACTGCGCCCTTTGGCACTATTCTTTTTCTGGAAGAAACGTACTCGCGTATTGCCACATTGGATATGGAATCAAG
>CAZLKK010000533.1:641-1550 GCA_964559995.1 uncultured Chloroflexaceae bacterium
CTCACGTTGTTAAAATAATGGAATATATGAATAGTAAAATCAAGTATTGTACAGACCAACAATACCACCGCTCCCCCCCAAAATGGACACCTACCCGGTTCATCCCTAACGATTGATCTGGACCCTAGCAATGTTCCTATCGACCAACAGGTGATGATGAAATGGTCGCCGTTTCAGTTTAATGGGATCAACTGGCAATATGCCGATATAGATCAGTATGAACAACATCTCACCAACACCCTCACCCCCCTCTTGCAACAACAAACGGCGGATACCGATGTCCTCAATGGTCAAATGGTCTATCTCAAGAGTTTTGCGGTAGCCCTATTAGCTGGTGTCCCCAAAACGACTGCTATTCCCCCATCAAATGATGCCGAGCTACAACGGACATTCCAAAGCCAAGAAGCAGCTTTTTCCCTTATTGAGAGCTATTACCCCAACAATGGGATGTCCCAAACAGGCTACTTTGCCTACCTCGGCAGCTTGGCGCAGGGCAACATCCCAACATCGTTCGCTACTTTTACCAATGCTGAACGTGCTACCGCAACCCAGACTACCGAATATCCGACCACCGCAGGCATAGCTTCCGCGATAAACAGTTTTCAAGTGGCGATGAAAGCCAAGTCGATAACCCCAGAACAACAAACTGTTGCCACCTCTTCTTGGGCAAAAGTTGCGATAAAAGGAGTTCTCGGGTCTAATGGTCTGCGTTCTGGCATAAAAGAACTGCGACAAATACAAAAACTCAAGGCAACCAAGAGTGCTGCTGATATTGCCAAAGCGAAAACCAACCTATGGATATCCTGCAGCTACAGGACAGTGGATTGGGCGTCGTACTGCCCCCCAGTCTGTCCAACCGTGATGGTTGGGCCAATCGATTGGGATTAGCTATTCGCGCTGAAACGCCAC
>CAZLKK010000534.1:0-1549 GCA_964559995.1 uncultured Chloroflexaceae bacterium
TGCCCCTGACCATCGACCAACAGCGTATTGTGGTAGGAAGTATCCGTAGGACCATAGGTAACGGTCTCTGGCGCAAGCCATTCGCCATTGCGGTAGAGGTAAAAGGTGTTGGTATCGTCGTGGTCATGCCCAATGTTCAAGCTACAGTCGTTTTCGTCACATGGCGGCTCCCAGGGCGGTTTCCCCTGGGTAAAGGTGTCGTAGGCATAGCGACCCCCAAACGGTCCACTCTTGAGCGCAAAGACCAGATCATCTTGCTGCCAGCCGGTGCGCCAGATAACCCCTTCTAGGTCAGGGAAAGTACGTGCGCCTTTGCGCTTGCCTTCGGGGGATACCGGGTCTACCGTTGCATCGTAGTGCAGAAACTCCAGCACACACCACGGCGCATTCCAAATGGAGCTATCGCGCCCATCCAGTTTTGCCAATTCGTTTGCCAACCATTGGGCATAGCCGTCTTGGTATTCGGCAGCACTGTAGCGCAAGATATGCAGGCTGCGCCCATCTCCCCAACTCCACTCAAAATTACCAAATGCCATAATGTACGCTACATCGTGTGGGCATAGGATTGATAAGCAATGCCCTCATGCCACGTCCCATCGCCGATGCCTTCTTGCAACAGCTGGATGTTGCCGATTTGCTCTGCGGCGCGGTCTATCCATTTTTGGGCGCGATCATCCTCACCCTTGAGCGCAAGACCTGCCATGCCCATACCGCTGTAGTTCGTGCCGCAGTGGTTCTGCATATACGACTTGGGCCACCAGTTATGCCATTCTTCCACATAGTCTTGAGCGGTACTGGCTTCATACATCTGCTCGGCGCGGTCTCCCAGGTGGGTTCGCACGGTAGCCCGTTCCGACTCGCTGAGATGGGTATATGTCCAATCATAGGCAAGCGCAGAGCCAAGCAGCAGATGGGCATGTCCCAGGTCGCGGTGGTCGGGGATGTCCCACTGCTCCCACTGCACGTATGCCAGCAGATAATCACGCGCTAGGGGACAGTAGGTGTCGTCTATGGCACAGGCGAACCCAAAAACCATAAGCTGATTTCCCGCATTGCGAAAGGTATCCAGGTTCTTGTTGGGGGGGCTTGTTTTGGGTGAGGTGTCCTGTTCACCATCTACATAGGTCTTGATAACGAGCCACATAGCGTTGTGAGTGGTTGCTGCTTGTTGGCGTAGGGTATCTAGTTCCTGCGTGGTGAAGTAGAGTCGTGGGTGTTGGTTGTCTCCCTGGCTGTGCGTAGTCTGGAACGGGAGGAGTCCCGCTATCAGCACCATCAAGATAAGCAACCGATGAGGGTATCGATGAGCCATCATGCATCCTCCTATGGATTATTAGGTGCTCTTTACAGAAAAGAGCCTCTCTTAAATATCCCGAACTTTCCAAAGCAAGTGCGAGATTGCATGCTCATTGTACATGAATTTGGGAAATATGCGACAAGTTTGGTCTACCGTCGAGGGGCTTACCATAAGACCTGCCCTTTGTGTCCCCTACCCCCTACTCTACAGCCACCTGCAACAACACCAACGCATCGGGACCAGCGAGCGCAG
>CAZLKK010000535.1:0-1534 GCA_964559995.1 uncultured Chloroflexaceae bacterium
CAGGGGAGGGAGCAAACCGGACGTTGCATACGCGGTACGCAAGTGAAGCCAGTATGCTATAATAGTACCCGCCTATGACCAAAAAACGGTATGCTATTTTAAGGACTAACCATACAAATCTATGAGTTCACTGTTACGCAGTCCAGCTATACAATCACTGACGCACCATAGCCTACTCGCCCGTATCAATGACCCAGGCTTGCTCGCTATTCTGCTCACCTTTTTGGTGTTGCTCCCCCTCAGCACCCCACGGGTTTACGCCACCGACGAAGTACAGTACTACGCCTACATACGCTCCATCTACTTTGATGGCGACCTAGACTTTCGCAATGAGTATGAGCATTTTGCTGAGGTGGGCAAGCAGAACAACGACCCTGCCGTCTACAATGCGCTGCTGCGCCACCGCCCGGATGACCCGCCGGTCAACCCACGCACCGGCAAACTCCGCAACCTTGCCCCCATCGGGGCATCACTGATGTGGTCGCCGGGCTTTGTGTTGGCAGATGTGGGGGTGAGGGTAGCGCGGTTCTTTGGGGCAGATGTTGCTGCCGATGGCTACTCCAAGCCGTATATCTGGTCTGTCTGCTTCATGTCCGCGCTCTACTCGTTGCTAGGGCTATTGTTGACCTATCGCCTCGCCCGCCGCTATGCTGGCAACTTTGCCGCTGCCCTCGCTACCATCACGACATGGTTAGCCTCGCCGCTAGTCTTCTATACCTATATCGCCATGCCCTGGGCGCATGCGACAGCCTTTTTTCTGTTTGCCCTTTTCCTGACGCTGTGGCTTGGCAAAGAACAACCCCATCCCCCACAGCATACGGGACAAGCGCAAGCGGCTACCCCTTTGCTCATTGCGCGGCGGTCACAGCGTTCGCTTGGCACATGGGCTATGCTTGGCATTATCGGCGGTCTCATGGCAATTACCCGTGAGCAAATGGCACTCTTCATGCTGCTGCCTGCTATCGAGGGAGTGATAGCTTATGGTCGCATCCTGGTAGATGCCCGTAGGGGGGGTGATGGCGACAAGCAGGTGTGGCGAAAAAGAAGCTGGCTAAAAGAAGCTATCGCCCTGTTCAAGGGGCATATGTTATTCATGTGCTGTCTAGCCCTCGCCCTCATCCCACAGCTTATCAAGTACCAACTGCTAAATGGTCGCCCCTTCCCATCAACTGTCGTTTCTGGCAAACTGTCATCGTCTGGCGGCATTAGCCCACACTTTTTTGATACGCTTTTTCACCCCCACCACGGGGCATTTTTTTGGAGTCCCGTTTTGCTGCTAGGGTTGCTAGGGTTGCTCTGGCTTGCCCGCCGCGATAGTCTGCTTGCCCTGCTGTTATTGCTTGGCTTCATTGTACAAACCTACCTCAATGGCAGCTTTGGCACGACATGGCATCTGTCGGGGTCGTTTGGCTTCAGACGGTTGATAGAGTGTACGCCAATCTTTGCCATTGGTCTAGCGATGCTGATTGGCAGGCTCCGCCAGTATACTGGCATTGTCCCCCTTTTGTTGGCAGCATTCGTGCTGATATACTGG
>CAZLKK010000536.1:0-1524 GCA_964559995.1 uncultured Chloroflexaceae bacterium
ACGGTAGGCAAGCGTGGGGATGGAGAAGAGCCGGGCTTCGGGGTTGGTACCGTAGCGTAAGTAGACACACCCGATGTTGACAAGAAAGTAGGTAGCGAAGCTATGGCGATCTTTGTCTACTTGTGAGCCGTCAGTAGCCACTAGCGTATAGGTGGGGGGACGTTCTGGCAGCTCGTAGACGGTATCAATTGGCTCTTCGGTAGGGCGTGCGAGCATTTGCCAGGGGGCAGTTTTGCGGGTATCTTCTACCCGTTCTTTCCAATGTTGCTCTTGTCCATACTGGCTCTGGTAGACTTCGCGGAGCTTGCTTATGTGCGCTTGCATCTCGCTGGTGTAGCCTGCTAGGATGGTGCTCATTTGGCGTACTTGTTGGCTTAGGTTGGTCAGGTCCAGCGACATATGGGTAGGTATCTCTTCATAGGGTCTAGCTTTGGGTATGATAGCACAGGCGTTTCATGGTGTCAACTTCCCCTGTCCGTAGGGCTACGTCAAAGTCCGATCCCCCCCTTATCCCTACTTACAAGGGTAGGTTAGGGGAGAGTAATGTCTCACCGGGCAGCCCCCATCCCTTGCCCCTGCCCTCACCGAGGGGAGAAGGGGGTATTTGGCTCCCCCCGCACATACTCACGAAGCCCTTTTATCCCACCGCTACAGCTGGTGGGCTTTACGGGCTATCTTTGTGAAAGATACGATAGCAGGGGGAACAACCTCAATCTACCCGTTGCGTGGCTCCCACACATCAGCCAATACACAGTCCCACGGCACCCGAAACTCATCGGTAGACTCATACACATGCGATTGGAAATTGACCACAATAACCTCTGGTTCAGAGAGGGCTTTCCATCCATGCATGATCATAGGGGGTATCTTGATCAACCGCGGACGGGTTGCCCCGAGGAAGATAGGGTTGACATGCCCAAACGTTGGCGAATCGGGGCGGATGTCTACCAGCGTCACCTGGAGCTTGCCCCGCGTGACGGTAAACTGGTCAGTGTGGAGTTGGTGAAAATGCCAGCACTTCACCACACCGTAGTCTGTGGCACTCTGGTAGACATGCTCAGGATACACGAGACCATCACGTTCTATCCAGGGCTTGCTCCACAACTCAATCACATCTCCCCGACCATCCAAGTGAACCACAAGGTCTTTCAGTACAACCCCCTCAATGGTCGGCGGTCTATAGGGTGATTGTACGTGATACGTGATACCTTGGAGCCATTCTTGGGTAACTTCCTGAGCCTGCATTTCTCATATCCTTTGTCGCTGTTGCGTTTGTCGCGTTCTTGAAGTAGAGATTTCCATAGGGGGCAATTGTCCCCGTGACTATTGTACCATAGAAGTTGTAGGTTTTGGGTGTGGGGAGCAGGGGATGTTCGGCTCCCCCTCGCCCACCAAACGAGCTGTGAGGGTCAACGAGCGGATGTAGGGGGCGCACGGCGGTGCGCCCTATCGGGCAACCCCCCATCCCTAACCCTTCCCCCCTGGGGGAGAAAGGGAACCGCCGGGCAGGGGTCGGCTCCCCCT
>CAZLKK010000537.1:0-1514 GCA_964559995.1 uncultured Chloroflexaceae bacterium
ACGGCTCTCCACGTTTTGCGCTTTGCGCTTTGCGCTTCAAAGACCCGCTCCCCCTTGCCCCCAATCCCCCTGGTAGGCACTACGCCTTTGGTCCCGTCATTTCCTCTGGTTTCACCAGCGAGTCAAACTGTTCTGCCGTGAGCAAGCCAAGCGCAGCACATGCCTCACGCAGCGTTGAGCGTTCTTCATACGCCTTCTTTGCCACCTTTGCCGCATTGTCATAGCCGATGTGCGGGTTGAGGGCTGTCACCAGCATGAGCGAATTAGTCAAGAAGTGCTGGATTTGCTCCTTGTTTGGCTCAATACCCACCACACAGAACTCACGGAACGAAGCACAACTGTCTGCCAACAACCGAATGGAATGGAGCAGGTTGTAGATCATCACCGGCTTAAAGACGTTAAGTTCAAAGTTGCCCTGCGTGCCGGCAATGGCAATGGCGGTATCATTACCAATAACCTGCACACAGACCATCGTTATTGCCTCGCTTTGCGTGGGGTTCACCTTGCCAGGCATAATAGACGACCCCGGCTCATTAGCAGGCAAGATAAGCTCACCAAGCCCACAGCGTGGACCTGAACCAAGCCAGCGCACATCATTGGCAATCTTCATCAGCGAACACGCCAGCGTCTTGAGCGCACCGCTTGCCATCACGACAGCATCGTGCGAGGCTAACGCGGCAAATTTGTTTGACGCGGAGATGAAGGGGAGCTTGGTATAACTAGCTATCTTCTGCGCCACCCGCGAGGCAAACTCTGGGTGGGTATTTAGCCCCGTACCCACCGCGGTACCCCCTAGTGCCAGTTCATACAGATGGGGCAGGGAAGCCCGTACCCGCTCCATATCCTGGTCAAGCTGTGCCACATAGCCAGAGAACTCCTGCCCAAGCGTAAGCGGCACCGCATCCATCAGGTGGGTGCGCCCAATCTTCACAATCTCGGCAAACTCCTTTGCCTTCGCGTCGAGGGCATCGCGTAGCTCTTGGACGCTTGGCAGCAGTACATGCGTTATCTGCTCAACCGCCGCAATGTGCATTGCCGTGGGGAAGGTGTCATTGGATGACTGCGACATATTGACGTGATCGTTCGGGTGGACCGGCTGTTTGCTGCCCATCTCGCCGCCTGCCATCTCAATAGCGCGGTTGGAGATGACCTCGTTGGAGTTCATGTTGCTTTGGGTGCCGCTGCCGGTCTGCCAGATACGCAGCGGGAAATGGTCATCTAGCTTGCCCTCGATGACCTCCTGCGCCGCGTTGACCATGAGCGTTGCCTTGTCTTCGGGGAGCTTGCCCAGGTCGCGGTTCACCTCTGCTGCTGCCAGTTTGAGGATGCCCATAGCCCGTATCATCTCGCGGGGCATCACATCGTTACCAATGTCGAAATGGTGCAGAGAACGCTGCGTCTGTGCGCCCCAGTAGCGGTCTGTTGGCACCGCTATCTGCCCCATGCTGTCCGATTCCATACGAGTGTTTCCGGTTACTTCTGCCATACTGTTACCTCCTATTTTGCTAAAAACC
>CAZLKK010000538.1:0-1513 GCA_964559995.1 uncultured Chloroflexaceae bacterium
GTATTTTGTGCGGAATGTGTGCGAAACACTTGGGATGAAAGTCTCTAGTCAAGGGAGTGTCCCACGGGAAGGGGCAACTACCCAACGGGTAGACCTGACGCTCTTTGCGGATAGCCCAACCCTTACCACATTTGCCGAGCGGGTTGCGAATAACCAGCCGGCAAGTGAGCGGTATGCTGATGCGCTTGCGCTGGTTGAGGTGGAGCAGGTCGGCAAAGACTTCAACCCAAAGGGGGCAAAGGGGCATGCCCATCCTGTGCGCCAAATCATTGACTATCTTACCTTTACGGGCGTTCCCTGGGGTATCCTGACCGATGGACACCGCTGGCGAGTCTATCGCCGTTTCGATCCTCCCCGCTTTGATAGGTACCTCGAAATACACCTCAAAACTATCTTAGAAATGCCTGATCAAACTGCCCAACAAGAACCGTTTTGGTGGTTCTATGCCTGTTTCTCCCAAACGGCATTCAACCGTCACGGACGACAACCTCGCCTAGAGTCCCTCTACCAGGGCAGCAAAACCCATGCCATAGGGATACAAGACTCGCTCCGTGAACAAGCGTACCTTGTGGTAGAAGAATTTGCCCGTGGCATTGTCTCGACCCACCCCTCACCCGCTATTGCTCATCTAGCCACGATATATGAGCAAGCGATTATTCTGCTGTATCGGTTACTCTTTCTCAAATTTGCCGAAGACCGCAGACTCTTACCGGTACATCATCCCCTGTACCAACAACGGTATGGCTTTCGCAAGATTCAAGATGATATGCTCGCCAATTTAGACAATCCTCAACTTCCCCTCGGTACGTCACCACAGAGCATTATCTATTGGAAGAATCTTGAAGTTCTTTTTGCCAATCTTACCACCGGCAACCCCGATACCACGACCTTTCCCTATAATGGGGGGTTGTTTCGTCCTGAACGATTTGAGGGGGTAACAGTCCCCGATGCGTTTCTGGCGCGAGCAGTAGCCCACCTCGTGCGGGTCAAGCAGGATGGCAAAATGCTGTTGATAAGCTATCGAGATATAGAAACCCGCCATTTGGGAAGCATCTATGAAGGGTTGTTGGATCACCATTTAGCATGGGACAATGGGACGGTGCATTTGGTCAGTACCGCAGGCGAGCGTATCAGTCAACGCCGCACATC
The DNA here is from genome assembly GCA_964559995.1 of uncultured Chloroflexaceae bacterium. GTDB lineage: Bacteria > Chloroflexota > Chloroflexia > Chloroflexales > Chloroflexaceae > JAAUSY01. The sequence continues at coordinate 1,150 of CAZLKK010000538.1, forward strand.
GGGGAGCTACTATACGCCAGAGTACATCGTGGACTATATTGTGCAGCAGACGCTTGAACCCCTCTGTACCAACAAACAGGCAGAAGAGATTGAGCATATCGCCATTCTCGATCCGTCTATGGGTAGTGGACATTTTCTCGTCATGGCTCTCACCTATCTAGCCCAACAGCATGCAACGGCGAAAAAACGGACAGATACTCCCGCACCACAGCGCATACCTGGAGAAACTGAGGAATCCTTTTATGAACGCCAGCAGGCGTATCTTGCTTGGTGCAAACCAACGGAAGCAGAGGTAGAGGAATCTAAGCGGGAGTTGGTTGAGCACTGCATCTATGGGGTAGACCTAAACCCGCTGGCAGTGGAA
>CAZLKK010000539.1:0-1502 GCA_964559995.1 uncultured Chloroflexaceae bacterium
AGTTGCATCGGCTTGGGCAATGGTCGTGACGGTGAGCTGCTGCGTGGTATTAACGACTTGGGAAGAGTGGTCTGATTGAAAGATGATCGTCTCTATTGGCTGCTGCTGTGCTGTTTGTGCCAGATTACTTCCTTCATGAACAGTCGTATGCATCTCATTACAATTGCCATGTACATCACAGGCTTGTATCAAGACCGTATCATACTGACCTAATTCATTACCGTAATCATGATGAGTTTCCAACCGGTAGATGCGGGGGCTATTTTGGCTAACTGGATTCCACCACTGCGGCGCAAGGTTCATACGTCGTGCAATGGAAAACCATTTAAAGTATCTATATCCCCACTTATCTACAAGGATTCTGCAAGTGAAGGTATGGGGATTGATGTTTATATCCTCAGTTGAACAGTAGTTCCCCCACCAACCGAAACTATTACTATCACCGGGAGCTTTGCGCCATTTGTAGGGATGCCAGTCTAGTCGTGGGGCGAGGGTATCTATTTCGCCTGCCCACACCATCTGGCTTTGGAACAAATCGCCACGGTTGGTTGCCTTGTCGGTAGCACGGGCATAGATGGCATACCTAGCTTCCCATGCATTGGGAGTGGGGAGACTCCAGAGGTAGCGTTCCGTCCCACGAGGCAGGTTGTTGTTTCGCAAGGCTTGCGCTTCCAACGGACTCACCGCGTAATCCAGCACTTGTACGTTGTCCAATAGCCCATCAAATGCCCATTCGCTACGCAATGGTGTACCAATACGTAAGACCCCACTGCCCTGGTAGTGTTCAGTAGCAATATCCTGCGCGACAATCTCGCCATCGCGGTACATAGTGCGTAAGCGGGTATCGGCATCATAGCTGCATATCCAGTGGTGCCAATCGGTGTCGGTATATCCCGTAGGGCTATTCAGGTCGTTTGCCCAGAACGCACAGGCAAATTGGTTGGTATTGTGGAAACCGATATGTAAGCCCTTGTTGACGGCTTCTTCACCCTGCATAATGGCAAAATCCGTTTGGTTAATGCCATCCCGCTTTGCCCACAACGCCACACTAAATGACTGGTTGGCAAGGTTGATGGGCGCAGTCGTTTGCATGCTGTCGTTGGAGAAGTAGGCGGCTGTGCCCACCTTGCCCTCGCGCCCAAACTCTGGGCAGGATGCCCCGCTACACGTTACGGTATGGTTGTTGCCAGATGAGTCATTGATAGTCGTTGTGCCAGCGGCATCATCTAGCGATAGGTCAAGGTGATAGGTTACGGCGTTGTTCTGTGCCAACACTTGCACCTCATCTGTCGAGAGAGATTTGTTGAAGATTGCTATGTCGTCAAGCAACCCTTTGTAGAAAAGACTCGCGTTCCAGGGGAGGTACCCAATAGCCAGATTGCCCGTCCCTTGATAGTGCGTTGGGGCATAGTTACGGGCTATCGCCTGCCCATCCCGGTAGAGCACCCGTTCGCGGGTGTCGGCGTTGTAGGTACATGCCCAATGGTGCCAGTCGGTATCAG